>PMBV01000234.1 GCA_003153055.1 Myxococcales bacterium
GGGTGCGCGTCGTAGCGGAACCCGTCCATGAACTGCTTGATGTTTTCGTGGACGTAGGTGTGATGGGTGATTCGGTCGGTGAAGTCGGCGAGCTGCGCGGTGTTGGGCAGCTCCCCATTCATCAACAGGTAGCTCACCTCGAGGTGGGTGGACTTCTCGGCGAGCTGTTCGATGGGGTAGCCCCGGTACTCGAGCACTCCCTTGTCACCGTCGATGAACGTGATCGCCGACTTGCAGTTGGCGGTGTTGAGGAACGCGGGATCGTACGCCATGAGGCCAAAGTCTTCGGCGTCGGCCTTGATCTTTCGAAGATCGATGGCCCTGATGCAGCCATTCTCGATCTTGAACTCGTAGTTCTTCCCGGTCCGATTATCGGTCACTGACAGAGTGTCTTGGGGCATAGGCGAAAGAGTTTCCGACCTGGGCACCTAGTAGCAATGAAAAACGCTACAACGGGGCGGTGGTGAAACGCGCCTTTCTATTCATCTTTCTCCTGGCATCAGTGATTGTGGCTGTGAACATGACGGCGCCGGGCTCCTGGGAGCCGCGGGCTCTGGTCGAGCGGTTGGGGCGGGTGCGTGAGGCTGGCTGGCTCGTGCCGCTCTTCTTCTTGCTCTTCGGGGCCACGACGCTGCTGGCTCCAGCCTTCGTGTTCTTCGTCACCGCGGGGGCGCTGTGGGGCTTCTGGCCCGGGTGCCTCATCGGGTGGCTGGCGGCGAACGTCTGGGCGCACGCGCAGTTCTTCGTCGGGCGTGGGCTGGGCCGTGCGCGAGCGCAGCGGTGGCTGGCCGACGATCGGTTCTCGCGGGTACGCCATGAGCTCGAAGCGGGTGGCGCACTCGCGGTGGTGGTGGTGCGCCAGCTCCCGCTGCCCTTCGTGGGCGTGAACGTGGCGGCGGGCGTGTCGCCGCTCAAATGGTCCCGGTGGTCGTCGGGCAACGCCGTGGGCCTCGTGCCCGGCGCCATCGTCTACTCGTGGTCGGCGGCGAGCATCGTGGCGGGCGTCGAGGGAGCGCGCGCCGAAGCGGCGATACGAGTGGGCGCCGCGGCCCTCGCCATCGTCGCGCTGGGGCTGGTCTCACGGCTCGCCTGGAGAGGCGTCAGGAAGGCGAGGGTGCTTCGGGCTCCGCCTCGGTCGCTCTGAGCCCAGCGCGCGGTGGGCGAGCGGCTCCGGCGTACGCGATGAACGACGATCCGAGGAAGGGCACGAGGGAGGCATGCCGATACCCCATGCCGACCGCGGTCAGGCAGAGAGAAGGCCTTGAGGCGGGGTGGGCCGGATGGAGGCCCGTCCTCATGGGCGAGGTCGACCAGCCCCTCGACCATGGGGCGAGGTGGGCGAGGGTCTCCACCAATGTCACCAATGGTACCATTTGGTCCTCGCTGCTTCCGTTGTAACCATTGGTGCCATTGCTGGCGACCTGCGCCCCTCGGCCTCCACTCGGGGACAATCGCTCGTCGTGCAGAGGGGCTGATCGGCTCGCCCACGACGACCATCCCAGACACCGCCGCCCGCCTGGGCCAGGCTGCCCAACCGAGAATGCCCGGCATCCTACGCCCAACTGCAGGCCCCACGCGTCGCTCCCCACGTTGTCATGCTCGCACCGCCGCCGAGCCTCAAGCCTTCACGGTGCCCACGTAGATGTAGGCGAGCCCAGACAAGAGGGACCGAGCCTCGCAGGTCTCGAAGCGGCCGGTCTCGCGCATCATCGCGAGGAACCGCTCTCCGGCGGGGAACGCGGCGGCCGTGCGGGGGAGGTACTCGTAGGCGGCGCGCTGTCCGCTGAGCACTTGGCCGATGAGGGGCATCACGTAGCGGGCGTAGGGGCGGAAGAAGAAGCCGAACAGCCCCTGGGGCTGGCCGAACTCGAGCACCACCACCCGGCCACCGGGCTTCACCACGCGGGCGAGCTCTCCCACGCACACCTTGGGGTCGTCGACGTTGCGGATACCGAAGGAGATCGACGCGACGTCGTAGGCGGCGTCGGCTTCGGGCAGCTTCATCGCGTCAGCCACCTCGTAGGTCACCTCGAGGCCCGCGGCGGCCGCCTTCTTGCGGGCAATGGCCAGCATGTCGGGGTTGAAGTCCGTGCCCTTCACGTGGCCCCCGCTGCCCACCACGCGCTTGAAGGCCATGGCCAGGTCGCCGGTGCCACTGGCGCAGTCCAGCACCGTGCTGCCCGGCTTCGCTCCCGAGACCCGCACCGTCGAGCGTCGCCAGAGTCGATGAATACCCAGCGACATGGCGTCGTTCGTGGCGTCGTACCGCGGGGCGATGCGAGAGAACATCTGGTTCACCTGGTCGCTCATCTCAAAGCCCTCGAGGGTTTTCATGTGACTCCGTAGAAGGAGTGCCACCGTATCAGTGGAGGTGTTCAATCGGTTCAAGCCGTTTTGAACTTGATGATGCATCTCTAGCGGGGATGGCTTAGAAGGACAACATCGTGGTGAGCCCGATCCTCGACCAACGCTCGTACGTTGGCTTCGCTCGTCCGGTGGAGATGGGGGCGCTGCTGCGTCTGGGCCCCGAGCCTCTGTCGGTGTCCTGGTCGAACCTCTCGCGCCAGGTGCAAGCCGCCGGGGTGGGGGTCGCGGGTGAGGGTGGCGGTGAGGTCGAGTGGCTGTCCGAGGTGCCTCCAGGTGGGCCGCCGGGGCCGTGGTTTGGTGGGTGGGCCTTCGATGCCCGCAGGTCCTGGCCAGGGTTCGACGACGAGCGGTGGATCTTGCCCGAGGTCCTCGCCTGGTGGGACGGGCAGCGAGCGTGGCAGGCGGCCTTTGGCCCTCGGGGGACGCCCGTCACCGTGCTCCAGTCGCGGCTGGCGGCGGTGCGAGAGGTGGCGCCTTCCGGTGTCGTGCGGCCGGCGACCCGCGCTCACGGGAACCCGGAAGCCTGGGCGGAGCTGGTGAACACGGCCCTCGGGGCCATCGAGGCGCGACGCTTCAGCAAGGTGGTGGTGGCGAGGGTCATCGACGTGGCGGCGACCGAGCCGCTGCCCGAGCGAGCCATCTTGAAGGCGCTCGAGGCCCGTCACCCCCAGTGCTGGACGTTCCTGGTTCGCGGCCGCGACGGGCGGGCCTTCGTCGGCGCCTCGCCCGAGACCTTGTGCGAAGCCTCGGAGCAGGTCTTCTTCACCGAGGCCCTGGCGGGGACGTCGGCGTTCGGCCAGGGGGGCACGCTCCTCCGCTCCGACAAAGAACGCCGGGAGCACGCCTCGGTGGTCGACGGCATTCGCGAGGCGCTCGGGCCCTTCGCCGCGAACGTGGAGCACCCCGAGACGCCGCAGGTGAAGGTGCTGGCGAACGTCGATCACCTGATGACGCCGGTGCGGGCGCGACTCAAGGCGGGGGTCGACCCGCTGGTGGTGGCCAAGGCGTTGCACCCGACTCCGGCGGTGGCTGGGCGGCCCCGGCAGCCCTCCCTCGAGTGGCTGTTGGGTCACGAGGCCTTCGCCCGGGGGTGGTATGCGGGCGTGGTAGGAGCCATGGGGCCGGGTGGGCTCACGCTGGCGGTGGCGCTGCGCTCGGCGCTGCTCGAGGGAGCGCGGGCGAGCGTCTTCGTGGGGGCGGGAATCGTCGAGGGCAGTCAGGCGTCGTCGGAGTGGCTCGAGACCGAGCGCAAGGCGCGCGCGATGCTCCCGGCCCTTGGAGTCACCGATGGATGAGACGCTGAACCAGCGTTGGGCCGCGCACCTGGTGGGCACCCTGGTCGGGGCTGGCGTCGGCCACGCCGTCATCGCGCCGGGGTCTCGGTCCACGCCGCTGGTGCTGGCCTGCGCCGAGCGGAGCGATCTCCAGTGTTGGCCGGTGACCGATGAGCGCGTGGCCGGGTTCTTCGCGCTGGGGCTCGCGAAGGCCAGCCAGACGCCCGTCGCGGTGGTGGTCACTTCGGGCACCGCGGGAGCGCACCTGTTGCCGGCCGTCATCGAGGCGGCCGAGGCTGCGACGCCGCTGGTCATCTTGACTGCTGATCGACCGTGGGAGCTCCACGGCTTCGGCGCGGCCCAGACCATCGAGCAACTGGGGCTCTACGGGCGCTTTGTCCGCGGGGAGGCGTCGCTGCCCTCGCCCGTCGATACGCCGGCTGGTTTCGGCCACCTGGTGAATCTCATCGCGGCCACCATGGCCAAGGGGCTGCGGGCGCCGCGGGGGCCCGTGCACCTCAACGTGCCGTTCGCCGAGCCGCTGGCTCCAGAGAGCTCAGGACCGGGCCAACCGGTCGACCCCCAGGTGGTGCGCTTCAGCGAGCCCGCGCGGGCACCGGTGGTCGACGAGGTGCTCCCGCTGCTGGAGCGCTCCGAACGAGGCCTCATCGTCTGTGGGCCTCGCGAGCGGCCCGATGGGTTCGGCGAGGCCGTGCACCGCCTGGGGGCGCACCTCGGGTTTCCGGTGCTGGCCGAGGCGGCCTCCAACGCCCGCTATGGCTTCGCCCACGCGGTGGCGATGTACGACGCCCTGTGGCGCAACGAGCGCTTCTCGGCTGCCATGAAGCCGGATCTCATCCTCCGCTTCGGAGGAGCCTCGACGCCGCGCTCGATGATCGAGCTCTCGGCGCCCACGGTGGTGCAGGTGAGCGACGAGGGGCTCCTGGTCGACCCGTACCATCGGGCTCGGCACGTCGTCATCGGAGACGCGGTGGCCGCGTGCCAGGCGCTCGGCGCGGTGCGTGCCGGGACGACGAGCTGGAGAGCCCGCTGGCTGGAGGCCGAGGGGCGTCTGGTCGATCACCTGCTCGGCCGCGACGGCTTCGACGAGCCGCTGGTGGCCCGGGAGCTGGTGCGGTCGCTCCCTGAAGACGTGAACCTGGTGCTCTCGAGCTCGATGCCGGTGCGGGCGGTCGATGCCTTCGCGCCGGTCTCGCGCGGGCCGCTCAGGGTCTACGCCAACCGGGGGGTCAACGGCATCGACGGAGTGACGTCGACGGCCCTGGGCATCGCCGCGGCCAGCGGGCGGCCCACCGTGCTGTTCATCGGCGATCTGGCCTTGCTCCACGACGTCGGGGCCTGGGTGCTGGCTCGCTCGCTGAAGGTCGATCTGACGGTGGTGGTGGTGAACAACGACGGGGGTGGCATCTTCCACTTCTTGCCCATCGCCTCGCGAACGCGGCACTTCGAGCGCTTCTTCGGCACGCCCCACGGCGTCGACCTGGGGCACGTGGCCGCGTTGGCCGACGCGACCCTGCACCGGCCCACCAGCCTGGTGGCCTTCCAGAGCGCGCTGGCGACCGCCATGGGCGGAGGCCTGCACGTGGTCGAGGTGAAGACGAGCCGCAAGGAGAACGTCGATCGCCACCGGGCGCTCTACGCCTCCTTGGGAGAGGCCGCCCGATGACGCTCCCCTTCGAGCAGTGGGGCCGGGGGTCGCGGCCGGCGCTCTTCCTCCATGGCTTCACCGGCAGCCGAGCGAGCTGGCGGCACCTCGAGCCGCTCCTGGGCGACGAGCTCAGGGCGACGTGCGTCGATCTCCCTGGCCATGGGGAGGCCGACCCGCCCGCGCCGGGCACCGACGGCTTCGTGGCGACCATCGATCGCCTGGCTGAGATGCTCGAGGAGCCCAGCGTGATCGTCGGGTACTCGCAGGGTGCCCGGCTGGCGCTGGGGCTGGCGGTGCGTCACCCCGACCGAGTGGAGCGGCTCATCCTCGAGAGCGGGACACCGGGGTTCCACCGCCGTGCCGATCGCGCCCGTCGCCGGCAGGCTGACGAGGCGTTGGCCAAGCTCATTCTCGAGTCGGGGGTCGAGCGCTTCGTCGAGCGCTGGGAGGCGCACCCCTTGTTCGCGGGGCTCCGCCGATTGCCGGTGGCCGAGCGTGCCGCGCTGCGGTTGCGACGGGCCTCGCATCGAGCCGAGGGTCTGGCCGGGGCCGTGCTCGGGTTGGGGCAGGGCGCTCAGCCCGACTACTGGCCCTCGCTGACTCAGGTGCTCCGGCCCACGTTGGTGCTCAGCGGAGCGCACGACGGCAGGTACACCCACCTCGCGCGACGGATGGTGGACGACCTGCCGCTCGGGTGGCGTGCCACCTTCACGGGCGCCGGTCACGCGCCGCACCTCGAGTGCCCTCGAGCCTACGCGGAGGAGGTCCTGCGCTTCCTGGCTCCTCGGTGGCAGGTGGAGCCCCAGGAGCTGGCGCCGTGAGCGAGCTGGCTTCGAAGCCCTCGGCCCTCGGGGCGTGGCTCTTGGCGACCCGGCCCAAGACGCTGGTGGCCGGAGTCGTGCCGGTCTCGGTCGGCTCGGCGTTGGCGTTCAGGGCCGGTGGGTTCCACTGGCTCCCGGCGCTGGCCGCCCTCGTCGGTGCCTTGCTCATTCAGGTCGGCACCAACCTGGCCAACGACTACTACGACTTTCGGCGGGGGGCAGACACGTCGGCGCGGCTGGGCCCGGCCCGGGCCACCCAGCAGGGTTGGCTGGCCCCCAAGAGCGTGCTGGGCGGCGCCCTGGCCTGTTTCGGCCTGGCGATGCTGGTGGGGCTGTACCTCGTCGCCGTCGCCGGAGCGCCGATCCTCGTGGTGGGGCTGGTGTCGATCGCCGCGGGATACGCCTACACCGGAGGCCCTTTCCCCCTCGCGTACCATGGGTTGGGAGACGTCTTCGTGCTGGTCTTCTTCGGCTTCGTGGCGGTGGGGGGCACGTACTTCGTGCAGGTCGGGTCGCTCACACCCACGGTGCTGTTCGCCGCGGTGCCGGTGGGCCTCTTGGGCGTGGCGCTCCTGGCGGTGAACAACACCCGTGACGCGGGCACCGACGCGGCCGCCGGCAAGCGGACCTTGGTGGTGCGCTGGGGCGTGGGCTTCGGCCGGGCGGAGTACCTCGCGTGCCTCGCCCTCAGCGTGCTGGTGCCGGTGATCCTGGTGGTGACCCAGCGCGCGTCTGGGTGGGCGCTCCTCGCGCTCATCGCGCTCCCGCTGGCCATCGCTCCGGCTCGCCGGCTGCTCACCCAGAGCGGGCCGACGCTCAATCAGGCGCTGGCCGAGACGGCGCGGCTCCAGCTGGTGTATGGCTTTCTCTATGCGGTGGGGCTCGCGCAATGACGCGCCTCACTTCCTCTCTTCGGGAGCTCGGGCGATGAAACTCGCGGTGGCGCCAGTGGTGTACCGCCTCAAGCGACCGATTCGAACGGCCCAGGGGACGATGGACGTTCGCCGTGGCTGGCGGGTGGTGCTCGAGGCGGGCGGGGTCGCGGGGCGGGGCGAGGCGATGCCGATGCGCTCCTTCGGCACCGAAACGGCCGAGGCCTGCGAGGTGGCGCTGAACGCCTTCGAGGTCGACGAGCTGCCCCAGAGCTTGGATGAGATCCTCCGTGCCACCTCGCCGCTGTCGGCGACGCCCGCGGCGCGCTTCGCGGTGGAGTGCGCGCTCCTCGAGCACCTCGCTCGAGGGCGTGGGGTGAGCGTCGCGGCGCTGCTCGCCCCGGCGGGCCCCTGTCGTGAAGAGCTGTTGGTGAACGCCCTCATCGAGGGCGACGACGCGGCGGGGCTGGCCAAGGCTGGCGAGGCCGCGGCCACGGCGGGCTTCGAGGTGGTGAAGGTGAAGGTGGCGGCCAGGCCGCTGGCCACCGACGCTCAGCGGCTCTTGGCGGTGCGCCGCGCGGTGGGCCCGAAGGTGAAGATCCGCATCGACGCCAACTGCGGGTGGACGGAGGCGACCGCGCGCTCGGCCCTGCGGGGGCTCGAGGCCCTCGATCTCGAAGTGTGCGAGCAGCCGGTGCAGGCCGGCGACGTCGAGGGCCTGCGTCGGTTGAGGCGCCATGTGCCCTGCCGCATCGGGGTCGATGAGACGATGCTGGTGCCAGGCGTGCTCGATCGGGTGCTCCAGCGGGACCCCGACGCGGCCGCCGACGTGCTGGTGCTCAAACCGGCGGCGCTGGGCGGTCTCTTGCCGACGCTGGCCCTGGCTCGGCGGGCCTTCGAGGCTGGGGTGGAGTCGTACGTCACCACGCTGATGGATGGGCCCCTGAGCCGGGCGGCGGCGGCGCACCTGGGCGCGGTGCTCCCGGGGCAGGCCTGGGCTCACGGGCTGTCGACCGTGGAGCTCCTCGACGGCGTGTCCGACGATGCCTTCACGCCGTCGCGAGGGCGAATTCGCTTCCCCCTGAGCGCGACAGGGTGGGGCGTGGCATGACCTTCGCCTGCCCGGTGCGCGCGGCGGCCGAGCGGGAGCCCCACGCGACGGCGCTCGTCTGGAAGGGCGACAGCTGGACTTGGGCGCAGCTCGACGGCTTGGTCGAGGCGGCGACCCGGGCCCTCAAGGCGCAAGGCGTGGCCGCGGGCCAGCGGGTACCGGTGCAGTCGGCCAATGAGCCGCAGCTGGTGATCCTCTTTCACGCCTTGGGTCGAATCGGCGCGGCGTTCATGCCTCTCAACGTGCGCCTCACTCGCTCGGAGGTCGAGCGGTGCATCGCGCAGGTGCCTCGCGGGCCGGCGGCTCCGGGCGTGCGAGCGGCCCTCTTCACTTCGGGGACGACCGGAGTGCCTCGGCTGGTGGAGCAGACCGAGGAGGCCTTCCTCGCCTCGGCGAACGCCAGCGGCGCCAACCTGGGGCATGGACCACACCATCGCTGGCTGGGGACGCTCCCGCTGTTCCACATCGGCGGCCTGGCGATGGTGCATCGCTGCGCGGTGGACGGAGCCTGCCTGGTCCTCGAGCCCGGCTTCGAGGCGGCGCGGGTGAACGAGCTCATGGACTTCGGCATCACCCACGCGAGCCTGGTGCCCACGACGCTGGCTCGGCTGCTCGACGCGCGAGGCGACCGGCCGTTCTTCGGAGTCAAGGCGGTGCTGGTCGGCGGTGGGCCGATGACCCCGGCGCTCCTCAGCCGGGCCCGGGCGGCCGAGCTTCCAGTGCTCCAGACGTACGGGCTGACCGAGGCCTGCTCCCAAGTGACGACCGAGCGACCGGGAGAAGCCGACGGCACCACCGCGGGGCCTCCGTTGCCTGGCACCTCGGTGCGCATCGTGAGTGAGGATGGACGCCCGGTGCCGGTGGGCTCGGTGGGAGAGATCGAGGTGAGCGGGCCGACGCTGGCTGTCGGTCTGGGGCCCTGGCACAAGACGAAGGACCTCGGGCAGCTCGACGAGCGCGGCCGGCTGACGGTGCTCTCTCGCCGGGTGGATCTCATCGTGAGCGGTGGAGAGAACGTCTACCCGCTCGAGGTGGAGGGCGTGCTCGAGGCGCACCCCGCGGTGGTCGAGGTGGCGGTGGCTCCCCGGGTTGACCAGGAGTGGGGTCAGGTGCCGGTGGCCTACGTGGTGCTCCGGCAACCGTTGAGCGACGAGGCTTTGACGGCGTTCGCCCGGGAGCGGCTGGCTGGGTTCAAGACGCCCAAGGCGTGGGTCCGTCTCGCCGAGCTCCCTCGGAACGCGATGGGCAAGGTGGAGCGGCACCGGCTCGCGTGAAGGCCATGCCTGAAGGGGCAGGGACTTGAGGCTGAAACGAGTGGAGTGTCGTATTCTCGCCAGATGAACGCAGACGCCCCCGAGCAGCGTACGCGCCGGAGCCCTCGAGTCTTCACGGTGCTTCCATGGGCTGGCATGTGGCTGATGCTGGGCTGCAGCGGCCTGGCCCGGCCCCTCGAGCAGTCGGGTGACGCCGTCTCAGCCGACGCCGGTTCCGATGCTGGGGTGCTCCACCCGGGAGACGGGGGTGATTCCAAGGGCGACGCGAGCCTGGAGCCGGTCGATGCGGGGGCCGCCGCCGACGCGGGGCCCACGGAGTACATCGATGGTGGGGTCGATGCCTGCCCGGCTGGGGCCATCTTCTGCGAGAGCTTCGAGAACGGTATCGACTCCAGCCGCTGGCGCCGAAGTGGCGACGCGCAGACGTTCTCGGTGGACAACACGGTCGCGCGTGACGGCCGCGGTTCGCTCCACATGGCCTACGGAGCGCCCTACGGCCACACCGGACAACAGTACCTCACCCTGGTGCCAGCGATCCCCGCGCCCGAGGATCGCGTCTACCTTCGAGCGTACATGAGGTTCGAAAACCTGGTCCTGCCAGGCGCTCACCCGGCCTTTGTCGACGTCATCGACAGCGCGCAGCACGAGCTGGGCTTCGGGTCGATCTACAACGACTTCGCCCTCCTGGGCTGGGTGCCGGGGGCGATGGACAACTCCCTCGTCTGGTCAGAGAACAAGGGCCCATGGCGCCCCACCGTGGAGGACGGTGACTCGACGCCTGATACGGAACAGAGTCTCAAGGCGAAGACCTGGTTCTGCCTCGAGATGATGTACTTCGGCGACCACCAGGGCCCCCAAGACACCAACCACGATGCCGAGGAGGTACGGGTGTGGATCGACGGCACCGAG
>PMBV01000450.1 GCA_003153055.1 Myxococcales bacterium
GAGAAGCTCAAGACCAACGCCAAGGCCCAGAAGGACAAGGAGCTCTACCTCCACGCCGACCGAGACCTCCCCTACGGCGTCGTGGTCGACGTGATGGCCTCGGCGCAGCGGGCCGGAGTGACCAACGTGGGAATGATCACGGACCCGATGGGGGCCTCTCGAACGTCGAAGGACAAGGAGAAGTCACCGAGGTAGCCCCTCGCTCTCGAACCAGATGAGCACCACCGCCGACAGCCTGTTGCGCGCTCGCCCCTCGGGCATGAGGCCTTTCCTCGTCGCCTCGGTGCTGGCTCACCTGGTCATCGGCGGAGGCCTCTTCGCCCTCTCGGCCTTCTTCGGCCGGCCCTCCATCGACCTCGAGCAGAAGCCCATCATCGCGTCGCTGGTGCGGTTGGGGAAGCCTCGCGACGAGAAGCTCCTCCCGCGCAAGGAAGAAGAGCCCCCACCTCCCCCGGCGAAGGCCGAAGCCGAGCCGGTCAAGCTGCCTCCGCAAGACACGGCGGTGAAGATCCCCACCAAAGACGTCAAGCCCGAGAAGACGGCGAGCAAAGAAGGCCCCAAGGACAACAAGAAGAGCCTGTTCGACGCCCTCAACCGCGCTTCGCGAGGGGCCGCGGCGGAGATCGAAGGGGCCGCCGACGGCGACCCCGAAGGTGACTCGGCCAAGCAAGAAGGAGAGCGGTACTTCGGGCTCTTGAGGGCGGTCGTCCGACGGAACTACGACGTGTCCGACACCATCCCCGAGTCGGAGCGCCGCACGCTCAAGGCCGAAGTCGCCTTGTGGATCGGCACGGCCGGTGAGGTCCTCAACGTGAAGCTGACGAAGGCCTCCGGCAACGAGATGTTCGACTCGGCGGTGCTGGGGGCGGTGAAGAAGGCCTCCCCTTTCGCGCCTCCTCCCGACACCCTCAAGGACACGCTGCGCAAGCAGGGCGTGGCCATCGTCTTCCGCGCCGCGGAGTGAGCCCCCCGCGGGGGACGAGCGTCCCGCACTCGCTTCAGCGGAAGGCGGTGATAAGACTGAGTCATGAGTCGACTCCTCCTGGTGCTTTTGGTGCTCCCGTGTGCCGCCTCCGCGCAGCAGAACGTCATCGAGATCTCGGGGGCGAACTTCCGCCCCATGCCCATCGGGGTGGCCGTCCCTTCCACCCAGGACGACGGGGCGAGGAGAGCGCTCGCCGAGTTCGACAGCGCGCTCATGTACGATCTCTCGGCATGCGGGCTGTTCCAGGTGCTCGACCGCAAGAGTTACCTCGCCCCGGTAACTGAGGGCTTCACCGTCGCCGCCATCTCGTTCTCCAAGTGGAACGACGTCGGGGCTGAGTCTCTGGTGAAGACCCAACTGTCGAGCGGCGATGACGCGCTCAAGGGCGAGCTCAGGTTGTTCGGAGTGGCGTCCGGGCGAGAGGACTTCAGGGTGAGCGAGGCGGTGCCCGTCAAGGACCCGCGCAAGCTGGCCCACAAACTCGCCAACGCCCTCTACAAGCAACTCACCCGCGAGACTGGTCCGTTCGAGACGCGCCTCGCCTATTCGCGCAAGTCTCCGGGCGGTCGAGACATCTACATCTCCGACTGGGACGGCCGAAACGCCCAGCGGGTCACCTCATCGGACGTCAACGTCATTCCCGCGCTGATCCCCGGTGACGGCGTGGGCTTCACCTCGTATCGCCAGCGGAAGCCCTGGCTCTTCTCGGCCAAGCCGGGGAGCGAGCCCACGCTGTTGGTCAACCGAGGGAGCATGGTGACCGGCGCCTCGTGGACCAGCGACGGCAAGCGCCTGGCCGTCTCGGTCTCCGATGGCGAGACCGCCGACATCTGGGTCGGCAACGGCGACGGCACGAACCTCGCCCGCATCACCGACACCAAGTTCTTTCTCAACACCAGCCCGTCGTGGTCACCCGACGGGAAGCGCATCGCCTTCGTCTCGAACCGAGGTGGCAACCCACAGATCTACAGCATGAATGCTGACGGGAGCAGCCCACGGCGCCTCACCTTCCAGGGGAACTACAACACCACGCCGGCCTGGAGCCCACGGGGCGATCTCGTCGCCTTCACCGCTCGCGACGAGCGCAACGCGTTCGATCTCTTCACCGTCAACGTCGACACCGGGAAGGTCGTTCGTCTCACCCAAGACGCCTCGAACAACGAGGAGCCCACCTTCTCACCCAACGGACGCCTGATTCTCTTCACCTCGACCCGGAGCGGGTCCCGGCATCTGCACGTGATGACCTTCGACGGCAACAACCAGGTGCCGCTGCCCAACGAGCGGAGCGACTACGCCACGCCCGACTGGGGTCCGTAGCAGCGCGCTCACTCCCGGAGCAGCGCCGCGCCCCAGTGGAACCCAGCGCCGAGGCCCGCGAACGCCACCAGGTCGCCGGGCTTGATCTTCCCCGAGCGACGGCACTCGTCGTAGGCGATGGGAATGGTGGCCGCGGTGGTGTTCCCGTAGCGCTGGATGTTGTTGTAGATGCGCTCGTCCGGGAGCTTGAGGGCCCGCTGCACGCCCTCGCTGATCCGCAGGTTCGCCTGGTGGGGAATGAGGAGCCTCACGTCGTCGATCGTCACGCCCACCTTCTGGCAGACCTGCAGCACCGCCTCGGGCATCTTGTTCACCGCCATCTTGAAGACCTGCCGCCCCTCCATGAAGGGCACGGTCCTCCCCTCGCGGGCGTGTTCCTCGGTGAAGTAGGGACGGTAGGCGAAGCCCCCCGAGGGGACGTAGAGGCTCTCGGCGTTCTTCCCGTCGCTGTGGAGCGAGAAGCCTAGGACACCCCGCTCTGGATCGTCGGTGCGGGCCATGCACACGGCCCCGGCCGCGTCGCCGAACAGCACCAGGAGATGCCGGAACTTGGAGTTCCACTCCTTCTCGGCGGGAGGAATGGGACCCGGGTCGCGCCCCATGAGGATCTCCCAGGCCTGCTTGGAGAAGGGCATGAAGCCCGAGTGAATCTCCGCTCCGATGAAGAGGAGCTTCTTCGCCGCCCCGGCCCGGAGCAGCGCGTCGCTCACCTGGAGCCCGTAGACGAAGCCGGAGCACTGCTGGCGAATGTCGAGCGCGGGGATGTGGCCAATGCCCAGCTTGGCCTGCACCAGACTGCCGACGCCAGGGAAGTAGTAGTCGGGCGTCATCGTCGCCACGACGATGTAGTCGATCTCTTCCGCTTTCCAGCCCGCGTCGTTGAGCGCCTTCTGCGCCGCCCCGACCGCGAGATCGCTGGTGGCGGTCTTCCCGTCGACGAAGTAGCGCTGCTGGATCCCGGACCGCTCCCGAATCCACTCGTCCGTCGTTTCGCAGACGAGCGACATCTGCTGGTTGGAGATGGCCACCTCGCCCGTGACGAACCCCGACCCGAATATTCGCGAATGAGCCTGAACCATGGCTTGAGAGTCTCCCGATCCGACGAAGTTGTCCAAGCGCATTCGCCTCGCCCTGGGCTAGCTTGACGGCCGATGACGCGCTTTGCCACCATCGACGTGGGGACGAACTCCGTCTTGCTCCTCGTCGCCGAGCGGGACGACAACGGTCGCTTCACGCCGGTAGAAGAGGCTGCGGAGATCACCCGGTTGGGTCGCGGGGTCGACCGAACCCGCCTCCTCGCCCCTGAGGCCATCGAGGGCACCCTCAAGGTCGTGGAGCGCTTCGTACGGACGGCGCGAGACCTGGGCGCATCCGAGATCGCCATCAGCGCCACCAGCGCCGCTCGCGACGCTTCCAACGGCGCCGATTTCTTGTCCGAGGCCAAGGAGAGGACCGGCATCGGGATCGAGATCATCTCTGGCGAGGAAGAAGCCCGGCTGTCGTTCAGCTCGGCGTTCGCCGACTTCGGGGGGATCCAGCCGCTCGCGGTGGTGGACATCGGAGGTGGGTCGACGGAGATCATCCTGGGCGACCTGGCGGGGCAGGTGACCTTCCGACGCTCCTTCGACATCGGCTCGGTTCGGCTGACCGAGCGACACGTGAAGAGCGACCCGCCGGCGAAGGCCGAGCTGGACGCCATCGCGGCGGTGGTGGCGCGCGAGCTTCAGGGGCTGCCCCGCCCTCCTGGTGAGACTCGGCTCATCGGCATCGCGGGAACGGTGACCACCCTCTTCTCGGTCGCCCGAAGGCTCGAGCCCTATGACGCGAAGGTTGTGCAGGGAGCGAGGCTCACGCGAGGGGAGCTGGAGGCCGTCATCGGCGAACTGGCGGCGGTTCCCCTCTCGGTGCGGCGAACCATGCCTGGGCTTCAGCCCAAACGAGCCGACGTCATCATCGCAGGCGCCCTGGTGCTCAGAGGCGTGCTCGACGGCCTTGGTCAGCGCGAGGTGACGGTGAGCGCTCGAGGCCTCCGGTGGGGCCTCATGGCTGATCGGTTCGGGGCTCGCCCGTGAGCGTGCCGCTGGCGACCACCGTACCCACGTCGGCTCGAGCTCGCGCCCCGGCGCCAGGGGCCCTGTTCGCCCTGCTCGTCCTCACAGGGATGAACCTGCTCAACTACATCGATCGATGGGTCCCGTCGGCGGTGAAGGATCTCATCAAGG
>PMBV01000165.1 GCA_003153055.1 Myxococcales bacterium
GGCGTCGGTGGAGGGACGGGCGTCGGCGGCGGCACGGGCGCGGTGTGGTTCTCGCCGGCCACGGTGTCAGCGAACATCTCGTACGGCATCTCGGCATCGTTGACCGTTCGCGCAACGGCCGCCGATGCGAGCATGTTTGGAAGTCGCCTGTATGTGGTTGTCGTGGACAGCGCCAAGCTTCTGCTTCCCGGCATTGACTTGGCCGTCATTGACAAGAGCACCGTCTCCGCGACCATGCACACCTCGCCGACGATCATGCCAGGACGCTACCAGGGCAGCTTCCAGGTGCATTTGTGTGTCGACGCCCAATGTGCACAGGAGTTCCCAGGGTCACCGGTCGAGCTGCCCTATGACGTGACGGTGGCTCAGGCGCCGCTTCTGGCGACACCCGCAACCTCGATGGCTGCAACGGTGCACCACGGCGCGGCGACCGCGGGTTCTGTCAAGGTGGCGGTCAGCGGTCCTTTGCTGGTCTGGACGGCAGCCACCTCGGCGACGTGGCTGCGGATCAACGGTGGATCAGGAACGGGCGCCGGCACCTTCACGGTTGACTCCCTGACATCCGCCTTGAGTGAGGGCAATCACTCGGACTCCATCACCGTGCGCTCGACCGACGGGCAGACGGTGGTCTTGGAGTTCTCCGTAACGGTGCTGCCGACGAACTTCGTCATCACGTCCGGGACTCCAAGCTTCAATGCGGTCAATGGTGCACCCATTGGCCCACAGACGCTGAGCTTCGCGCTCGACAACGGTGTTCCGACAGACTGGACGGCCACCAGCTCGGCACCATGGCTGCTTGCAACACCGCTCTCCGGCACGACACCGGCTGCGGTGACGCTCCAACCGGATCCAACCAAGGGACCCCTCAGCAGTGGCTCATACACGGCGAGCGTCGTGCTGTCGGCGTCTGGCATACCCAGCACGACCGTCGGCGCGCAGTTGAAGCTGACGAAGGCCACCTTGTCGGCGTCTGCGCTGGCCATCACGTTCGGCGGCACGAGAGGCCGCGACCTGACCACGCCGCAGTCTCTCGCGATCAACCTCAATACCGGCACTGCCGCGTGGCCCTTCACGCTTTCCGGTCTCCCTGCCTGGCTGTCCAGTACGACCGCGAGCGGCACCGTCAGCCAGAGCGGGACGACGCTCTCCTTTGCGCCGGAGGTCGCGGGCGTCATCCCCGGCTCGACGTCCGCGACCGTGTCGATCGAGTCGCATATCAATGGCGACACGGTCACTCTGCCCGTCACCGTCAACCTGAACGCCGACCAGCGTCGCCTGCTGCCCTCGGAATGGGGCGTCGCCATGGCCAGTACGCAAACCGGAACGACGCTCCAGCACACCGTCAGCATCAGGGACAACTTCGGCGGCACGCAGAATTGGAGCGCCAGCTCCGATGTGGGGTGGCTATCGGTCACCAGCGCAGGAGACACGGGTGCCAACGCGAACCTGGTCCTGACCGCCGACCCGATGACGCTTCCGAATGAGGCCGTCTCGTACGCGAACGTCACCGTCAGCACGCCGACCGCCGGAGTTGAGGCGGCGGTCATCCGTGTCGGCCTGTGGAAGAGCGCGACCCGGTTCGCTGCAATCACCCGTCTGAAGCAGGATTATACGAATATCATTGCGGACAGCATTCGGCCTTTTGTCTACGTCAACAGCGGTGGCACTTCCATCGACGTCTTCAATGCCTATACCGCACAGAAGATCGGAACTGTTGCGAACGCGGGCAGCGCTCTCGGGCAGATGAGCGTCTCGCCCGACGGACAGCATCTGTACGCGCTCGACACCGCAGCGCGGTCCATGTCGGTGGTCGATCTGACGACGCTGACCAACTCCGCGTACTGGACGCTCGACAATACTGTCAGTCAGTCCTCCTCGGTGCTTGCGTTTCGACCGAACGGCGTGGATGTGGTGTTGGTGGGTGACGGAACGGCCTATCTCGGCGGCCGCAGCCTCGGTGGCGGCCATGTGTCCGGCAGCAAACTGGTCACCACCGCGGACGGGAAGTATGTCTTTGATGGCTTTTCGGGACGTCGTCTCGGCGCGGACTACTCGGCCATGTCGGGTGGTGCGCTTTTCGCGACGCTCGCCAATCGCATCGGCGTCTATTCCGGCGGAAATCAGCAAGATTTTGCAATCGACAAGACTGGGACGCGCGCCTACAGCGCCTCCGGCGGTGGAACGCCTGGATACGGCTACAAATGCGCCGCCATCGATGTCGCTTCGGGAACGCTCATCGGCGCCCTGCCGGCGGGTGGCGCGTACCCGAACAACGTCGAGGTGACTGCCGACGGGCGCGCGGTCTGCGGCATCGCGTACTCCTCGACCTTCGATATCTTCGTGCATTCCTCGAGCGGCGCCTTCTTGAAGGGCTACAAGTTTGCCGGTTACCAAAGCGCGCTCACCCCAGGCAATATGGTGGTCACGCCGGACGGCTTCGTGGTTGTCGGCCTGACGGACGATCCAGTCATCGCCTTCGTGCCCATCGGCGGGCCTTGAGCAAGGCCGCGGCGATCGGCATGAACGAGAGCCGGAGCTGCTCGGCGACCACTGGATCCGCGTTCCACATGTCGAGGAACCGCCTCCGGCTGACGTCGAGGGCGGTGTCGAGGATGGCGGCGAGGGCGCCGATCATCGTGACGATGCAGGTGCGACGAAAGCTGGTCTGCGCCTCGAGGTCCGCGGCGCGCTTTTCGGGAGAGCTCAGCCCGAACGCCAGCTCGGTCAGGCCGAGGCCAGTCGCGGCGAGCGAAAGCGCCAGGCCCTCGAGGGCGAGCTCCCAGTGTCGGCTGACGGCGTCGCGCCGCTTCAGCTTGGCGACGGCCGCGTCGAGCCGCATCATCGAATCCGAGGGGTCGGCCGCGTCCGAGAGCTCCCTCGCCAGCCGCCGCAGGCCCTCGGGGCTCACCACTCGGCCGAGCCTGATGGCCATCGGTGCCTCCACCACGCTGACGGCAATGAGGCCGACCCCGAGCGTCAGCGCAGGCTCGGCGGTCTTCTGGGACAGGCCGACGCCGATGTTGGTCCCGACGACGGCGGCCGCGCCCACGCCCTCCACGATGAGGCGGGTGCGGGTGTCGAGCTCGGCGGCGGCGAAGGCCTCGACGACGCTGCCCAGGCGGCGCGCTTCGCTGCGCGAGAGCCCGAAGACCTGACTCGGCGGAGGCGCTGACGCGTAGGCCTGCCACGCTCGCGGCCCGAAAGCGACCGCCGCAAAACAAGTCGATCGCATCACGCCTTGGCGCTGGGCCGGATGGTGTAGTTCCACTCTCCGTGGAAGGCGTTGGGCTCCAGATTCACGGCGGCGAGGTCCTTGTCCGAGACTCGACGGCCCTTTGCGTAGACGCGGCTGTCGACTTGGCTGCGCACCCGCAGGCCCGTCTTCGTCGTCGTTGCCGCGATGAGGTTCACGATGACTTGGTGCGAGTCCAGCGGCTTGCCGCGCCAGTTCTGTGTGATGAAAGAAGAGAGGCGGTGCTCGACCTTGTTCCATTTGCTCGTCCCCGGGGGTAGGTGACACACGGTGACCGGGAAGCCCAACTCATTGACGAGTCCCTGCAACTCGAGCTTCCACAGGCGTAGCCGATAGCCGTTGCTTCCTCCGCCGTCGGCCGTGATCACGAGGGACTTCGCGTTGGGATACCTGGGTGCGCCCATCTCGTTCCACCACGTGCGGATGGTCTGTACCGCGAACTCACCCGTGTCGTGGTTGATGCCCACGCTCACCCACGCCTCGTTCTCCTTGATGTCGAAGACGCCGTACGGCCTTGCGTGCCCCAGTTCATTGTCGATGAAGTCATGCACCTTGACATCGATGGGGTCCCCCTTCGCATGGAGCTCGCGGCCACCGTTCTTATAGGGCCCAACCAACTCCTTCTTCTTCGTGTCCACCGAAATGGCGGGCTCGTTCGCCTCGGCCTGTCGACGGAGCGTCTCGTTGATGTGCTCGAACTGTGCGTTCCGGTCTGGGTGCTGCGCGCCTTCAAGGCGTTTGCGATTCGCTTGAAGGCTGTAGCCGAGTTCCTTGAGCAGCCTCGACACCATCTTCATGCTCGTCTGGTGCCCTTGCTCCTTCATCGCCTCAACGATGTTCCGTTGGCTGCGCGCGGTCCACAGCAGCGGCGACTCCGGGTCGCCGCGCGTCGTCGACTCCACCAGCGCTTTCAAATCAGGAACCAGCGTCGGGTCCTTCTCTGTCGCCTTCTTGCGCCCCGCCCCGGGTCGCCTGCTCCGGGTCGCAGCCATCGGCGGAGCCGTGCCGTCTTCGATCGCGCATATTTCTTCGATGCCCTTTCCGATGCTGCTTGGCGCCTTCCCCGTCGCGCGTGCGACAGCGGCGATGCCCCCGCGACCGAACGCAATCGCTTCGCTCGCAGCGAATAGTCGCCGGGCTCGCTCAGTCAGGTCGCCCTTCAGCGAGCGATAGCGCACGCCGATCTTCGCCTCGGCCGCCGCGCGCTCCTCTCTCCTGCTCTTCACTTCTTCCCTCGCGGATCCACCGTTGCTCTTGCGCATCCGCTAACGCAATGATCTCATACGACGGCAACATCAACTACTTTAATTTGCGGCAGCCACTTAGGCCCTCGCCGTGGCACTTTCAACAGTGCGAGGAGACGTCCAGTAGGGGAAGCTGGTCGAACATTCGTCCTGGAGGAGCCCGATGCGCTGGTACCACTACCCAAGCTACTTCTTCGGCGGCGCCTTTTTGGCGAACGGCATCCCTCATTTCGTGAACGGAGTCTCAGGCCGTCCCTTTCAGAGCCCCTTCGCGAATCCTCCGGGCGTGGGGTTGTCCTCGGCGCTGGTGAATGTGCTGTGGGGCTTTTCCAACCTCGTCATCGCGTACCTGTTGCTCGCCAAAGTGGGGAGCTTCGAGCTGCGTCGTCCGCGGCATGCCTTGGTCGCCGGGCTCGGGGCCCTCGCCATGTCGGTGATGCTGGCTCGCGCCTTCGGGAAGTTCTACGGCGGGCTGTGACTCACCGCCCCACGGGGCTCCCTCGAGAAGAGCACCGCGGTGGCGTCTTCGTGCTCGAGCCTCCACTCGGGGCGTGCGCGGAGCTCCTCGGTGAGACGGCCCTCCCGCGTCCAGGCGACGGTGTCGATGCGCCACTTCTCGAGCACCGCCTCCCACCCGGGGCGCAGGTGGTGCACCGTGAGGTAGTCGCGCCACACCTCGGGCGGGTAGCAGTCGTTGCGCTGGTCGATGAAGACGGGCCGTCCCGCGTAGAGGAGCGCCCCTCCCCAGTTGAACGGGTGAAATACCCGGGCCCCCGGCGGCTCCCTCGAGAGGGCGTCGAGGAGCTCGCCAGGGAAGAACTCGGACGACCGAGGGAAGGGCGCCGTCACGGTCGTCATCGCCGCGAGGGCCCACGCGCCGATGGGCACGAGGCTGCTCGCCCGGCGATCGACCTCGGCGGCGGCTGAAAGCGCTCGACCCACCCGGCCCCCGAGCCGCCCGGACAGCCCTGCCAGGTGAGGCGGGAGCAGCGCCACGAGCGGCCACACAAGGAATCATCGGGGTGCTCGCCTTCGGCCTCATCGCGAGCGTCCTGGCCGTCGGCCTTCGCCGTGGCGCGGCGGGAGCGGCGCCGGCGCCTGAGCTGCTCGGTTGTCTGGGGGCCTTCCTGGTCGCCGCGCTGCTCGGGTTCCATTCGACGACGGCGGTGGCGCTGGGGCTCGCCGCGCTGGGAGCGGCGCTCCACGGAGGTCCGGTGGTGCCGATCCCTCGGCGGAGGAATTCGCGGTTGCCTTGGTCGACGCTCCCCCTTCGTCTCACGAGAAGCGCGAGCTGGCCGAGGGCAGTTCAAGCAAAGACAAGAAGAAGAAGAAAGGCCGGGAGATTTCCTTCGGTGACTTCACCGAGGTGGTCGAGGTGCCCGCCCGGCGCGACGCCCACCTGGGTGAGCTGTTCCGCGAGCGGCGCCGCATGTCGGCGGCGGCCGACGCCTACGCCCGGGCCTGGAAGGTGGTCGGTGACCGCTACGAGTCCATCAGCAACAAGTACGCGCTCACCTTGCTCGAGCTCCACCGCTACGACGAGGCCGAGAAGGTGCTCGAGGGGAGTCTCCGCCTGCACCCCGGGTCGGCCAGCACCAACGTGCACCTGGGGCGCATCAGGCTCAGGGCCAAGGCTTGGGCGCCGGCCAAGGCGGCTTACCTCGAGGCCTTGGGGGTCAACCCCTTCGACCCGGAGGTGCACGTGGCGCTGTACGCCGCTGCCGAGGCCACCCAGGACACGGTGCTCAAGGCGCGTTCGTTGGAGGCCGCCAAGTTGCTGCTCCACGTGGAGCCCCAGGTCATGCCCGAGCTCGCTCGTCGCTTCGCCACCGCGGAAGACCTCGCCAACCTCGACATCGGCCAGGTGCTCCCCGCCGCTCCTGCCGATGCCGGGGCTCGGCCCGCCTCGCGTTGAGCGCTCGTCGACCGGAGCTCCACCACGCTGCCCCGAGGCCCACTCCGCCGTCCACCGAGCCGGTCGTGGATGCGAGCGCGGTGACCCAGCCTGGCCCTGGTGCCGGTCGTGCGCCTCGCCGCAGCCTTGCCCGGCTCGGAGGTTACGTTGCCGAG
>PMBV01000280.1 GCA_003153055.1 Myxococcales bacterium
CAACCTCGGTCGACCGCGTTTCGGCACCGGCCCTGCGAGCCGGCTACAGATTCTTAGAACGGAGTTTGGGGCGACTGGTGCCCTGGTTCGGCGTTCGGGCCAGGCCTACAGTCCTCGCTCGGTGAGCTTTCAGCGCCCACAGATTCTGCGCCAGACACCCCACGCTGGTGCTCCACGGCGGGGCGCGACGCCGCGACAGTGAGCGGATCGAACGTCAACGCGTGTTGACGCCCCGAGGGCCCGAGTCAACCGGAGTTGGCGTTGCGACACGGCATCGAGGCCAGTCGCCGAGGGCGCGCGGATGGCCTTGCCGCTGCAGTGTCTCGGTCCTGCTTCGCCCCGATGGTTCCTCGACTCGAACGGTAGGCCCCAGGGCGTGGTCGACAATCAATCGCCGTGTCTCTCTCGAGGTGTCTGATGGTGCGCCGTTCCCGAGCTCTCCCGTTCGTCCGTCTCTTCCCCACCGCGGCCCTCGGCCTCGCCCTCGCGCTCTGCGGGTGCAACGAGGAGTACTTCTACAAGCAGGACCTCCACGCCTCCTCCTTCGGGCAGCTCGACAACAGCGCAGAGGTGACCTTCGGCTCCCATCTGCCCGATGCGCTCGACGAGGTGCTCGCCACCTGTCTCGCCCCACTCGTCATCAGCCCGACCCTCACCGACCCCGCGGGCACGTGCGACGCGCTGACCGACGTGACCTCGACCGGCGCGGTCAACGTGCTCGCGGGCCTGCTGGTGGCGCCCGACATCGACCTCTCCACCGCCTTCCCCTCGAACCTCACCACCCTCCTCAACAGCCCCTTCGTCGTGGGGCTGAACTTCCCGTTTCAGAACTGCGTCATCAGCATCGTCCCTGCCATGACGGTCACGGGCCTGTCCCTGGCGGCGACGCATCCGACCTGGACCACGCACGACAGTAAGCCCGCGCTCCTCGTCCACTTCGACGCAGCCGATCCCACCTTCGCCTCCGGCCCCATCACCTCCTATGTCGGGAATTGCAACTCACCCATCNNACTCCTCACCGCCACCGTGCTGCCCGCGCTACCGAGTGGACCCCACGACATCAACCTCGACGACCTGACCCTGGACCTCTGGTTCACCTTCGTTGGCTCCGGCACCGACGTCACCGTCGCCGTCGCCGCCCAGCTTGGCGCCAGTGCCATCAAGCTGAGCCCGCCGCTTTCGAGCACGGCGCAGAGCTACGTCGGCACGTTCCAACACGCCTTCGAGACCTACTCGGGTCAGACGCTCGAGCAGCTGCTGGCCGATGTCGACTCGTCGATCGAGGCATCGTTGGGCGACCTCTCCGGTCAGCTGGAGGCGTTGGTGGAGCATGCGGTGCCCGCCGGGCAGAAGATCTGCAGCCTCTCGATATTGAACGGAAAGCTCACGATGGAGACGGCTGTGGTGTGCCCCATCTCCATGCCTCTCTGAGGTGGCTCGCCACGTAGCCACGCATCGGCGATGTCGATACCATCGCTCTGACCGGGGGGCTCTCCGATGGACTCACTGCGGAAGGTGCCGTTCGTGCTGGCGCTGGTGGCCATGGGCTTGGTCGTGTGCATCGAGCTGGGCTCGAGTCTCTTGACGCCTCCGCCTCCCGAGCAGGCGGCCCTGGCGAGCGACCTCGAGCAGGAGAAGCTCCGCGCCGCGGGGCCGGCCACGCTCTCGGCGGCAGCGCAGCAGCGGCTCCGTGACGAGGCCCGCGCCCAGGCCTCGGAGATCGTCGCCGCTCGCTCGAAGCAACCTGCTCGGCCTGGCATGGGCATTCCGTTCCTCGCGTTCGTCGACGCGCTGCTGCTGTTCCTGGTGGCGATGATGGGCGCGGCCCTGGTGCTGCCCGAGCGGGTCTGGGGCCGGGCGCACGGGGTGGTGCGCCTGGTGGCGATGATCGGCGCGATCGTCGCGGCGCTCGTGCTCATCCCCCTGGCGGTGGTGCTCCTGCTGCTGATGTTCAGCCTCTTCGTCGCCATCCCTTTCGGCACCATCGCGTACCTGGCGATCTGGGGCTCGTTCGACCGTGGCGGCGCCCAGGTCACCCTCGGGCTCCTGCTCGGCTTGAAGGTGGTGTTCATCGTGCTCCTGGTGGTCGCCCAGCCTCGGCACCTCGCCAACAAAGGGCTGGTGGCGCTCGTGCTGACCTCGCTCCTCTGCAACGCGGTCGTGGCATTCCTCCACGGCCTGGTGCCCGGGGTGCTCGTCAGCATCACCGACGCCCTCGCGGCCATCATCGTCGCGGTGGTGGGGGTTCTCTGGGCGGTGGTCATGCTCGTCGGCGCTGTCATCTCCGTGGTGAAGGCGCTTCGCTTCGAGCAGCGCGAGGGGTGAGCGCGGGGCAGCCTGTCAGCGTTGTGGGGCGAGCTCCACCTGAACCGCGCAGGTCGGTGGCATCCTCATCGGCCGCGGGCTCACACAGGTGAACGTCAGCTCGGCGCCGGAGGAGTCGATCAACAGATCGAGCGATTTCGCGTCGAACGAGCCGGTCAACTTCGCTTGGACCGCCTGGCCGGACCTCGTCGGAACGAAGTCGACCACCACCTGCTCGAACGACGACAGCTCGAGGCGCCGGAGAAACGCAGTGGCCCCCGCCACAACGAGGCGACACGAGCGCTGGGTGAATGAGGACAGACAGCCCGGCGGTGTCTCCTTCACCGCGCTGCGCTCGACCCGTGAGAGCCCCACCCCACCGCTGCTCCCCCCGTCACGCGGGAACCAGCGTTCGTGCCACGCGTCGACGTCAGGCCTCACGCTCCCACTGGAGGCGAGGCCCACGACGCTCAGCATGACGAGCGCCAGCGCGACGAGCAGGAGCAGAATGAGGCCAGGGCGCATGGGTGTCGGGGGCAACGGAATTGGGGTACCGGCGACTTCTCACTTGGACGAATGCGACAGCTCGGGCGAGAGGTTGAAGCGCAACATCTCACCATGGAAGCGCTTCGGCGGAGAGGGCCCGACGGGGATCACGACGGCCTCGCACACCCGGCTTCCCGCGACATTACAGAACCCAGACTGGCATTCCCCATTGGCGGTGCAGGCACGTCCGTTGGGGAGCACGCACGCTCCGCTTTGACAGAAGTACCCCGTGACGCTCGGGAATGGACAGTCAGTGTTGGTCTGGCAGCTCCGGTCGGTCGCGCTGCAGGCGCTCTTGTCCTCGCGGCACCACCCCGAGGCGCAGAGCACGTGGCTGGTGCACGGCTGGTTCGAGTTGAGCAGACAGGTCTTGGCGCCGAGGTCCCCGGTGACGCATACCTGGTTGGCCGGGCACGTCGCCCCCGGCGCGGAGCACGAAGCGCCTGGAGGTGGGTAGGCGCAGAGCCCCTTCTCGCAGAGCCGCGTCGTGCAATCGTCAGCGCTGTGGCACTTGGCCAGAGGCTTGGCGCGGCACGTCCCCAACTCCGCCTTCTTGGGGTCGGCCGCGACGCAGACGAGGTCTGGCTTGCACTCCGGCTTGTCCGGGTGGCAGCTGGCGCCGATCCCGCTCGAGTTGACGAACGCGTAGATGCCCCAGCCGCCCAGGGCGAGCAGCACCACGCCGGCGCCGACCGCGACGAGCCACCAGGGGAACGGAGGCGTGGGCATCGGGGCCGCCGCGACGGTCACGGTGATCGAAGGACCGTGGGCGTAGTCCTCATCGGGGTTGGAGGTCGACGACACCAGCAGGTGGAAGGCGTAGGCGCCAGGCGCCGCCCCTGGGGGAATCGCCACCCGCACCGTGAAGGTGTAGGTGCCGTCGTAGGTGAAGTCTCGCTCGGCCTCGGCGACGGAGAGCCAGCCGCGAGTCGCCGGGTCATCGGGCTCCGCGCTGGCCCTCGCGCGAAGTGCCTTGCCCACCTTGTTCGAGACGGTGAAGGGAAACTCGGTGACCCCTCCGGGCTTGGAGGCGGCGGTCGTCGTACTCGGTGTGATGTCGAAGGCGCGTGACACAGGAGACCTCTCGGGAAGGACGTCGTTTTCGTTTCGCTCGGACTCAAGGTGAGTCGAAGGAGAGCTCGTAGGTGACGTGCGCGGGCTTCTCCCGCTCGACGATCTGCTCCACCAGGGCGCGATGGGCCTGCGCCGGGCCGGGAGCGCGCACCCGGACGTGGAACGCGCGGATCCTCCCGGAGGCCGTGAGGACCGACTCGTCGATGGAGAAGCCCCGGATGCCCGTGGCGACCTCGAGCAGCTCGATCAGCCCTTGGTGGGTTCCCCGCATGCGCGAGAGCCGGGCCGCCGAGCTGATGAGCTCACGGACTCGACCCAGGCCGCTGCTCACCACGAGCTCGAGGTTCACCCAGGAGCACAGGAGGGGCAGAAAGGCCTCTGGCGCTCGCCGGGGATCGAGCTTCTCGTCGAGGCTGACCAACGCCCGTTCGGTGGGCGCGTGCAGGGACTCCATCACGTCGAGCAGGGCCAGAAGGGGCGTGCCCTCGGTGGTCGCGCGCTGAAAGACGGCCGGCAACAGGCGCTCAATCTCGGTTCTTCGCATCTTGCCTCACCTCGATCTCGTGCGTGCCTGAAGTGAAGAGCCAGGTCGGCGCTATGGTGACCTTGCGCTCGAAGGCCTCGCGGGAGCACTCCTCGTACTGCTCTGCCGTGCGGGTGCGGAAGAGCCCCGCCGGCCCGCCAGCGAACAGAGGGCCTCGAACGAAGGACGCCAGCGCCTGCACCGGTTGAAAGAGACGATCGCTGGTACGCAGCGGCAGCTTGGAGTCGGGCACCGGCTGGCGCCACTGCACGCCCTGCTTGCTCGAGTCGCACCACAGCACGCCCGCTCGGTGCGTCGCGGCGTAGACCGTCGAGCCGGCGAAGGCCAGGGCGAGGCAGCTGCCGCCACCCCAGTTGCGATCGAACGGCTTCCACTGACTCGGTGTGCCGAGCAGCTCGACGCACAGCGCGCCTTTTCCCGGGCCCTCTCCCGACGAGGCATACAGGCCGGCCCACAGAAACGTCCGCGTGCCGTCCCGTTGAACCTCGAGCACCCGCGCGTCCTCGCCCGACAGGCCGATGGAGCTGAAGCTGCCAGCTCGAGCGCCGGAGGTCGAAAGGAAGACGCCGCGCAGCTGCGTCGCCGCCACCGCCACCATCGCCGCGCCACGAGAGTCGGTAGCGGCCGCCACGGCGCAGAGGCCGAGCTTCGGATTGGCCGGGTCCACCACCACCGGCAGAGGTCTCGCTTCGGGCCCCATCGCCAGCTCGAACAGGCCCACGCCCGTCGCCAGGAGCAACACCGCCACCCCATCGCGCGTCATCCAGGCGAGATCCTCGATGGGGTCGAGGGTGTGCGTCGCCGACTCCCAGCTCTCGCCGCTGTCGAGGGAGATGCGCAGCTTGGAGCGCCCCAGCTCTCCGGGGAGCCGCGAGGCGATCGCCACCAGCCCCGGCCGCTCAGGGTGCACCTCGAGGCCGTCCACGTCTTCGCCGGGAAAGTCGGCGATCTGCTCCCAGCCTTCTCCCTCGTCGAGGGACCGGAACACACCCGTGCCCGAGCCTGCGTAGGCCACGCCGGGGGCGGCGTCGTCGACGGCGACGGCCTTGGTGGGCCCGGGCACCGAGCTCACCACCAGCTTCACGTCTTCGGCGTAGCTGACTCCGGGCTCGGCGAGGACCACGTCGTACACGGTCGACACCCGCAGCGCCTGGCCGAAGCGCCAGCCATGGCCCGCGTCGGGTTCGGCGCCGCCCAGCGGCAGCGAGGGCAGCGGGCAGATCGTGCGGTAGAGCCTCGCCTCGATGCGCTCCTTGAGCTTCGCTTCGTCCTCGGCGCGGTGGGCGTAAACGCTGGCCCGCACCGAGACGGTCTTGTAGCGGGCCCAGGTGACCCGGCAGCTCGTGCCCAGCGAGCGTCGATCGTCGAGCTCCGCCTGAATGCGTTGCCGCGCGGCCTCGGTCTGCTGGCCCCGCAGCTTTGCTGCGCTGACCCCGCGATCGTCTGGTCCGCGATCCTTGGCGGGGAGGTCGGGCACTAGGGTGACCTCCACGGCCCCTGGCGTCGCGTGGCTCCACAGCTGGGCTTGGGTGAAGGCGCGCGCCCGTGCCACCCCGCTCGAGCTGCGCAGCGCCAGGGCTTCGAAGTCGTGGGCGGTGAGGGCTCGGCGCAGCGAGTGGATCTCCTCGGGACCGCGGGCCAGCGCGTTGGCGAGGCTCTCTTCGGCGCGCCCACCGACCGCCGGGGAAGGGTTCGTCACGGTGAGCGTCGCCCCTGGCACGGCATCCTTGAGGACCTTGAGCGTCCCGGCCGCCACGTTGCCGTCGGGGCCGCCACCTCGGCGGTACCAGGCGCGAATCTCCTTTCCCAGCGAGGGAACGGCGGCGAGCGCCTGGGCATCGGCGGCGAGGTCTCCCTCGAGCGTGCTGCGCAGCGCCGGAGCGAAGGTGATTCGGCCCGCGAGGCGATCAGTGACGAAGACGTGGGGGTCGTCCCCGTGGTCGGTGAAGCCCTCTGCCTCCCGCCAGACGCGGTAATGCTTGCCGCCGTGGTCTCGCGCCGGCGCGCGGAGGCCGAGCTCGGCCTTCTCGGCTTCGACCCCGATGACGAGATCGAGCAGGTCTCGGGTGCGCGTCACCACCGGGGGCCGCGCCAGTACCAGCGACAGGCCCGGCAAGCCCGTACCGGAGCCCAGGAGCTCGGCCTCGATCATCTCGGCGTGAAAGGCGAGCACCGTCGCCTGCCGCCCGCCGACCTCGATGCGAGCCACGTCGGCGGTGGCGAAGATGGGCCCGGCGCCGTCCTCGGAGCGCTGGGTCGTGACCCGCGTGCCCCGGGGAATCACCACTGGCGAGGTGGCCTCGCGGTCGAGCTGAAAGACGAGCTCGGTGCTCGCCGCCGAGGGCGGCTGTTGCTGCACGCCGATCAACCGGAGCAGCTCGACGTAGATCTTCTCGGGGAGCCGGTTGAGCCGGTAGAGCATGGTCTCGGTGAGGTGCGCGAACAGCTCGAGGAGCACCATCCCCGGGTCGTGGGGTGAGAGATCAGTCCAGGTGGGGCAGCTGGCCGTCACCCGCGCCTTGGCCTCGGCCACGAGCTGGTCGAAGGTCCGGTCGTCGAGGTTCGGAGAGGGCAGGGCCATCAGGGGAGCTCCGCGTGGTTGAAGGAGAACAGGAGCTGACCTCGGGCGAGCGTGGCCCGGACTCGGTAGCTGAGCGCGATGTCGAGGCGGCTGGGGGCGTCTTCAGACCGCTGGGCGTCAAGCTCGAGGAGCTGCACCCGAGGCTCCCAGAGCTCGATGGCCCGCCGGACGTAGAGTATCGCCAGCCCAGCGGTGGTGTCGTCGTTGGGCGAGAACACCAATCGGCCGAGATCGCAGCCGTAGGTCGGCCGCATCACCCGCTCGCCCGGTGAGGTGGACAAGAGCAGGAGGAGCGCCTGACGAATGGAGGCCTCCGAGTCCACCATCGCCAGCGCACCCCGGGCCGTGAGCGCGAGGCCGGGCTGCCCCTGATCGAGGTCTGGGTGCACGAAGCGAATCGCTCGGTGGAGCGGCGTCACGAGGTCACCCCCCACAGCCGCTGCCCAGGGTTCTTCACCGAGTACGTCACCGGAGGGAGCGACTCGGTGAGCCCCGTGACGGTGTCGAGGCACGCCGCCGCCCCGTCGATGAAGACGAAGCTGGAGTAGCCGGCCGTCACCTTCAGCGTGAGCTGACAGGGCTTCACTCCGGGCCCAGCCCAGGTGCAATGGTCGATCGCCCGGCCCTCGGGGTCGGTCGCCACCAGCACCGCGCGAGACTCGACGGTAACCCAGCGCTGAGAGGCGGCGAGCGAGACCCGCCCGGTCACGTGCTTGCACAGGAGCAGCGCGTCCTCGGTGAGCACCGCTTGAAGCGCATCGCCCATGGCTCAGCCCCTCCTGAAGTCCACCCGGTCACCACGGATGACGATCGGTTGACCGGATGCATCGAGCGTGAGCGGCCCCTTGGCGCTGATGGTCACGCCGTCGGCGGTGAGGTCGATGGAGCTCCCGCTGCTGTCCTCGAGGCGCAGGATCTTCCGACTGTCATCGAGGGAGATCCGATGGCCGCCGCGAGTCTGCAAGGTGAAGCGTTGCACGCGGCTGTCTTCCACGCCGCTGTCCGGCGGTCCGCCGCGGCCATAGACGGACCCGACGACGATCGCCTCCGACGGATCCTCGTGGGCCATGGCCAGCAGCACCACGTCGTCGACGTCGGGCAGCAGGGTCAACCCCTTGCCGCTCCCCGCACCGAGCGTCGCCACCTGCACCCAGTCGGTCTCCACCGCGCCGTGGGCCGACAGCCGCACCTTGACTCTCCCGGACGCCGAGTCCACCCGCGTCACCACGCCGAGGGAGACGGCCGCGGAGGTCCGGGTTGGCCTGGGCTCGGGAGGCTGGCTGGAGAGCCGGGTGAGGTAGCCGTGCTCCGGGTCGACCTGATGGATGGTCTCGGTGAGGGCGTACTCACCGCACGCGTGGGGATGCAGCCCCGAGACGCGCACCCGCGTCGCCGGTCGCAGTCGAGGGTCGCCGCGAGCCACGGCGCGCAGCACGGCCTGCGAGGCCACGCGGCGATCGAGCTCGGCCTGGGCGCTGGCCTCAACGTGGCGGTCCGCCTCGCCGCCGACGTCGACCAGCGCCCGAGGGCTCGCCCACGCCTGGGTGCTGCCCACCATCGAGCCGGAGACGCGCGGCGCGTGGGCCTTGCCGGAGAACGCCTCGGCGTCCCGCACGTTCCAGCCCTCGGCGCGTACGCTGTCGCAGGCCTGGTCCACGTTGAGCTCGACATCGGCCTCGAGCAGCCCCTCACCCCAGGCGAGCGGCAGCGCCGGCCCCAGCCCCTCGAGCGTCACGAGGGACAGCACGTGGTCGTCCAAGGCGAGGTGCAGCCCGGAGCGCGCCGCGAGCTCGACCAAGAGCTCGAGGTCAGACTGGCGATGCTGGGTGAGATGGTGCCACACCGGACCGTCTTCGGGCGCCTCGACGCTGACCCCGAGATCGGCGGTGAGCTCGCGCGCCAGCTCGGCCACCGAGAGCTCCAGATGCACGCGAACTGGCTGGCGCTTCCGGAGCCGGTGAAGCACGTCATAGGCGCGAACCCTGAGGTCCAGCAGGCCCTGGGCCCGGTGTGAGAGCTCGACGGCGGTGACGTCACCGAGGAACAACGCGGCGGGGGTCCCCACGGCGAGCGAGGCGCCCACGGCGAGCTGCTCGACCAGCGAGGGGCGGGCCCCGGCGAAGGTGAGCTCGCACTGGGCGGGGGCCCCGAGGCATTGATGGACTCGCAGCCGCGTGAGGTTCAGAAGGTCCTCGACCGCGAGGCCGACTCCGGCAGCCTGGACTTTCAGCGCCGGCACGCTCGGGCCCATGGCGCCCATCACTCGCCCCTCGGCGGAATGCGGAGCACGGCGCCGCCCTTCAGGCCGAAGGGGTCGTCGAGGTCATTCTCTCGGGCGATCAACCGCCAGAGCGACGCGTCGCCGTAGTAGCGCTGGGCCAGCTCGTCGAGGCGCTGACTGCCCCCTCGCTCGCTTCCGTCAGGGGAGCGCCCGCCGCCGATCACCTCGTGGACGACCGGGCTCGAGGGGCCGTTCGCCTCGGAGATGAAGGGCGTCGACGTCACCGCGCCGGGGGTGGTGGGCTCGTCGCTGCGCACCAGGCGCAGGCTCAGCCACGATCGACGAGGCACCCCTCCCGCGGTGAAGTGCTCGAGGCGCTCGGCGAAGGCGGCCACGACGCCGGGAACGTCCCACGCCTTCCCCCAGACGAAGCGCACGCGCGGTGCACGGAGCCGGCCGTCGACGAGCTCGGAGCGCTCGGCCAGCTGGCACAGTGGGCGCGTCAGCTCGCGGACGTCCGTCGCGCGAATGGTCGAACCGCCGATGGACACGTCGAAGAGGAGCTCGAGCACCAGCTCGGTGCACCCGCCGCCGACGAAGAGGAGCGGATCCTCGGCGAGGCCTCCTCCGCTCACCGGGCCGCCGATGGAGCGAGCGGGCTTGAGCCCCGCCTGGCGACGCACCACCAGGCTGGCTGGATTGAGGAGGCACCCGACGCGCTCCCCGCTGGCTTCGAGAAGAAACGCGACGCGCTCCATGTCAGCCTCCCCTCAGCTCTCGCTCCACCCGCTGTGCACGTCTCCACGGGTCAGCCTCGTCGACCGCATCGACTGATGGCCCCGGGGAAGCCGGAAGCGCCGGCCAGTTGTGGTCCTCTTTCTCTGGAGCCACGAAGGGAACCGGCGGCGAAGGCTCCCAGGTCGGGATGGTGGCGCGGGCCTCGGACGTGGTGTTGACGACAGGGTCCGCCCAGTCGACGTGGGCTTCGAGTGGAAGGAGGGCGAGCGGGGGCCCGACGGGTCGCGTCTCGACGGCGGGAGCCGGGCCCGGGGCTGGCCAGCCGCGGGAGACCTCCGAAGCGATCGGCGGAAGCGGAGCGAAGGCGGGCCGCGGGGAGCGCGGAGGAAGTGGGAGAGTCGCCGCCGGCGGATCCACCCCCGTCAGTGCATCGCCTCGCGGTGAGGACGCGCGGCGATCTCGGGGATCCCCTGCTGCTGGGGACATCTTGGGACCGGGCACGGAGGGCCGAGTCGGCGAGAGTGCGAACCGAGGGCCGGGCTCGTGGGCGATCGGAGTGGTCGAGGTTGGCGGCGTGCGGGGTGCTGACAAGGGCCGGGCGGGAGGCACCGACCAGCGCACGGCCGGCGCGGCGACCCGGACGGGTGCGCCAGCGAACACGGGCCCGAGACCGAGCGAGGTCGGCGTGGTCGGCGTCTCAGGTCTCGGCGAGGGGATGTGCGTCGAGGCGTCTGGCACGGTGGGCCTCCGCACAGCGCCCTCGGGAGGAGGAGGCGCGCTCGTGCGCAGCCGCGAACGCCGTGGAGGCAAGGGGAGGAGCAGCTCCGGGGCGGCGTGGCGGACCTTCTCAACCCAATGCGCTGGAGGGCCAAGCGGATCCCGCGGCGGTGGGTCCGTCGCCTCGAGCACCGCGTCGGCCAGGCGCCGCACGTGCCGGGCGAGGGCTCCCGCGGCCATCCTCGCCAAGCGCCTCACGAGCGTGCCGGTCTGGTCCACCGAAGTCCTCCACTGCTCTGTTGAATGTCACTGGCGTCGGCCAACCTCTGCTGTTCCTCGGTGCACCTAGGCGCGCGTCACGGCCTCGAAGGCGAGGGTGAGCGATTCAATGGCGATCTCCCGGCTCAAGGCGTCGAGCGGCGCGCTCCGCCACTCACAGGGCCACGCCGAGTCGAGGTTCCATCGCATCCGCTCGCTGACGCCATCTTGGCCGAGGACGACGATGGACACGTTCTTGGGCTGTGGCTCGCCCTTCATCGATTGCTCGAACCACGTCCAGAGCTCGGGCGAGACCGACAGGCCGTAGCGGAGGGTGACCTCGGCGTACTCCACCGGCCCCGCGAGCTGGTGGACGATCTGCGCCGCGCCGCCCTCGCGGTAGCGAATCGGCTGCACCCTCGCGGCGATGCTGCTGCACTGAACGAAGTGCGCCTCGTTCACGCCGTCGATGACCAGCTTGAAGTTGTAGGCGCGGAAGGGGTCGAAGCGTTGCCCGGGCTGGGCCGAGGCCTGACCTTCCGGGGGAACTTCTGCCGGCTGCGCGTCAGCCATTGGCCTTCTCCTTCTCGGTGTCGAGGCTCGTTCCCGCCTGGTGCTGGCCGATGCGGAAGATGATGAACTCGGCTGGCTTCACTGGCGCGATGCCGATCAACGTCACGACCTGACCGGCGTCGATGACCTCCGGGGGGTTGGTCTCTTCATCGCACTTCACGAAGAAGGCCTCCTGGGCCGTCTTGCCCATGAGCGCGCCGTCGCGCCACAGGCGATTCAAGTAAGCGCTGATGTCTCGCTTGATGGACTTCCACAGCGTGAAGTCGTTGGGCTCGAACACGACCCACCGCGTCGCGCGGGCGATGGACTCCTCCACCATGTTGAACAGCCGTCGCACGTTGACGTAACGCCACTCGCTCGCGCTGCCGGCCAGGGTGCGCGCGCCCCACACGCGAATGCCGTCGGTGGGGAAGAAGCGAATGCAGTTGACCCCGGCCTGGTTGAGCTCGCCCTGCTCGTGCCGAGTGACGTTGAAGCTGACATTGAGGGCGCCGCGCACCAACTCGTTGGCGGGCGCCTTGTGCACCCCGCGGGTCGCGTCGGTGCGGGCGTAGATGCCGGCGATCGCTCCCGACGGCGGGGCGTTGACGAGCGTCTTGGGATCGAACGGATCGCGCACCGTGAGGTAGGGCACGTAGTAGGCGCCCAGCCCGGCGGTGGAGGCGCGCGCCCGAAGGCCTCCCTTCGGGGTGCCTGGGTCAGGTGGGCTCTCGGCCGACCCCGCTGCCGCCGGCGGGCGAGGGCCGCGCGGCGTCACCCGTTCGGTGGCGACCTGCAGCAGCGCCTCGAGGTTCGGCACGTCTTCCGGCCCGTCGAGGATCGCCACCCGGTCTTGCATCTTCTCGCAGTGGCTGAGCAAGGAGTCGTAGGACGACGCGTCGGTGAAGCCCGGCGCGGCGACGATGGCGACCTCGTCGACCTCCTCGAGGAGCGCGATGCCCTGGCGCTTGCCGTGCGTCACCGTCGCCGCGATGCTCCCGTCGGCGCCGACGTTGACGACGAAGCAGCGGTGGCCGCCGTTCTCGAAGAAGCCGTACACCGCCCGAGCCAGCGGCGTGCCGACCGGCTGTTCGACGGAGGCGTAGGTGCGAGTGAACTGCATCCAGTTGTTCACCGCCACGGCCTCCTGGACCCGGGCCCGGGCGTCAGGCGCCACGCCCAGGAACGCCGCGGTGCTGGTTCCGACCGATTCGATGGGTCTCGGCCCAGACGAGACCTCTTCCATGTAGACGCCGGGCGTCAGGTAGCTGCTGGCCAAGGTCACCCCTCCTCGAGCTGAAGACGAAGCGTTACGCCCTCGCCCACGGTGGGCTTGGTCGTGAAGGTCTGCACCGAGCCCTTGGCCCGCACTCTCAACGTGAGGGCTCCACTGGCGGGCACCCGGGCGAAGCGGAAGGCCCCGCTGGTGCTGGTGCGCGAGGCGAGGTCGAGGGAGGGGACCTCAACCAGGGCCCCCGCGACGGGCTGCTCACCCGGCCCCAGCACAACGCCCGAGAGGGCCACGGCGGCGACGGTCTCGAGCTGCAGTGGTCCACGCACCCGCGGCGCAGTCGTCGCGGTCCGCTCCCGGCGCAGCGGGACCTGGAGGACGAAGGCCGGGTCCACCGGGCCCACCGGCGGCGGCGTGGGCGTGCCGAGGTCGACCTCCCACTCCGAGTGCTCGAGGGCGGCGAACAGCACCTCGGAGAGGAGCGCATGGCGGCGCTCTGGCGTTGGGGCCCAGGTCGAGACGCGGTAGCGGAGCAGCACCTGGAGCGGAGGGCGCCGGTCTCCGCGCGGAGGGGGAGCGGCGGCGATGGCGAAGAGCTGCGCCACCACGCCCTCGCCTTCGCCGGGTGGGGGAAGCTCGAGCACTCCGCGGGCGCCATGGGTCACCGTGGAGATCCACGCGACCACCGACCGATCGGTCTCGTCGATGCCCTCCGCTCCAGACGTCGCGCTCGAAGAAGCCATGTCTAGTCTCCGCCTCTGCTCTTGCGCCTCATAACGGCGAGCGGGCCGAGCGCCAGGAGGATGAGCATGGCGCTGGAGTCCGTCGTGCCGCAGGACTGCTTCGGTGGCGCCGGTGCGCCGCCGGCCGCGGTTTCGTGGACCCCCACGCTGGGACCCGTCGGGGAGGGCGCCTCGGCGAGCTTCACCTCGAGGGCGTACTGGCCGCTGCGCTCCACGTTCTCCTGGTCGGTCCAGGTGTCGGCCACCAGAAAGTAGGTCCCGGGGTCGACGACGGCCCGCAACGTGACGTCACCGCGCGCGACGCAGGCGTTGGCGTCGAGCTTGGAGAGGAGCTGAAGGTCGATGTCGGTCTCGGCGCCGTTGGCCACGGTGGCCTCGACCGTCGCCCGTTTGGGGATCTGCAGCCGATAGATGAACTCCCCCCCGGTTTCCCGGGCGTCTGGTTTGCAGGAGTACTCATTGAAGCGGTGGCTGCAGGCCACGAAGGTGCTGCGTGAGTCATGGTACGGGAGGCTCGGAATGATGATCGGGCTCTCGGCCGTGCCGACGCACGACGGGGTCTCGTCGGCGAGGGTCGAGGAGCGCATCGGGGAGTAGCCATTCAGGTAGGCCCACGATGCGCTGGAGTTGAGGTGCACCTTGTCGGCTCCTCCCGACGCCTCGAAGAAGATCGGCACGCCGTCGTCACGAAGGGCGGCGAAGAGCACGACGTGCGAGCCCGCCCGATTCAAGATGTCGCCGGGCTTGAGGTCGGCCGTCTTGATGCCGTGAGCCACCTGGGCGAGCTGCGTCGTGCCGAGGTGCTGGGGGAGCCCCCAGGCACGCGACACGAAGCCCGAGCAGTCTTGCCCGACAGCGCAGGTGAGCACTCCGTTCGATTCGTGCGAGCCGGCCCCCTTCCCATCGGCGACGCCCTTCAGGAACGAAGACTGATCGTCGAAGCCGCCCCACTTGTAGGGCATGCCGACCTGCGGGCCAGGGGCGTGGTCGCTCAGGTACCCCGACGGGCAGCCCTTCCCCTTCTTGTTCGCGTCGCTCATGTGCCAGCTCAGATGCGAGAGCGCGTCGGCCCGCGACATGATCTCCTGTCGGGTGACCGTGGTCGCCTGTGCCAGCACCAGGGGAACGACGAGGGCGAGCGTCGAAGTCATCATGGCGGATCCAGCCGGAGGACGATGGTCTTGTGCTCGTAGGGCAGGAGGACGGCCACGGCCCCGTCTTCACTGAGGGAAATGTCCTTCTCAGGGACGATCACCCCGTCGGTGGGAATGGTGATGAGATCGAGCTTCTGGCCCTCCGGGTCGAGCACCTCGATGAAGCGTGCGATGGCGATCGGGTCCTCCGAAGTGAGGACCTCGAGGCGAAAGAAGCTGCGCTTCAGGCGATCGGTCCCCAGCAGGGTGGTCGAGACGAGGCGGCCGGGGACAGGCGCGGTGAGCTGGGCGCGACGCTCTTGCTTGCCCCCGGCTAGGAACGCCACCTGCGCCGTTCCCTGGCTCATCTTGACGTCGATGGCGCGCTCGAGGTTGACCGGCGTACCTCGAACGGCCTGCACCGCGACTCGAGATTGAATTCGCATCGGAATGCTCGGGGCCACCAGCCCGGGTGGCGAGGGCGCGGGAGCTGGCGGCGGCTCGTCGTCCGCGACGTCGACCTTGATCAGCTTCCGACCGGACTTCAGCAGCACCGAGCGTCCTTCCGTCGGTACCAGCGATGAGAACGACTCGACGCGTTCGCCGCCCAGATCTCGCGCCGCGCCATGCTGGTCGATGTGCAGCAGCTTGGAGCTCGCCTTGCTATAGCCAACCAGCCCTTTGGCCATCGGCACGAGGTCGACGATGCCGCGGGCGCCGACGAGCGGCGTGAACGTCGGCTTGGCGGCGGTGGCTCCCCCGAGCTTGAGCATTCTCGAGTTCTCGCCGTCGACCACCCAGACGTTCTTCCCCTCGATGGCGATGGCGTTGGCCGCCCGCGGTCGCTGCTCCTTGACGCCCATCGTCACACCGAGCTGATGGGGCCCGCTTCCGGTGGTGAGCGTTTCGGCCATGCCGACGCGCCAGTGCGTGGACGAAACCCCCGGAACGACGGGCTGTGCCGCCACGACGCCCGCGCTGAGCAGGGCTGTGAAGCCGAGCAAGCGAGTCATCATCGAGACCTCCCCCCGAAGGAACAGACGCAAGACAGCACGAGCCGCGAATCGCATGGTACGCATAGGACGCGCGCGGTTGGAATAGCCCCTCTCGGTTTGGGTGGGCTTCGAGCCTCTTGTGCGAGGCCCCGATTCTCTGACATTGCGGGTTGAGGAGGCGCCCGTGGCCCATATCGTCGATTTCGTCAACGTCTCGACCACCGGTCTGGAGTCGTCGCCGGTGGCCGCCGCCCTTGCCGGGCTACGCGCCAACGAGGCTCGCTACTTCAAGAACAAGTACGGCCACGTCTTCACCGTGGATCCGGCCAGCAAGGCGAAGGACGCCATCGCGTGGGTGCGCCGCATCCTCGAGGAGGATCGCCAGCTCGTCATCGAATCGCTCCCGCTCGAGGCCACGGCCTTCGAGGTCGAGAAGATCCGGTTCGCCTACGTGTTCTACGAGAGCGGTCTCTCGATCAACGTCCTGTACTCCGTCGATCAACCGAAAAAGCGGGCCGTCGGCTTCAAGCTCTCCCAGGGCATGGCCGTCCCCGCCGAGCTCGCCTCGCGCTTCAAGTTCGCGACCCAGAAGTCCAAGCTGGCGGGCAGCATTCGCGGCTCGTTCTTCGTCATCAAGGGCGAGTACTGAGCTCCCTCCCTTCAGGGGGACGTCTTCAGATCGGCATAGCCTGACTCGAGACCCGCGGCGCTGGCGACGGCTTGGGCCTCTGCGGGGAGCGTCGCTCCGCTGATGCTGACGTTGCCGGAGACGACGTTGGCGGGACCTCCGAGGCCGGGGTTCGGGTTGCTCGTGCTCAGCCAGTTGTTCGTGAAGGTGAGGTGGCCCGTGTTGTTCGAGGCGTTCGCGTTCGCCGTCACGTAGCAACAGAAAGACGCGAAGATGTTCTTGGTAATGGTGAGGTAGGCCGAGCCCTCGTCTTCGTACTCGCCCCAGATGACTCCGTGGAGCCCCGAGCCGGCGCCGTTGCAGTAGTTCTCGGTGACGACCGTCCCGGGGTTCGCGGAGAGGTTGTAGTGGCAGCCCCCGTCGTTCATCTCGAGCATCGCGTGGTGCACCAGGTTGGCTTTGACGGTGTTGTTCTTGGCGGTCGTCGGCGTGGTGTAACGCGGCTGGTATTTGTAGAGATTGCCCAGCGGTCGCGCAGCGTAGTCGCCGTTCCCTCCTGCGTCGTTGGTGCCCCAGCCGTACCCGCTGTTGATCCCCGAGTACGGGAGATTGAAGAGCTCGTTGTGAGACACGACGACGCTCTCGGTGTAGGTGAACATCACGGCAGCGAAGTCTCGGTAGTCGATCGCGATGTCATGAATGAGGTTGTTGTCGATGGTCATGTTTTGATTGACCATTTTCGCGTCGCTCGGGTGATGGGCGTTTGCCTGAATTCCTCCGATCACGATGGCCCCGCCGGCGATCTGGGCAAACACGCAGCCGGTGACATGGATGCCGTCGGCGCCCAGCCCCACCTTCGATGAATGGGCGTTGTCGTCATTGCCGATGCCGAGGCCTACCTGCCCGAGCGCGACGAAGCGATCACGAAGGAAGGAGATGTTCTTCGCTGCGGAGACTTGCACCGCCGCGGGCATCTGGTGCCAGGCCGGCCGGGTGGCTTCGAACTCCGGGTACATCGAGCGTGGGCCCACGATGAAGGCGCCGGTCTGTTGATTGGCGTATCCGTCAGATGAGCTGGGTCCCAGCCAGCTCGTGTGCGAGAGGGTCAGGCCGCGAAAGGTCAAGTCGTGTGCAGGCTTGTCGTAGGTGCCTCCGATCAAGAGGAGGGCCTCGAGGCGGGGGATCTCGACGTCGGCCTTGGTCATGTCTTCGTTGTCCAGAGGCTTGTAGTAGAGTGTCTCGGTTGTCGTGTCTTGATACCACTCCCCGGGCTCATCGAGCAGCTCATAGGCGTTCTCGACGTAGCCCAGGCGAAACTGGTCCATCATGGTGTCGTAGCCCCAGGTGTTCTGTTCCCAGGCGGGCTGCGCCATGGTCACGGTGCCGTTGTCGATGGCCTTGATCGGCGAGGAGCGGTCGGTGAACGAGCCGATGGCGTGAACGTCGGCGCGCTCCGGGTGCGCGAGGCCATTGAGGAAGCTCAGGCCGGCGCTGGAGAACGTGAATCCGTCGCGGGTGATGGTCATGTCTGAGCGGCGGAGCTCCCGGCGCGCCCGCGTAGCCAGCCTTCCGTTGACGTAGAGTTGCCGGGTGGCGAAGGCTCCCGAGGCCGATGCTTTCCAGATGCCCTTGGCGGCGTCGCTGAGGGTCCAGCCGGTGACCGGTCGAGCACCTGAGATCACCGGGTGAGCGCCGGGCGCGGCCTGCCAGGTGATGGCGTGGCCGTTGGCGCCCGAGTCGTCGGCGCCGAAGACGAGCGGAGCGTCCAGCCGGTAGATGCCGTCCGCCAGCTCGACGGTGAGGTCGCCCTGCGAGGATGTGACGGCGGAGCGGAGAGCGGCTCTTGCCTGGGTGAGAGAGCAGGGGGTTTGGCTCGAGCAGTCGCTCCCCGTTCCACTCGGAGAGACGAAGAACCCCAGGCGTGCGGTATCGCCTCCGCCTCCGCCCGTGGCCGGAGCTCCGCCGCCACCCCCTGCGCTCCCTTCGCTGCCACCCCCTTGGGAGCCGCCTCCGCCGACCGCGCCGCCTGCGCCGCCCCCGCCGGAAGCGGAGGGAGCCCCGCCGCCCACGCTTGGATCCCCAGCAATGCGCCCGGCAATGCCGTTGCCGCACGCAGCCCCGACTATCGCCGCGGCCAATACGACTCCTGCGATTCGTTGGGGCATGGCTTCCTTCGGCCTGGGGCTGAGCAGTCCTCCAGCACTTGGAGTACCACCGGAGAAGAAGCGGGTCAGGCGGCGGGGCTCGCAGACCGATCGGTCAGTCCGTGCGATGGCGAGGGTATGAGAACGCTACCCCATGAGCGTGAGGCCCGCCCATCCATCAAGAAGGAGCAGGATGCCGGGTAGAACAGCCAGGGTCCGTTTGCGCTGGACGAGGGCCAAGACCGTGTCGAAGACCTGAAGCACTCCGTCGCCCAGGAGCGCCCACGCCAACGCTTCTCGCCGCCCCGTGAGCCACATCGCCAGCATCGCGACGCCGAGGAGGATGGTGCGGCTACCGGTCATCAACACCAGCGCTCGTTCCGATTCCGTGGCGTCCGCGCGCCGCACCTTCTGGAGGAGCCAGGGAACGGTGAGAACGGTCAACATGAACCCGCGGAGAACTGCGAAGCCCAGAGCGATGCGGGCCAAGACGGACATGGGACTCCCTCGTGCCGGAGACCCTGGTTGCTTACCTCAAATGCGTTTCCGAGAAGGGACGGTCTTCGTCCTTCGTTGCACCCGATCCGCGGTCGCGGCGTGGCGCGATCGTCGCACTCTCGGGTCAGAACGGGTTCGTGCAGATGTCGCCTGATGGGGCGTCGCACGTGCCGTCCGTGCACGAGAGGGAGGCGCATTGCTCTGGAGTCGTGCAGTTCCCGCCACTCGCGATCAAGGCCTTGCAGACGGGGGTTGCTGGCGTGGTCGTGTCGTCGCAGTAGCCGATGAGGCAATTGATCTCGGTTGTGCAGGCGCTCCCAACCGCGGGGTCAGAGACGCACTTCTTCGTAGACGCGTCGCAGTGGTAGCCGCTGCCGCACACCGTCGAGTCGTCCGTCTGCCTCGGCGGAGCGCAGGCGCCACCCTCGCCGACGAGGGCCTGGCAGGTCGCCGTGTCGGTTGCGCAGACGAAGCCCAAGGCGCAGTTGTCGGAGCCGTGGGGGTTGCAGGTGGCTCCCGCTGCGAGCGGGGCCTTGCAGGTGCCGGTGCCAGTGCTGGTGGTGACCTCGAGGTCGCACCAGAGGCCGGCCTGGCACGGGCACGCTCCACCTGCCGCGGACCGCGCCTTGCAGACGTCCCCGAAGCAGTCCAGCCCCGGCCCGCACGGAGCGTCATCACCGCAGGACGCGTCGACGGTGCCGAAGGGCTTGCACGTGCCTGGGCAGGTCGCGGTCGCCTCCGTGGTGCAGAAGCCGGCCTGGCAGTCGGCGCTGGAATAGCACGTGCCGTTGGCGGCGACCTTGCCGGTCAGCATCGCGGTGCAGTCGGCGGGAGCCGCGGCCGGGCCGTAGATGAAATCGCACGACAGGCCACGGGTGGCGACGTCGCAGGCCGCGCCTTTCGTGGCGTCGTAGCTGATCAGCCCCTTGTCGATTTCCTTCTGTGTCGTGGCGCAGGTGCTCGCTCCGTTCACCCACTGCGCAGAGATCGGGTTGGCGTGGAAACAGCTCGAATAGAGGGCGACGGTTCTTGCCTCGAGCGCGGCGCAGGCAGCCAGGTAGCTGAGGCTCCCGCTGTCTCCGTTGCTCTTGCCGCACGCGGCGAGCGCGAGAATGGTCGCGACGATGAATCGTTTCCTCATTGCAATTCTCCAAACCCCACTGAGCCGTGCGTCAGAGAAGCGGCGCGCCATTCTGGCCCCGAGCAGCAGGGACTCCCACCTCGACAGTAGGGAGGGGTCGCGGCGGCCCACCGGGTCAACGGGAGTTCGGCCGAGGTGCAGCGGGGAGCCCCGCGTTGCGCATGACCCGGATCCGCCGCGGCGGCTCTCGTATTCGGGGAGGAGTCCGAGGAGAGCCGATGAGCGACAGGGGTGACTGGTGCCGGGGCCACCGTTCTGGGGCACGTCCATGAGAATGAGCTCGCTCGGAGGTCTGCGCGTCTGTCTCGCCTGCGCCGTGCTGCTCGCGTGGGCGCCGGTCGCCTCGGCGCAAGCGCAGACGTACGCGGCAACTTGGGAGTCCGTCGACGCGCACACGGGAGCGCCCGCGTGGTTCCAAGACGCCAAGTTGGGCGTTTACTACCACTGGGGCGCGTTCTCCGTCCCTGCGTACTACACCGAGTGGTACCCAAGCTCGATGTATGACAAGGACAACATCCGCAACACCGGAGTCTATTCGCACCACATGCAGCTGTATGGCGATCCGTACGGAGATTGGCCGTACGAGAACTTCATCATCGGTGCGAATGACAAGAATGGAAACTTCACGGTGTTCGCTCCCAAGCTCGTCGCGAACGGCGGCAAGTGGGACCCCGACGCCTGGGCGACGATCATCGCCAACTCGGGCGCGCGGTTCGCCGGCCCTGTGGCGGAGCACCACGACGGGTTCTCCATGTGGGACAGCAAGGTCAATCCGTGGAACTCGGTGGCCTACGGACCCAAGCTGAACCTGGGCGCCCTGCACGCGGCCGCCATCCGCAAGAAGGGCCTCAAGCTCGTCATGTCAGAGCACACGGTGTACAGCTTCACCGGTTATTGGACCGATTGGGGGAGCGCGCCCCCTCACTCCGACCCCACATTGCAGCAGCTCTACGGGCAGCTCCCGAAAGACCAGGAGGTGACCATCTGGCTGGCCAAGCTGAATGAGGTCGTCGACGAGTTCTTGCCGGACGTCCTCTATCAGGACAACGGTCTCACGGCGATCGACCAGTCCAAGCTTCTCGAGTTCCTCTCGCACTACTACAACGCGGCTGCCGCGAAGGGCGTCGAGGTGGTTGTTCTGGGTAAGGACGGCCTCGTGGATGCCTCGGGTTCCCACCCGGGTCAGGTCTACGATTACGAGCGTGGCGGCCCGCGTGACGTCACGGCCCCGTACTGGATAACAGACGACTCCCTCAGTTCGCAGACCTGGGGCTACGTGACCGGCATGTCTCTGTATGATTCCACCCAGCTCATCGACTCGTTCGTCGATCACGTCAGCAAGGGCGGGAACCTGCTCCTCAACATCATGCCGATGGCAGACGGGACGATTCCTCAGGGGCAGCAGGATCTCCTCAGTGAGTACGGGAAGTTTCTGCATCAGAACGGCGAGGCCATCTACAAGACCCGAGCGTGGAGCAAGTGCTGCGAGGGCCCTACCTCGATGGGCGGCGGCTTCACGACCTACCTGCCGACGTTGACGCCGTCCGATGTCCGGTACACTCGATCGCAGGACGGCGATGCGCTGTATGCCTTGCTCGGGGGCTGGCCCAACGGCACGGCGACCTTGACGACGCCCACGACGAGTGCGTTTCCGGTGGGAAGTGGGAAGGTGTTCCTCTTTCCGTCACTGGGCGGCACCGCGGTGGCCTTGACGTTCACGCAAGACGGCTCGGGCTTGCACGTCACGTTGCCCAGCTCAGCGCCCTACGAGTCGCCCCTCTACGCAATCAAAATCACCAAGAGTGGCGCGCCGCCGATGACCGTCACGCCATGGCCACCCGACACGGGCAAAGGCGAAGCCGCCGACGCGGGCGCACCCGACGCGGGCGCACCCGACGGTGGCAGCACGCGACCAGACGCAGGCGGGGGCGGAGGACGAGACGGGGGCGGCTCGGCGCCGGACGCAGGGTCATTGCGCGATGCGGGAAGCCCGCGCGACGCCGGGTCCAGCGATGGGGGGCACTCCGGCGCGGCCGACGAGGCAGTCGTCGGGGCGTGCGGCTGCGGCCACATTGGGGGCGGCGTTGAAGACAACCGAATTGCGTTTTTGATAGTGACGCTCGGGGTGATCATGCTTTGGCGCCGCCAGCGTTCGCACGGATAGTCGCGCGGGGATGGGAGATGCTCGGCGCCGCGTGAAGTGCCGGTAACGCCGCGAGCGCCAGCGCGCCCACCCTTCGGTGCGCCGCATCGCCGGGGCCCGCGGTGCCTCGGAAGTTGACAGGTGGAGAAGCACTCGGCTTGGGGCTCAAGACCCAGCGGGCTCACGCGCAAGGTCCTCAGAACACCAGGCTCGCCAAGGCTGGCGCAGGGCTTGCTGGTAGGGGCACGAACGAAAGGAGAGCGCAATGACGGAGTGACGGCTGGCAGCCTTACCAGAGGCTCATCGCTCGCCGCCCTTCTCCTTGGTGGGGGAGTCACGGGGCTTTTCCTTCCTTTCTTTGGGCTCGCTTTTCTCGTAGCCCACCACCTCGACGGTGATGATCGACGGGAGCTCGGCGAGGGTCTTTCGGGCAGCTGCCGCCGCCTGGGCCGAGTCGGGGCCTACGCCCTCCTTGGTCGCCGCGGAAGAGAGCTGCGACGCGGTGGTGAGGGCGCCGATGTTGGGCGCCTCGATTCGTGGAACGCCGGTCGCGAGGCCGGAGACCTGGATGTTGTCGAGGCCCACCACCAGGGCCGCGGCGATGTTGAGATCTCCCACCGACCGGATGCCCGCGTCGCCCGCGTTCACCGTGCCACGCGGGGCGATGAGGTCGAGCCGGCTCTTCTTGCGCCCCGAGGCGTTGAGCAGGGCGTCGAGGACGCCGATGCCCGCTCCGGTGGCGAGGCCGAAGGCGTTGACGGTGACGACGCCAAAGTCATTCATCATGTAGCTGAGGGGAACCTGGACGACGGAGGTCTTGGAGCCGGCGCCGGCGGTGATGCTGCCGTTGGAAGTCCACATGGTGATGTCACCGCCCTGGAGCGTGAAGACGCGAGAGGTGAAGAGGTCGATGTCTTGGTCGGCCATGAGGCGAATGTCCCCCCCTCGTCTCGTCACGACGCCCCCGAGCGCGGGCTTGGCCTTGTCGGGGACCGTCGCGACCCCCACCTCGATCTTCCCATATGGGGCCATGATGGTGATGTCGCCGTCCGCCTGGGTCTCGACCGGCTTGGCGTTGAGGTAGGCGCTCCCTCGGTCCGCGTCAGACAGCGTCGAGGGGTCAGTGGGAAAGAGGCGATGGGTCGCCGCGTAGCCGCGATCGTAGCTCGGGTACCGAGGGCTCGTGGGGTCGTTGTGGTCGATGCCCGAAGCCTTGAGCTCGGCGAAGAGAATTCGATCGATGAACAGCTCGCGCCTCGAAAGGGGAAGCTTCTGGAAGTCCGCCAGCGTCGCGGACGCGGAGCCCATGAACGTGGTCAGCTCCGGAAGGTAGGTCTGGACCACGCCTTGGGCATTGTTCGGGTCAAGGTACGCACTGGCAAAGCCGTCGTAGTCGACACCGTTCTTCGTTCCCGCGACGATGTACACGTCGGCCGCCGTGTCGTGGGGAAGAGCGGTGTTGACGAAGAGGGTGGAACCACTGGTGGACTTGACCGCGCTTCCGTCACCCACCGCGTAGATCAGCCCCAATGCAGAGCTCGTCACCATGTCCGCTATGGTCGATGGCGCGATTTCCTGGATCACGTCGCGCCCAGCCTCGAGGAGCAGCGAACCAGGCCCGTAGAGGTAGACCGCCACGCCAAAGATGTCCCGCCCGGCCTTGAATCGCGTGAGGTCGCCCGCGAGGTTGTTCTGCGGCACGAATTGGCCGAAGCGGATGTCGAGGCCGGCGACGACGTCGAGCGGTTTGGGCAGCTTCACCGTGACGAACGTCAGCGGGTTGGCGTAGCAGCCTCGACTGGAGGCCAAGCCGCACACCGTCCCCTTGAGCGCGTAGATCCGCGCCGGCGCTTCGTCCCCAGAGTGGAGCGGATTGAGGCCGCGACTGTAGTTGGTGGTCACGTCACTGCTCAGGCCCGTGTTCATGATGGTGGGGTCCTCTGGAGCTGGAGCAGGCGTCGCCGCGAATGGCGCCAAAGGGCCCCGCGCGTATGACGGGGCGAGATCGTGCATGGTGATGTTCTCGTTCAGGAAGACGTTGCTCTGCGCGAGGAGCTCGAGCGTCGCGCGGGGTGCCGAGCCCATCGACAGCTCGCTCGAGTTCCCGAACCGGCCCGTGACCCTCACATCGCCTTGAAGGGAGACGAGCCTGAGGCTCGGCGGGGCGATCGAAAACGCGTCGTTCAGCGTGCCGCTCGCCCCGGTCATCGTGACAGCCTTGCTCAGGTCCGCCGAAGCCCACGGGTCTGTAAAATAGGTCACCGAGCCGGTGACCGAAGTGGCCTTGAGGGCCGTGCGGTTGCTGTAGCTCGAGAAGCCCGAGCCATTCCCGCTGACGAGGTTCGCGTTGACCTGGCCCTGGAGCATCGGATCGAACGCCCCCTCGATCTCCACCGCGGCGCCCGCCGTGACGCTCACGGTAGCGTCCATCAGCCCGAAGAGGGCGGCGACGGTTCGCGACTCGGTGGGCAACTTCTCGCTCGGGCTGGTCCGCAGGTTCGCCAACGTGCCGCTGGGCATGACGCTGCCGCCGGCGCGGAGGTTGCCGGTGCCCTGCCCCAACATGAAGAGCCCGCCGAGGATGTCTCCGTCAGCCCAGAGCCGCAGGTTCCCCCCGCCCCGAACCGAGAGCCGTGGGTCCGAGTAGGGGTCGTCACCGGAAGGAGGGGCACCGACCTGCGTTCCCACGGCCACCGTCGACCGCCCGGTGGTGGGAATCGAGACCTCGAGCTGGCTGATGTCGCGACCTGCGCTCACTGTCACCGCGCCCCCACCGAGCGCACCGACTCCCTGCTCGAAATTCTTGAACACGATGCCCCAGCTCGTCTGGGTCGCCACCGTCGCGCGCGAGACGTCGGGCAGTGCTGCGGCCAGGTTCACCGCGCCGTACCTGAACAGCCAGGCGGAGGTGGTCTGCGACGTCATGGGCGCCGAGATGCTCCCATCGGCGTGCAACGAGATGTCGCCGCCCTCGACGGGGAAGCTGAGGAGGCTCGGTGACACCCCGGCGGGAAGCGACCAGCCGGGCAGTGGATCGGTCGTGCGCCCAGCCGTGTACACGACGGACTTGCTCCCTTGGAGGACGATGTCTCCGCCAGCTTGCATCGAGATGTCACCGGTCCCGGTGCGGACCATCGCGGTCGTCGAGAGCGTGATGGAGCCACCCGCTTCGAAGTCGAGGCTGAACGAATGGACGGCCTGGCCCGGAACCGAGACCAGCGCCGCGGTTCGGGCTGCGCTGGTGAAGCCGTCGCTGACGCTCGCGTTGATCTTGATGGCGCCGCCGTTCGCGATGAAGGCCAGGGAGCCGGCGCTCGCGAGGCCGTGGAGGTCGATGTTCGTCGAGATGGTGATGTCCCCCGGGCTGCTGAAGACGATGCCGGGCGCCACCTCGACCTCGCCCAGACGCGCCTGAATGGCGCTCGTTTGGCTGAGCCAGGTGGCCGCGTCGCCCATCGCCTGCGTGACCGTGTCATTCCCCGCCCAGGCGTACGTCGTGGTCCCCTGTACGACGACCTTCCCGCGGAACCCGAGGAAGGTGCCCGCCAGCTCAGCGATCGCCAAGTCGGAGTCCGTCCGCGGGGCGCGCACCACGATGGAGCCCCCGGTGAAGCCGTCCCGCCCTCCGCCCGACACATCCACCACCGAGCCGGGAGCGACGTCGACCGTTCCCCCAGTCCCGACGAGCTCGACCTGGGCGCTCGAGGGCCTGAACGCCCCTGCGATGAGCGTTCCGTCATAGGCGTGTGCGTCCAATTTCCCGGTCAGGGCGACCCCGTTTCCCCCGATGAGCTGGATGCGCCCGCCGTCGGTCCACGCGTTGGTCCCCGCCGCATTGATGGTGCCAGCGACCGTCACCGAGCCCTCGTCAGAGTGGAGGATGACCTCATGGGCGGTCAGCGTCTGGCCGCCAGCGACGGCGATGTCCTGCTTCCGGAGTCGAATGGCGAGCGACAAGTCGAACCCGCTGAGCCGCTGCATGAAGGCCGCGAGGTCGGCCGAGACGGATGCGGCGTCGATCGAGAAGGCGCCCCCGGCGAAGCCCGCCGCGGCTGTCCCGAGGATCCGCCCGTCGATCGACGCGCCTCCCCCGGCGGTGAGCTGCACGCGCCCCGCGTCACCCCCGCGGTCGGCCCCCGAGGCGTTCAGCATCGCCTTGGCGTCGATGACGAGGGTCCCCTGGTCACCCGACGCAGCGAGCGAGATGCTCCCGCCGGGGGCGAACCGGACTTGGTCCTCGAAGTCGAAGGCGCGCCCGCTCACGTCGATCGACGCGTCGGCGCCGAGGGTCAGCTTTCCGTCCGGCGCGGTAGCCGTAGCGCGGAAGCTCCCCGATGGCAGGAGCACCGCGGTGTCGATGAGCACGCTCGCTCCATGGAGCGCGAGCTGCCCGCCCAAACCACTCGCGGACGAGCCGGCCCCGAGCGGGCCCTGGCTCAACGCGAGATTCCCCGCGGCCGACACCGTGTAGCTCGCTCCCTGGTCGGCTCCGAGCTGGGCCGTCTTGAGTGACACGTCCCCGGCGAAGTCGAGCTCACCGCCTCGGCCTTGTGCGACGACCGCTCCGGCCTGCCCCGTGAGGGTCAGGTAACCAGCGACGCGCACGATGCCAGGGCCGAGGCGGAGCGTGTCGACGTCGAGCGTGAGGGTTCCCTGGCTGGGGGTCGTGTCGGGCGCGCCGGCGGCCCCGACGTTGCTGTTGCGCAGCGTGAGGGTGCTGCAGGTGATCGTGCCCTGGCCACCTTCGCCCTGGAGGAGCCCGGAGTCGAGCGTGAGGTTCGGGAGCGTCGAGCCCCCGCGGCTCCCGAGGTTCAGGTCACCAGAGAGGTAGATGCCCTGGTACCCGCGGATGAGGAGGTCGGAGGAAGACGCGAGTCGGGTGATCAGGCTCTTCCCGAGCGTGGTCCCCGGCTGGCTCCCCGCGCCATCGCCGAGGTTGACTCGCTGAGACGCGAGATCGAGCTGGGGCGAGGAGAGCGTGATGGCCGCCGCCACGTCGACCGACTGGCTTGCCTCGAGCGTCAGCGAGCCACTCGCCTCGAGCGTCGCGTGGCCGAGGGACAGCGTGCCCACACTGGTCGCACCCGCCGCAGGTCTGGTGGTCACCACCCGGCTTCCGCTCGACAGACGGAGGAGCGCGCCGGTGCTCGGGCCCAGCACGAGCGCACTGGTGTCGGCGCTGGTGGCGCCCTGACCCGAAGCGGCACGGAGCACCGAGCCGTCCGACACCGCGACGGTCCCCGACGCCGTGAAGATCATCTCGGGCCCGGTGAGCGCTGAGCCCGAGTCGTTCCTCACCACGACATCGCTCGCCACGACGTCAACCGCGGTCCCCGCGGCGGTCGTTGAGCGGGTACCGCCGATCAACAGGCTGCCGGCTCCGAAGTCGGTGACGCTCTTGGCGTCGAGGAGCAGGTACCCGGTGAGATCACCGGTGGTCGCGCCTGTCCCGACGATGGCGATCTTCTTCGCGGCGATGTCGAGGTTCCCGATCAAGCCCCCGGCGCCCGCGCCGAACCGGCCGGTGCCGCTGAGCATGAGGCTCTCTCCCGCCTTCAAGACGGCGTTGCCCGCGTCGTTGGCGGTGCGAACGGTGACGCCCGCCTCTGTCGCGAGCTTTCCTGCTGCCTCGTTGAACGAATAGGTGTCGATCTGGCTGTAGCGGTGGAACGCGTCGCTCGACATGACGAGGAATCGGCCGTAGCCGGGGTCACGGACCGACGTCCCCTCGATGGCGCGGTAGCCGCTGGCGACCACGGAGCCGTCGGGGTAGGCGATGCTGGCGAGGGCGGACGCAGAGGCGCCTCCCAAGGGTCGGACCAAGAGGCCCCCGGGGAGCAGGGCGTAGTGGGCGGGAAGCAAGGTGTAGAAGTTGGGCGTGAGCCCGGGCACACCTTCGAGCCAGACCGAGTCACCGACCGAGAGGGTGCCATCGCGCAACGAGGCAATGCCCGCGATCGGCGCGGGGCGGGCGCCCAAGCTCGGCAGCACGGCGAAGGTGCCAGGCGCGGCGAGGACGTCGGCCGAGCCTCCCACGCCGGCGGAGAGCGTGAAGCCCTGCAGGTCGCCGCTGCCCGAGACGTCGATGACCGCGCCTTTGTTCACGGCCACGCGCGAGGCGCTGAGCGTCACCGACTTCGAGGGGGCCTGGCCTGGTTGATCGTACCCGAGGAACAGGCCGCTCGCCTGCAGCTGACCGAACGGAACGGTCGCGCCCTCGAGCGAGGTCGACACCAGGCTGCCATCTTCGAGCGTGACCGATCCCGCCTCGCCGGCCGGTCCGGCGACACCCCCCAGGCGAATCTGCCCCTGTGGGGCGCGCACGACGCCGCCTTTGCCGACGGTCACATCGGGGGCCCTCATGGTCAGCCGCTCGCCGAAGGAGAGGGGGACCTGAAGCTCCGCGCCGGAGGGTTCGGTGGGACCTCGCACGGTGATGCTCTTTCCCGACTGAACGAGGAACCCTGGATCGGCGTCCGGGCGCTCCATGTTCGTCGGGGCCGACCTGCGCGAGGCGACATACAGCTGCAAAGCGTCGAACTCGATCGCGCCGTTCGAGGCCAAGCCCGGGTGGTACGAGATGCGGGTGGCCGTCGGGTCGTGGTCGGAGAAGCGGATGTCTCCCGTGGAGGAGAAGACGGCCGAACCGAAACCGCCCATGCCGCAGGTGTTGCTCATGCAGCCGAGCTCCAGCCAGTTCTCGACGTCAATGAGACCGGCGGTGACCTTCAGCGTGCTGGCCGAGGTATCGACGTGGGCGGGCAGGGCGCTCGCTGACGTTCCCCCTTCGAGCTGGACATACGGCGCGCTCAGCTCGACGAGCATTTGGTCAAGAGGGCCTACGCCCGTCGTTCCGATGGCCCCAGTCCGCAAGGTGATGGAGCGCTTGGCCACGAGCGTCAAGTCGCCGTCGCCGCGCTCGAACATCAGCTGCCCGTCCGTCCTGAGGGCTGTGCCACGACCGAGGACGAGGTCGTCGGCGCCCGAGGCGTTGACGCTGTCGGCGACGACCACGAGGGCTCCACTTTGCTCGCCAGAAGGGAGCGTGGACTGGCGAACGACCAGCGGCTGGGTCGCGTTTGCCGTCACGCTCAACGTGCCGCTGGCACCTGTCGTCCCACCCGCGGAGAGTTTGAGGTTGCCTTGGACGATTCCGACTGGAGCGGTAATGGAAATCGACCCAGCGCTTCCGTCCACCTCCCACGGCTGGAAGTGCACACGCTCGGAGAAGCCGGTTGGCTCAGACCGCAGATCTCCCTCCCCCTGGACTCCTGAGACGTCGAGCGTCGCCTTCTGGTCGATGTCGAGAATCGACGACCCATCGTTGTTGGAGACCGAGATGTTGATGGCTCCACCGCTCTCGATAGTCCGTTGCAGCACCGGCCCTTGCGCACTCGCGGCCAGGTAGCCCTGGGCGTCGAGCTTGGCACCGGCGCCCAGCCGAACCTGGGTAATGCCGCGAGGATGGGACACGGAGAGATCGATCGTCCCTCCCCAGGCCTCGATCGTTCCGTCGACCTCGACCGTCCCGGTCGCGGAGAGCGCGACGATCGATCCGGGGTTCGTGGAGAGAGTCGCGTCGGCACCTATTTCGACACAGCCACCCTGCCCGAGCAACTTGCAGGTGCTGAAGACCACCGGCGTGGAGTCGTTGATGGTTTGTGTGCGTACAGGGGCTGTTGAGAGGCTGATGCTCATCGGCAACCGAGCCGGCCAGCTGATGACTTGCCGAGTGGCGAAATCCGCCAGTGGGGTGCCGCTGTGGATCTCGGCCAACACCTCCGGGAGCGGCAGCACCAGCGACTCGACCTCGGGCGCAACCCGAGCGGTCACCTTCACGCTGCGCTCACCGAGAATTGAATAGCCGGCGAAACCGCCTCGGCGGAAGAAGTCAGGAGTCAGAAGCCACGGGCGCGCATCGGCAGGGAGGTTGAGCGGAACCTCGTCGCCGATCACGATGTCGAAACCCGTGTCGATCTCCAGGCTCCCGCCTTTTCCGACCGCGTAGCCGAGGAGGCGAGCACCGTCGTCGATGGTGAGGGTTCCGCTCGGAGCCGCATACGTCGATTGGCGGCCGCTCGCTTTTCGATCTCGGCTGACGTCGAGAACGATCTTCCCTCCGTTGCCGCCGATGAGGCTGAAGGTCTTTCCGTCCTTCGCGATCCAACGCGCTCCGCTGGAGACGTCGATGCTCGACGTGGCCTCGAGCGTGACGGCCTCAGCTTTGAGCGTGACGCTGCCGCCGTTGAGCGCCCTCAACGGGCCTACCGCACCGTCGAGCTGGTCGTTGGTGAAACGCCCCGCCACGTCGATCGTTCCGCTGACTCGGATGAGGTCCTTCGGCAGGGAACCGTTGTCGTACGCATTGTCGAGCGCGGCGATCTCGACCGATCCTCCGGGCGCGCGAATCTTGCCCGCGATATCAGCGTACGTTCCAAAATACTTGAATCGTCCCCCGTCGCCCAGATTGACCACCACACCGGAGCCGATGGTGAGCGTGCTCCGAGGCGCGGTGTTCTGCGTTGCCGGGTGGCCCGAGTAGCCGTCGTCGGTGTACCCGCCCTCGATCGTCGCGTTCGCAAACGTCTTGCCATCAAACCAGCTTGCAGGAAGGAGGTTCTGGTATTTCAGGCTCGGGTCGATCTCGGACTTCGATGTGAAGGTCGGTTCGAGAATCGCGTCCGAGGCGTCAGCGATTCTCACATCGCCGGCTCGATTGAATTGAAGCGTCGCGCCCGTCGGTTGCTCTCGCCAAATCCGGGTTGGGTCGGTGGAGCCCGACGACAGCTCTCGCTGGAGCGGGCCGGAGACGGTAGTGGCGACGATCTTCCCGTCGAAGACGAGGAATGATGCCGTTGCCGAGGGATCGACAAATGGCTTGCTGGCATTGCTCATATCGTCGGGGCGCATGCCCACTGTCAGGGCCCCCGCTGCGGCACCCTGGACATAACCCGGCTCGAACTGCATCCGCACCCCGAAGGCCGAGGAGTAGGTCTCGCTCAGCCCCCATCGCGGGTGACTCGCGACGAAGTCCCCGTCGATTCCGACGTAGGCCACCCCCGCCTGAGCGTCCTCGATTCGCACCCGCTTCCCGGTCGCGTCGACCAGCACGGTGCTCCGCACGTAGCCGTCGAGGTAATGGAGGCTCCCGCCCGAGAGATCGATGACGGAGCCCGCTCGAGTGATGATTCGGTCTGCGAAGAGCTTGAGCGATCCTCCCTGAGTCATGCGCTGGTCGACGTTTCGCTCGATGAGATCGTAGTATCCGGAGAGGTTCGCAAACCCGCTCACTCCGAGGCGGGCGTCGAAGAACACCGTCTTCCCCCGCAGCGGGCTGTTGAGCAAGACCGGGTTGTCTTGAAGCTGAGCAGCATAGAGTTGCGCTTGAATGGTGTTCTGCGACATCGGGACTTCCACGCTCAGGCCGGAGACGTCGATTCGAGCACCCTCGGCGACGTAGATGCTCCCAGTCTCGACCTCGCTCGGGGCGGTCGACCCGACCTCCACATCGCCGCCAGGAACGTACACGGTCGAGTTCGACTTGAATTGAATGTCGCTGCCGTCGATTTGCACGAGCGAGGCCTNNGAGGCCTTGAAGGTCCCCGCCCCGACGACCTTCTTCCCGCCGATGTCGGGGATCACCTGAGTGACGCCGCCCTCTTCGAGGATGGTGGTCGAGTTCGGGTCTCCAAAGCGGATCGAGCCGTTGGCCTCGGCGCCCGTCGTGGCGGTCACCAGCCCGGCCTGCGAGATGGTGCTGGCCATCATGGTGATGTTGCCACGGTCTGCGGAGAGGATTCCGGCATTGCGCACGGTTGAGGGGCTCGTCGTCGCGTTGATGAAGAACGAGCGGGCGTCCGACTGAGGAAAAAGAGACACCTGGCTTCCCCCGGCGAGGACGACCTGGCCGTCGGGGGCGTCAATTGAGCCTTGATTCAGCACCGCGAAGCCTTGGGGGTTCTCGGCCGTGGCGGTGCCGCCGGCGCCGAAGAGGAGCACCTGTCCGAAGTTATTCACCGAGAGCTTGGCTCCGGGCTTGATGACGATGGCTCCGGTCGCGTTGTCGGCTTCGAAAACCGCGGGAACGCCACTGGTGGATATTCCGATCGCCAGGCCATGTTCGAGCGTCGTGGGCGACGCGTCGAGGGCTGAGGCGATCAGTGTCCCCACGTTGACCTGCGAGGTGCCGAAGAAGATGACTCCGTTTCGGTTGATGAGGTAGACCTGCCCCTCGGCGGTGATGCTCCCGAGGATCTTGCTCGGTTGCCCGCTCGGGTCGACCACTCGGTTGACGGCGACCCACGAACGCGCGTCGGTCTTCCCCAGACTTTGATCGAAGTTGACGGAGGTGTTCTGCCCCACGTTGAACGTCGTCCAGGTCAGCACCGCCTGCGGGTCGCTCTGCTGGATGGTGACGGTCGAGCGGCCATCGGCGGTGGTCGGCTCCTGCTGCGGCTTACTGGCTCCCGTCCACGGCCCGCCCTCCGCGATCTGCAGACCTCCTGGTTGGCCATAGCCATCAGGAATTGCTGGAATTGCGCTCGAAGCAGCCTGCGCGGCGGATCGAGCAGCCTCCTGCGCCGCCCGCCAGGCCTTGATGGAATCCAGAGCCTGCCGGAGCGGACCCTGGGTGACAGCCGTGTGCGCGGCGGCGGCTTGCGCTGCCGCGGCGGCCGCGTTCGCCGCTGCGTCTCCTGCCCTGGCGGGCGTCCCGTGGCGGAGGACGTTCTGGGCGACCGCAGGCTGGGCGAGACCGACCCAGATGGTTGCCATCACAGCTATCAGTGGCGCGACCCTGGTCCATCGCCTCTTAGTGGAAGCCATGCGGTCCCTCGATTGACGTGACCGAGTGCCCCACGCCGCCGAAGAGGAGGAATGAGGGCGAGCCGGGCGAAGTGAGGAGCCGCGGGCGAGCATCGGTTGGGAGTTCGAAGGCAGCGGAGGCCCCAAGAATGAAATCGTCGGAACGCAGCGGCACCAGCACCACGGTCATCCGCCCAGAGCGAGTCCATCCGCGCGTCGTCTTGACCGACATGCCGAAGCCTCCCGCCGTCCTACTGGCCGAAGTGACCGAGCAGGAAGAATGGGCCATTCCCCTGAGAGGTCAGTGTGGGTGGCCCGTAGGCGATCGAAGGAACGGTCGAGCCGCCGAAGCTCGCCGAGCTCAAGGCGGTCGCAGTGGAGAAAATGCCACCAAAGGCCAGGGAAGTGCCGAGAGTTGCGATTCGCACGCCGGACTGACCGTAGATATCGCCATAGGTCGCGGCGAACTGAAGCGTCCCGTCGGTACCCTTGAGCTTCAGCAGGTACGCGTTGGGAGCGCCGGAGCCCGCGACGAGGGAGGCAACGCCGGTGCTCGCAGCGGCGCCGGCGTGGGCACCGGTGACCAGGACGTCGTCCGAGGGAGCGAGGGCGAGCCACTTGGCGTCGTCCGAGGTCGTGCTCCCCATGCGCACGGCCCAGGCAGGCGTGAAGCCCGAGGCTGGGTCGAGCTTCGCGACGAACGCGTCGATACCGCCCGCGGTGACGAGGCTGGTGGCGCCGAAGACCAGCGGCGCCGTCGCCGGGCACGCGAAGCTCCCGGCGACGAACAGCTTCCCGCTCGAATCCACCAGGAGGTTGTTGGGGGTGGTCGCGGCGGAGGTGCCGAAGGCGGCGTCCACCAACGTGGAGCCGTCTGTGTGGCTGAACTTGGCGACCCACATCTTCGTCGCGCCCGTGTTCGACGAGTTGACCGGCGTGCCACCGGTGCCGAAGTCGATGTCGATGCTGTACTGACCAGCTGCATAGACGTCGCCGTTGGCGTCGACGGTGAGCGCGGTGCAGAGCTCGGTTCCGCCGTTGGCCCCGCCGATGTCACGGTGCCAGATCACCGAGCCGTCGGTGGAGTTGAGGAGCGCGATGACCGCGTTGTTCGCGCCGGCGCGGTACTCGCTGGCGGGGGCAAGCGGCGCGTCGGTGCCGGCGGTAGCCTGGCTGCCATCGAGCAAGCCGCACACGGCGATCGTNNGGCCCATCATGACGTCGATGGTGTAGATCCGCGGGTTCTGCTTGCCGTTGACCACGCCATCGAACCGGCCAATGACACCCAACGTGCCGTTGGCGGTGACAGTCATGCCCACCGGCTTCTGGGTCGAGGCGTCGCCGAAGAGGCTGACCCAAAGGGGCGCGTCTGGGTTTGCCGTGTCATACCCGGCGACCAAGATGTCAGTGCTGCCCTGCGGGGAAACTGACGTCCCGTCGAAATCTGTCAGAGTCGAGGTGATGGCCGAAGCGAAGTAGGCAGCACCCACAGAGTCG
>PMBV01000559.1 GCA_003153055.1 Myxococcales bacterium
GGGCCGATTAACACCAGTCACCTAGGGCAAGAGGGCCTCTGGCTCCGCAAGCTCGGCTACGGAGTCATCGACGAGTGGAGCCGCGCCTCGATCACCGGCTCGGCCACGGGCTTCGAAGGTACGGGCAGGCTGACGCGAGAGCTGCTGAGCCTCTTCGACCCCGCGGTGCGCCGCCTGCGGGCACGACCATGAGGTCCGTGCTGGCTTTGCTCCTGGCCCTCGGCTCGCTCTTGCTCGGGCTGGTGCTCATCTCCTTCGCCATCGGCCGCTACCCGGTGACGCCCGGCACCGTCGTGGCCGTGATGCTGGCGAAGGTGTGCTCCATCGGGGCCACCTGGAGCCCAGAGACGGAGGCGGTGGTGCTCGCGATTCGCTTGCCTCGCATCGCGTCGGCGGTGCTCGTCGGCGCGGCCCTGTCGGCCTCGGGGGCTGCGTACCAGGGCCTGTTCCGCAACCCCATGGTCTCTCCGGGCATCCTCGGAGTCTCCTCTGGGGCGAGCCTGGGCGCCGCGGTCGCCATTCTCTTAGGCCTGGGCACAGTCGGCATTCAGGGTTCGGCCTTCGTCGGTGGCCTCGGCGCCGTGGCGCTCACCTGGGCCATGAGCTCGATGGTGCGGGGAGGCTCCGACCCGGTGCTCGTAACGGTGCTGGCCGGGACCATCGTCAGCGCGCTGCTCGCCGCCCTCGTCGCCTTGGTGAAGCTCGTCGCCGACCCGAGCAATGCGCTGCCCACCATCACCTACTGGCTGATGGGCAGCCTGGCGTCGGTGGGCACCAACGACGTGGCGCTCGCGGCCGTGCCCATCATCGGCGGCCTCGCGGTGCTCCTGTCGCTGGGCTTCCCGCTCGACATCCTCTGCTTTGGAGACGACGAGGCCAAGGCCCTCGGCGCCGAGCCTGCCCGGCTTCGCCTCGTGATCATCATCGCCGCGACGCTCGTCACCGCGGCGTCGGTGGCGATCAGCGGCGTCATCGGGTTGGTCGGCCTCGTGGTGCCACACCTGGCACGCATGCTGGTTGGGCCTGGGCATCGGCGCCTCATTCCCGCGGCCGCGCTCCTCGGCGGGGCCTTCTTGCTCGCGGTCGACGACGTGGCCCGATCGCTGTTCGCCATCGAGGTCCCACTGGGGATCCTCACCTCGATCATCGGAGCCCCGTTCTTCTTGTACTTGCTCCAGCGGGGCCGAGGAGGCTGGACGTGAGCAGCGACGAGTGGCTCGAACTCCAAGGGCTCGCCTGTGGGTACGGGCGACGCACCGTGCTCCCCGACGTTTCGTTCATCCTCGGCCCGGGAGAGCTGCTCTGCTTGCTCGGGCCCAACGGCGTCGGAAAGACGACCCTGTTCAAGACGATCCTCGGCCTCTTGCCGCCGCTGGGAGGAGCGCTGCGCCTGGGCGGGCACGATGCGCGGCGGTGGCCTCGCCGCCAGCTCGCTCGCTGGCTGGCCTACGTGCCCCAGGCGCATGCGCCGCCGTTCGGGTTCGCGGTGCGTGACGTGGTGGCCATGAGCCGCGTCGCGCACCTGGGCCCGCTCTCAGCCCCGGGGAGGCATGACCTCCAGGTGGCTGAGCAGGCGCTCGAGGCGATGGGCATCGCTCACCTGGCGCAGAAGCCCTCCACCGCCATCAGCGGCGGCGAGCGGCAGCTCGTGCTGATCGCCCGAGCGCTCGCACAGGAGGCGCGCATCGTGGTGATGGACGAGCCCACTTCGAACCTCGACTACGGGAATCAGCAGAAGGTCCTCGCCCATGCGCGCCGGCTGGTCGCGGCCGGGGAGCGCAGCGTCATTCTGACGACGCACGACCCAAACCAGGCGCTTCTCTCCGCCTCCCGCGTACTCCTGCTCGATCGCGAGAAGCGATGGTCCATGGGCGCTCCCTCCGAGGTCATTACCGAGAGGTACCTGCGGGAGACCTACGAGGTCGAGGCTGAGATGCACAATCTTCGGTCGCGGTCTGGCCGTCCCATTCGCTTGTGCCTCCCGGTGACGAGCGCCGAGGTCGGGCGATGAGCTCTCAGCCCAAAGCACCATCGTGCTCGAGGGCCCTCGCCGTGGGCACGCTGGCCTCGGTGTTGGTTCACGGAGTCGCGTTGGCCGCGGCCGTGGGCTTCGCGGCGCGCCACCAGCCTCCAGCGCGTCCTCACCCGGTAGAAGTGGTGCTCGAGCTCGCGCGCCCCGCGGTGCACCAACCTCGGACCGCGCCCTCGAAGGCCAAGCTCGGGGCCAAGCTCCACGCTCCCCGAGAGGCCGCCGCCCCCGCTGCCTCGGCCGAGCCGGCCGTGGCTCTCTCCAGCATCGAGGAGCAGGCGCCCGCTGGGACGGACGTCGAGGCCTCGTCGGTTTCCGGCAACGGGGTTGAGGTCGATGGTGGTGTCCTGGGCCGTCAGGAAGAGCGATCGAGCTGGAGCGACGCACCCGCCGTCATCCACGCGCTCCCGCCAGCGTACCCTCCCGACGCACGCTCGGCCGGTCGCGAAGGTCGCGTTCGGGCGAAGCTCCTCGTCTCCGAGCGAGGCACGGTGGGGCGCGTCGCCCTGCTGGAGAGCTCAGGCGCCCAGACCCTCGACCGGGCCGCTTTGACGGCACTCACCCAGTGGCGCTTTCGACCAGCCCAGCGCGATGGCCGACCCGTCGCGGCGTGGGTCATCGTACCGGTGCGGTTCTCTCTGCGTCCCTGACCTGAAGCGACGGCGGCGCTCGGACAACCCACGAGACAGCCAGCTCAAGCTTCATCTAGGGCTCCTTGATCGTCGCCTTGCTGCGCGTCTGGCGTGAGCGTTCTGTCACGCCTCAGATCCCCCCGACGTCGGCGACACACGTCCGAAGCGAGATCGCCGAAGCCGAGAGCGAACACCAGCCAATGCGACGAACGGTTCAACTGATCGCCGGGACAGCCGTGGCTTGGCCCAGTGTCCGAGAAAGACAGCAATGAAGAGTGCCCCCAGCGCCGCATGGGTCCACCCGAGGGCAGCCCTGACGCCCGTCGCTGTGGCCACCTGGAGCGCGTAGCCACCGAGTACCAAGGGGACCGCTCCCGCTGCGAGGAGAAGGCCTGATGCTCGGCCTCGGCGAACCTGGTGATGAAGCATGGCTGAGACATGCCCGCGAGCGCCGACGCCCAGCGCAAACACGAAGGCCGGAGCCAGGAGCACGTGGGCGTGCTGCCAGAACGGCTGCCAATGACTCGGCTCGGGGCCGAACTCCCCCTCGACGACGCCCCAGTACCGCAACCACCCATAGGCCAGCCCCGTCGCCGCGGCGAGCCCGAAGCCGAGCCTGAGGCTCCATCGTTCGACCGGCCTCATGGATCGCCCGGCACTTTCTCTGGATTCGGAGGATAGAGAACGGCGAAGAGGGCCAGCGCGCGGCGAGAGGCGTCCACCAACGACTGGGCCGTCAAGCTCGCCCCGCTCAAGGGCTTCACGTCGGCCTTCAAGGAGAGCCGAGGGCTGAGCGCCTGCCCGGAGAGCTGCCCAATCCACCGCTCGGGCGCGGCGTACTCCTGAGGCTCGCCAAACTGCACCACCTCGACGCGAATGACGAACCCGGTGGGCGCTATGGCCACCATCGCCGTCTCGGGCTGGGTCCTCACCTGGTGGGTGTCAAAGAAGGCGACCTCCGANNCTGGTGGGTGTCAAAGAAGGCGACCCCCGAGAGCGCCTGCCCACTGCGCGCCTCGTACGCAACCACATACTTCGAGCGAACCTCCACGCCGGAGAGCGCTCTCACCTTTGCCACTTGCTCCTCGGTGAGGAAGTGCTCCCGCCGCTCCAGCGTCGCACCGGGGAAGGCCAGCGCCAGGGCCTCGGTCCTCGAGAGGCGCTCAGCAGCCCAGGGGGAGCTCCCCAGGCCGATGACGAAGACGACCCACCACTTCGCGCGGCTCAAAACAGGTACCCCACCGCGAGGTCGAGCTGGTTTTGCCCAGTCAGCGCGGCATTCATGTTGAAGCTGAAGCCGGCCTTCACCGCGACCTGCGCAATGGGCTTGTAGTTGAGCCCCACGGTCACCGTGCTTCTGCGGTTGGCCAGATTGACGGTGGCGCCCTCTGCCACGGCCTGCTGGGTGTTGACCGACTCGTAGCGCGCGAAGGGAATGAGCGTCTGCCGCGTCGCTGGGACGAGCGACAGCACATCGAACCCGGCCTCGAGGTACCAGCCCGACTGGAGAGTGCCGGTGTTGAGGGCCTCGGAGCCCGTGCCCAGCGCCTTCAGCCCCTCGCTGCTGTTCGATAGCCAGGCGTAGATGGCCCTCGCCTGGAAGCCTCGAGCTCGGTACTCGGCGTGGCCCTCGAGGAGCACGGTCCAGATCGGCACCGAGCCGCGCGCCTGGGCCGAGTCACCAGCGTAGAAGCTTCCGCCCAGAAGCGCTCCAGGCACCGGGTGCCAGTCGAGCCGCCCTGAGACCGCCGGCTTGTTGGCGATGACCTGGTGCCCATCTTGGCGACCGCCACCGATGGCTCCCGAGTCCTCCGCGTTGAACTTCGCCGCGTTGAGCCCGTTGAGCAGGTAGACCCGATACGTGAGGTTGGCAGGGAGCTCTCCGGTGAGCCCCACGCCGAGCTCGTGCCAGGTCGTGGGGATGATGCCGCTCGCCTGCTCGAGCTGAGGCCGGAGCGCGCCCAGGAAGATGGGAGGCTCGTGCAGCTCGTTGATGAAGCCCACGGGAAGGAGCACCTGCCCCACTCGGACGTTGAGCCAGCGAGCCAGGAGGAAGTCGAGATATGCGAACTCGACGATGACCTCGCCCTCGGCGTGCTCATCCGAGAAGCCACTGTGCTCGAGCTCCACCTCGGAGTTGAACACCACCCAGTCGTTGAACTTGTACCCGACGTAGAAGACCGCCCTCAGCGTGTCTCCCAGGTTGTCCTTGGGCTGATCGGATCCGTTCTGAAGCCGACTGGGGAAGGCGGAGAGGATCGCCTCCCCGTAGCCTCCGATGGAGAGGCCGTCCTTGGCGTATACCTTGCTGGCCGCGGGGCCGAGCCCGGTCGTCTTGGGTTCCATATCGGTCGTGCTCACCACGGGTGCTGAGCCTGTGCGCTGGCTCTCCAGTTCTTGCCCGAGGATCTCCACCCTCCGCCTGAGCTCGGCCACCTCGGCGGCGAGATCCACCGTGGTCGTGCCAGCGTCATCGGAGCCCTGCGCGGACGACGGCTGGGGCAAGAGGAGAACCAGAGTCAACATCGACGGCTTCATGGACGGCTCCTAATGAGTGTGACGGAAAGCGACTCGCTCCTGAGGGGCGGCTCCCCAGTGCGTTGGAAGAGCGCCGCGACCCGATGCGCATTGGCCCAGCGGAGACCACGCTCGGGGCCCATGACGTAGAGCGCGGTGGAGAGGATATCGGCGGTGAGGCCATCGGATGCGACGACCGAGACGCTGCCCCAGGCCTCGGAGCGCTCACCGGTCATCGGATCGAGAATGTGCCGCCCTCGCTCGGAGGTCCCGCTGGTGCTGAGCGACGCATCCTCGATGTCGACCTCGGCTTTCACCCGGTGCCGTGCGTCGGGCGCCGAAATGCCCGACCGACGGTGGCGGCCGAAGGCCAGCACCTGGCCGCCAAAGTCGAGAACTCCGGTAGTCACTCCGGCCCGCCTCAGCACCTCGGCCATGCGATCGAGCGCGTAGCCCTTGAGGAACGCACCCTCTTCGAGCGCCGCCGCGGGGTGGCGGAGACGGGCGGTCCCACCGGAGAGGTCGATGACCAGCAGCCCAACACCAGAGGCCTCCCGCGCGAGGGCCAGCTCCTGAGCCGACGGCACGCGCCCGCCCCGTCGGGTGCCCCAGGCCCTGATGAGCGCGCCGAGCACTGGATCGAAGGCGCCTTGGGTCCGATGGGACCACTCGACCACGGTGCCCAGAAGGGAGAGCCACTCGCGGGCCAGCACCACCTCGGCGCCACCGGACGCGTTCAATCGGCTCCAGTCCGAGTCGGCTCGCCACGTCGAGCACGCCGCCTCGATGCGTTCAACCTCGCGAACCGCCGCCTCCGTCGCCGCCGTCAATTCACCAGGAGGGAGCCCCTCGACCTCGAGCTCGAGCTGCGTGCCCATGGCATACACGGTGCGTTGCAGGGATGAGCGAGCCGCGGCCACCACCACCGACGCTTCGACCACGACGAGCACCGCCGCGATCCGCCCGAGCGCGCCCCAACACCGAACCCCACCGGTCGACCCTGGCCGCTGTCTGGCAGCGGGCACCCTCTCGAATCCACCGACCGTCAGTGTCCTCATCGAGTCGCACTCTTAAATGATTTTGCGAACCAAAGTCAAAACCAAAGAAGAACACATCGGCCGACAAAGCGGTCCGCGGAGTCGTCACGATTGCGGACGGAAGTCTGGCCCGCTCGAAGGCTTTCTCCCTTCCGTTCTACGCCCTGCCGTTGACCGCGGCGCTCCGGCAACTCGCACCAACATGGATGGAGTTGCTCGCGAGAGCTGACTTCTTCGTCGGCCAACTCCCCGTCTGGGCGCCTCCGACGGTGCTCGGGGTCTGTGGGCTTGCCGTCGGAGCGGTACGGCGAATGATGCGGCCCAGGTTCGAGGCTCATCCCCTCGGGTAGATGCTCACCGGAAATTCTACGCGGTTGCCTGACTCCACGGACTTTCCGAGCAAATACAAAAACCGCGGCGATGGCCCCATCGCCTGGACTCGCCTGGCGACATCGGCGCTCTTCCTGGCGGCGCCCACCACCAGTGGCGCCAGCTGGCCCGCCATCAGTTCACCGTTCTTGGCGAATATCTCGGCAACTCCGAGGTTCGTGCCCTCAATCGCGACGACCCCAGTAGCAATCGAGTCGATTTGCTGCGGCACCTGGGCCGTCGCCTCGAATTGGCGAAAAGGGCGCAGGACCAGGTGGCCATTGTCTTCGCGGGCCTCAAGGGCCTTCCCTTCATCGTCGACGATCACTGCCCCTGCTCTGACGAGCCGCCTGATCTCTTCTTCAGCAGCTGGGTTCCCGATACCGCGATAGACGTCTTCGAGATCAGCCTTCCGAATCCGACTGAGGTAGCCGAAGGGAACGGTCTCCAAGTAGCAGTTGGAAGGGTCGAAGAGCCTCCTGTAGCGCTCGTCCACCGAATAGACCTTCGCAACGACTGGATGCCGACCGTAGGGCATTGGCGGCAGCGGTACGTCAACTACGACTCTCGAGCGGCGTACCGTAATTGCAACGGCAGGCCCCTCAGCGATGAGAGCGTCCTCGGAGGTCCGCCCGTATTGATCGACGTACTCGCGGTCGAACACCTGGGCGACAATCTCCACAGCTAGCCAGTCGCCCTCGGGAAACGGGGCTGAGAGACGAACCTCTGCTCGCACCTTTCCGACCTGCTCCTGAAGTTCATCATCAGGCGTTCCCGACGCCCCTCTCGGCGGCAGATACGTGGAGATTCGTGACTCCACCCCGACCTTGTCGAATGGATTCACGCGACCAGCCTCAACGGATCTGACTGCTCATGCACCATCGCCACAAACGGACTCGGCGATTCGATAGCCCCAGTCGGCGTCCGCTCAGCCGACAACCGATCGGCGTAGCTCGCCGCCACCGCCTTCACTTCGGAGTCGCCGCTCGCCAACCCCGCATCAATGGCCGCCCGAACCAGTTCGTGCCTCGAATTCACCTGTGGAACCCATGGAGGATCGAAGCACTCGCAGAGTGTCAGAAGGCGCCGGTACGCGTATTCATCCTCCAGGAGTTCGGGGTTCGTCATCTCCGTTCGAATGCCCGCGATGGCCAGCGATCGAGGTACCCTACGCAGGTAACTTGTGCCCATTCGGATAGCCTCCTCGTTTTGTGCCATGCAGGCGCACTCGAATAGGAACCCGACTACCCGCCTTTGCGTTTCGGGGGCAAGCGCCCTCAGCCCGCCAGGGTCGGCGCTCAGTCCAGCGGCCATACTGTCGAGTCTCGCTCGGAACGTAGTCTCGTATTGCGAACCCATGGTGTCAGTCCTTCTTCCCCGCATATTGCCACGGAAGGCAGAGGAACTTCTCGCGGAACTCCGTGTAGGGCATCGAGCGTGTTGCGTAGAACGTGTGGTGTGTCGCTGGGCACGCTGACTCCAAGCAGGCCTCCTTGTCGTCCCTAACCACGGCGATGCCCTCGGGCAATGGTGTCCCTTGAGGGAGGCGATGGTAATGCCCGGTGGGAGTCGGATTCGCGAGTGGATCCGAGAAGGCGGACGCTCCGATTGGGAGAGGCAATCGGCCCAGCGGAACTTCCGAATCCTCGGAAGCAAGAAGGAAATCAGCCACTGCCCGTGGTGCACGAGGACCAGCTCGGTTGCCGAAGACGTACAGGTCGGCATTGGTGTCCACGTGACCTTGCCCCGCCGTTTGGTTCCCGAGCCCCAGAAACACCAAAGGCCCCGAGTGATGAGCTCGGGGCCTTCGTACCTGTGGACGAGACAGGATTTTTGACCCTGCCGGGATTCGAACCCGGGTTTATGCCGTGAGAGGGCACCGTCCTAGGCCACTAGACGACAGGGCCGTTCGTTC
>PMBV01000279.1 GCA_003153055.1 Myxococcales bacterium
GGAGGCGTCGGCGGAGGCGGAGGCGGCGGCGGCGGCAGAGGCGCTGGCGGAGGCGCTGGCGGAGGCGTCGGCGGAGGCGCTGGCGGCGGCGGAGGCGCTGGCGGTGGCACCACCAGCTGTGAGACCTTCCTGTGCTCGAAGGACAGCACCTGTTGCGCGACGGACTTGAGCGGGGATCCGCTGACCTGCCACTCGGGGTGGTGCGAGCTGACCTGCAAGACATCGGGGTCGTGCGCCTCGAGCGCGGAGTGCTGCGCGTCGCCGAAGCACTCGTATGGCTACATGTGCGATCTCTCCACCAACAGCTGCAGCATCTGCGGCAACCTCGGGGTCCAGTGTTACAGCGACAAGTGGTGCTGCGGCGGCCTGCGCTGTGCGTCCAAGCCCGCTACCCCGAACTACTTCGAGTGCATGCCATGACGAGCGCTCTGCTTCTACTCGTCGTCGCGGCCGGTGGCGACTGGGACGCCTCCTTCGAGAGTACCACCCTCGTGACGTACCTCGACGGGCCGGCGCCCGCGGTCCTCGTCGCCTCAGCGGACAAGAGCCCGGAGACGCTCGCGGCCACCGACTCGCTCATCCGCTCGTTGCGAGGAAGCCAGCGAACACGGCTGGTGATGGAAGCCACATCGCTGGGCGACCTCACGGGCCTCGGGGACACCGAGATCGCCCAGAAGTCCGCCGGGCTGCCAGTCGATACGGTCTGCGTGGTTCGAGTGTTCGACGGGGCGGAGACGAAGACGGCCGTGGTGTCGTTTCTGGGCACCAACGGCAAGCTCCGCACTGCCTTCTCCACGCCCAAGGGCACGCCGCCGACGACTCGGGAAGGTGGCGCCGTGGGCGGCGTCAGCGAGAGCACCCTGGGGGCCGTGACGAAGGAAGTCGAGCGGGCAAAGGCCGACACCTCACCCACGAGCGAGTTTGACGCAAAACACCTCGAGTGGATGGACGCGTACGCCCAGAACGGACAGCTCGTCTGGTCCCGGGTCTTTCAGGGCAATCGCCGGCGACCGGTGAGCGAGCTCGAGCTCTACCGCCTCGTCGGCCGGCCGGATCTCGCCGAGGCCTATGCCAAGATCCAGACGCGGCGCATCGGTCTGATGCTTGGAGGCGGCGCCATCGCGGTGGCTGGCGGCATCCTGGTGGCGGTGACGATGTCGCAGGCCTTCGGTTGCGCCGAGTACTCGGGGACGCCGACCTACCCAGGACTCTGCCTGCGGAGGAACTCGCCGGCCCCCGTGATCGCCGCGGGCGCGCTCACCGCGGCGGGCCTCGTGGTGTTCTACGTCGGCCTGCTCAGCAATCCTCATCCTGTTCCCATCGACGAGGCTCGCCAGCTGCTCCTCGACTACAACGCCAAGCTCAAGAAGGTCGGCCTCCTCGACGTCGGGGTCGACGTCGTCGCTACTCGGGATGGAGCCTCGCTCGTGCTGCGAGGTGCCTTCTGATGGGCCGGGCACTCCTCGGGGTGTTCCTCGCGGCCTCGCCGCTCGACTCGATCTCCTCCGAGCAGGAGGCGCTCTTCGAGGGAATCGCGCCGACCGTGGTCTTCGTCTCGACCCGTGCGGGTTTCGGCTCTGGCTTCTTCGTGGCCCGCAACGGGCTGATCCTCACCAACGCGCACGTCGTCGGCGACGCCAAGACCGTCTCCGTCATCCTGCACGACGGTCGGAAGTTCCAGGGCGAGGTGGTCGAGCGAGGTGGGGAGGGGATCGACCTGGCGTTGGTGAAAGTCCCCCTCGAGAACGTCGAGACCGTCTCGCTGGGGACCGCGTCGCCACGAGTCGGCCAGTGGGTGGGCGCAGTCGGCCACGGGTCCGGGGCCATCTGGACGTTCTCCTCCGGGATGGTCTCCAACGTCTACCCGGAGGGGGCCGAACGGCCGGTGTTTCAGACCCAGATTCCGCTGAACCCCGGAAACTCAGGAGGCCCGATCTTCGATGCTCGCGGGACGGTCATCGGGGTCGTCACCGCCGCGCTCAAGGAGGCGACCGCCATCAACTTCGGAATCAGCATCGCCACCGCGCGCAAGGCCCTCGCCGGCCTCAGCGTCACCTGTGAATGTGTGCGCATCACCGCGCCCGCAGGAGTCCCGGTCTTCCTCGACGGAGCCCTCGCCGGCAGTGGGCCGGTCGTGGTGTCCGACGTCAAGGCGGGTCGACACGAGGCCTTCGTGGTGCAAAAGAGCACCATGACGAAACGAGCGTTCGAGTTCCCGGCGCAGCGCCAGGTCGACCTCTCCGGCCCGTGAAGGGGGTCGAGCGCAGGGTGGCCAACGGGAGCGGGATGGTCATCACCTGCGCCGCGGATGAGCTGGTGCCGGCCCAGGACTTCGTCGCCTCGAACGGAGTGAAGACCGTCTTTGGCGTCGGAGGTGGGAACCCTCGCGGAGGGCGCGCCGCGGCGCTCTGACTACGGCGCCCAGGGCGCGCTGGTGACCCAGCTGGTGTCTTGCGCCCCGCTGCTCATCGATCCGCCCCAGAGCGTTGGAGTGCAGGAAGGGAGCCGCGTAGGTCACCGTCGCTGTCTCGTCCACTCGAGGCAGCACGAGCCGCGATTTGTACGATCAGGGCGAGGGGGAGTGAGGTCCCCTGGCGGGAGACAGTGCCCGAATCTCGGTGACTCCACGCCTCCGCGCCCCATGGCCTCTCGCGAGTCAATCAGCCGAAACCAGACCGATGCATGGCCTGCGCAGCCCTGGCCCACACCTTGCTCAACCGGCACGTCGGAACTCCTCCTCGACGTCAAGGCCGCTGGATGCCGTGCGACGAGTTCGAGGTGGCGGACGGAAGTTCAACGGAGTCTTGCGTGAGCGAGGATACGGGAATGACTATCGGCGTCGAACGGCGGCTTGGTGCGTGTGCGGCGATTGCGGCGATCATGGCTGCGGTCGGTTGCGGGAGCGGCGGGACCGACCTGGTGAAGTCCCAGTGCGTAAAGGGGCTCGTGGTCGACACCAGCGACAGCACCAAACATCTCAACGCTCCGATCGTCGGCATGGTGAACGCCTCGTCAATGTTCAACAACCCAACCGCCTCGGTGCCGACGAACCCGCAAGCGCAGGCCGGGTATCGCGACGCGGACGGATGGTTCTTCCGTACCACGCATGGCCACGTCTTGGCTCAGATCCTCCTCGGCAAAGGCTCGGCTCGGGCGAAGGTCCTCTTCGATCCGGCAAGGCACACGCCGAACGACCTCGGGTTCTTTGCCACCAAGTACGGGTTGCTCACCGACCGGCACAACGAGACCACAGAGGCGAATGTTGGCGCGCCGAGCTCCCTGCTGGGCTTCGCGTTCCCCGATTACCTGGCGGCGATCATCAAGGCGAAAGAGGTCCCCCAGCTCGCGGTAGAAGTCCATGGTGCGGGACTGGGGGCGCTCGACGGTGCCGACCAAGAGGTCGGGCAGCAAGAAGAGGAGCTTGGCGAGGAGGCGGAGAGCGACGCTCTTGCCGGTGACTGGGTCCCCGGAGACGAGGACGTGGACGCCGTCAGCGATGCCGAGTTCGACGCGACGGAGGAAGGCGTCGACGAGGGGGGTGTGCGGGGCCTCGACGGGGACATCGGGGCGG
>PMBV01000470.1 GCA_003153055.1 Myxococcales bacterium
ATGAGCTGCACGTCGTAGTGCCGCTGCCCCAGCACTCTCCGGGAGGCCTCGCGGGTCAGGGCGAAGGCCTCGAACATCACGTCGTCGAGCGTGCGGCCCTTGGCGACCTCGCCCTTGAGCCGGACGGTGGCCGAGGCGAAGTCTTCGTCTTTGAGCGCGCGAATCTTCGTCTCGAGCTCGTTGACCCGCGCGACCTTCGGCCAGGTCTTCTTGAGCTCGCGGTCATTCTTGGTGCCGATGATCTTCTTGAGGACCCACTCGATCATGTGGCGCTTCTTCCTTAATGCGGACCGCTTTGGCCAGAAAAGACTGCACGAGGGCGCCGCCAGGGTACCTCCCCAGTTGGTCGCCTATTCCCTTTCTGCAGGGTATTCCGCCAGCCACGAGGGGCGCCAGCTCGGTATTGGGGTCGAGGGCTCCGAACCCAGGTAAGGTGCCGCCCCACGTGAGCGCTCGGGTCGTCATCATCGGAGGTGGCTTCGCGGGCCTGTACGCCGCTCGGCGGCTGGCGTCGCGGCCGGTGTCCATCACCATCGTCGACCGCCAGAACCACCACCTGTTCCAGCCGCTCCTCTACCAGGTGGCCACGGCCGGCCTGTCTCCGGCCGACATCGCTACGCCCATTCGGGCCTTGGTCGAGGAGCACCCCAACGTCAAGGTCTGCATGGGCGAGGTGGTGAGCGTCGACCTCGACCGCCGGAGCGTCTGCCTCGCCGATGGGGAGCTGCCCTACGACTTCGTGGTGCTCGCGACCGGCGTTCGCCACGGGTACTTCGGTCACGACGAGTGGGAGGCCCTGGCTCCGGGCCTCAAGACGCTGGACGACGCGCTGGAGATTCGCCGTCGGGTGCTGTCGGCCTTCGAGCACGCCGAGCGCGAGGAGGACCCACGGGTTCGCGAGTCGTGGCTCACCTTCGTCGTGGTGGGTGCCGGGCCCACCGGCGTCGAGCTGGCCGGCGCCATCGCCGAGCTGGCCCGCTTCACTGTGGCCGGGGAGTTCCGCGCCTTCGACCCGACCAAGACTCGGGTGGTGCTGGTGGAGGCCTCGCCGCGCATGCTGTCGGCGTTCGACGAGCGGCTCGCCCAGCGCGCCCTGTGGTCGCTCACGGCCCTCGGCGTCGACGTGCGGCTCGGGTGCCGGGTGACCGACGTCCGCTCCGACGGGGTACAGCTCGACACCGGGTTCCTGGCGGCGCGCACCGTCTTGTGGGCCGCTGGCGTGGAGGGGAGCCCGCTGGCCAAGACGCTGGGGGTCCCGCTGGATCGCGCGGGGCGAGTGAAGGTTGAGAAGGACCTCACCATTCCGGGGCATCCCGAAGCCTACGTCGTCGGCGACCTGGCCTCGCTCGAGGGCGAAGACGGTCAGCAGCTCCCTGGGCTGGCTCCGACGGCCATTCAGGAAGGCGAGCACGCGGCCGAGAACATCGCGGGGACCATCGAGGGGCGCTCACGCCAGCCGTTTCACTACTGGGACAAGGGCATCATGGCGACGGTGGGCCGGGCCTCGGGCATCGCGCAGACGGGGCGGCTGCGGCTCTCGGGCTTCTTCGGGTGGTTGGCCTGGCTCTTCATTCACATCCTGTACCTGATTGGGTTCCGAAACCGGCTGTTGGTGATGATTCAGTGGGCCTGGGCGTGGTTCACCTTCGGGCGTGGGGCGCGGCTCATCACGGGCGTGACGCGGCCGCCGGTCGAGCCGACCACTCCAGAGACGCCCTCGCTCGAGGTGTCTCCTCGGGTCACGAGTCGGCCATGAACGTGAGGTGCCCATGCGGCTCGGGCGTGCCGTATTCGGAGTGCTGCGGTCCCAGGCACGACGGGAGCCGCCCGGCCGAGACGCCCGAGGCGTTGATGCGCTCGAGGTACGCGGCCTTCGCGAAGGGCGACGGGGCGTACCTCGTGGCGACGCGAGCGCCTCACCCAGAGGTGGAAGACGCCGCGGAGCTGACCCGCTGGGCCAGGACGGTGACGTGGCTGGGTCTCGAGGTTCGCGAGGTGGCGGCGTCGGCGGCCCCCGGCGAGGGCTTCGTCGCCTTCACCGCCCGGTACCTCGAGGGTGAGTGGGTCGTCGCGTTGTCCGAGCGCTCTCGGTTCCTCAAGCGTGAGGGCCGCTGGGAGTACGTCGACGGGCAGCCCGAGGTGAAGCGGGTGAAGGCGCCGCGCAATGAGCCGTGCCCCTGCGGCAGCGGCCGGAAGTTCAAGCACTGCCACGCGTGAGCTGTCGCCCGAGATGGAAGGCAGACTTGGCGTCCTCGCTCGCCCCAGCTTTGGTCAGACGATGTGACGTCTCACCCACGCGACCAAGCGGGTGAAGGCGCCACGCAATGAGCCGTGCCGGGCGAGCAGGAACAGCACCAGCTCAAAGGGCAGGAGGGCGGCTCGGGTGTCCACCGTCGTGCCCCTTGCTGGCAGCCCCTCGACCTCGAGTCGATTCCCCTCAGGGGCTTCGCCACATCGAGGACCTTCTCGTGCCAGTCCGGCAGCATGAGCTTGGTCCCATGTGCCGAGGCGAGCGAGGGTCCCCAGCAACGTCACCAATGGTACCATTGGCGGTCCGCTGCAGGATTCGTGGACAAGAGAGGCGCCGTGAGCGCCGCTCAGATCAACGACGCCTGGTCGCCGCGGGAATCAGCGTGCGCGTCGCGTGATGTCAGAACAACTCCCGACGCACACGCGGCCATCGCGAGCCTTCCGGAAGATGGGACCATTGGTACTATTCCTGGAGACCAGGCCATCAGACCTTCACTCGGGGACACGACCAAACCGAACGAGGGGCTCGTGGTGCTCGCCCGGGACCCCACGACCCGAAGTCACCGCTCCAGCCTCAAGGCGGCTTGACACCGCCCCTTCCTCGGGCCGACCCAGCTCCAGGTCTCGAGGGTAGAAGCCCAGGCCACTTCGCCGACAGTGGTAGTCGTTGCGGCACAGTTGGCGGCTCGGGTTCGCTGCGCGTCAGGGAAGAACGGGGTCACCTGTCTCAACCGCGACGGGCGCAGAGGGACGCGGTCTCACCCCCTCGCGGGCGGTGTCCGGGTGGCCGCGCCGGTGGGGAGCGGCGGAGGCGTCGGCGTCTGAGCCGGGGGGAGCGCCTCGGCGGGACGGGGGGCGGGATCGCCGATGGCCAGGGGCAAGGGCCCGGAGTCCTCGACGTAGACGCCGCCCATGTCGTGGCTCCGGATGACCTGGTGTACCGCGAAGAGAAACGCATCCATCGTTTGAAAGCGCTGCTCGGGAGCCTTGGCGAGGCACTTCATCACCAGCGCCTCGACGTCTGGGGGGACCTCGGCGATGGTGCCCAGGCGGGGGGGCTCCTGGTACATGTGCTTCCAGAGGATCTCGAAGGTGTTCTTGCCCAAGAAGGGCGCGCGGCCCGACACGGCGGCGAAGAGGACGACGCCCAGCGAGTAGATGTCGCTGCGGAGGTCAGCTTCGTTCTGGGCCTGCTCCGGGGCCATGTAGAGGGGCGAGCCGAGGACCATGTTTTCCTCGGCGGCATGCATCGCCTCTGCGCGGGCGGCTTCGGCGAGGTTTCTGGCCCAGGCGACCAGGCCGAAGTCGAGCACCTTGACGCGATCACCGAAGGGCCCATCGGGCTGAACCATGATGTTGGCCGGCTTGAGGTCACGGTGGACCAAGCCGAGCAGATGCGCCTCGCGCAGGGAGCGCGCCACCTGGGCGCCGATGGCGAGTGCCCGCGGCCAGCCCATGGGGCCCGTCCTCGTCAGCAGCTGCTGGAGCGACTCGCCATCGAGGAGCTCGAGGGCCATGAAGTAGATGCCCTCATCGGAGCGCCCGTAGTCGAGGAGCATCACGGTGTTGGGGTGCCGCAGCCTCGCCGTCATCAGCGCCTCGAAGAAGAAGCGGTCCTCGAAGGCTGAATCCCTCGAGCCGTCGGCCTTCGGGCTGAGCACCTTGAGGGCCACGAGGCGGTCGAGAGGCCGCTGAATCGCCTGGTAGACCCTCCCCATCCCTCCGACTGCGATCGGCGCGACAATCTCGAAACGACGTCCCAGCACCTGTCCGATGAGGGGATCAACCTCAGTGAGCGACTGACCTTCTGCCTCTACGGGTGTCGGCTGAAGCATGTCTTCGAATGGTCGAGCGAGGGGGGTAGGGGACGACCTTCAAGAAAACTCGAGTGCACAGCGAGAGAGGCCGGGGGCGCCTCTTCCAGGTCACTCGAGTTGTCACCACCGAAGGGTTAGGTGGGTCATTTCTGATTCGGCGGTATGCTTTGCTGTTCTGCCGCTGGGCCCCTCTTCTTCTCTCTGCCAGCGTGACGAGCGCCTTCATCGTCCCGCATCGCGTGCAGAGCGCGCTCACGGCCGATTGGCGCAGTCACTCGCCGGGGAGGGCTGGCTATTCCATGGCCGCTGCGCCCCGTCGAAGCTGCTCTGCCCTTGCCGCGCCGAGCAGCCAGGACACAGCCGGGTGCGTGCATCGCGCAGGTGTCGGGCCCAACGCCCACCCGGTCTTGACGAGTAACCATATGGTGACGTAATTTGGCCATCCACCCGAAGGAGGCTCCATGAGCACGCACCGCTATGAGCTGTTCATCCGCACGACCCCTGCCGCACTGTGGGAGGCGCTGACGAGCGGCGCGAAGACGAAGCAGTACTTCTTCAAAACGTCGGTGGTGTCGTCGCTGACCGCCGGCGCGGCCATCACCTGGTTGGGCGCACCTGACCAGGTGGTGGTGCAGGGCACCGTGCTCGAGGCCGACGCGCCGAGACGACTGGTGCACACCTGGTCGGCGCAGTACGACCCGGTGCTGGCGAAGGAGATCTCCACCGTCACCTGGCTGATCGAGCCCCGGGGCTCGGCCGTGAAGCTGACCGTCGAGCACGCCCTGGGCAGCGCACCGGCCACCGCCGCCCACGTCGCGACGGACGGCTGGAGCGTCGTGCTCAGCGGGCTGAAGACGCTCCTCGAGACCGGTGCGCCGCTGGTGCTTCCGCCCTCGAACATGTAGCGAATTGATTACTCATTGTTCTGGACCGTGTCGAAGGGCCCACCCACCGAGGCCGTCTGGCCAGCCCCTCATTGAACTTCGAGGTTCTGGGTGTGCGTGAAGACCTCGCCTGCCTGGTTGACCACCCGGGTCGTCAACACGTGAAACCCGGGCTCGGGCGGTTTGATCAAGAAGATGAACGCGTCGACGACGGCCGGCTGGCGTGAGCCGGTGATGCAACCGTCGAGGGGCGTCAGCAAGCTCGAGTCGCCGACCAAGTACGTCAGGTCGTCAGACTTGGCGCGGTAGCTCAGCAGATCGTTCAGCACCTGGCCGTCGAGGGTCGCGTCGATCTCGACGACCGCGTTCTGGATCGGCTCGATACCTGCCATCAGGAAATCGAAGAGCGACTGGCCTGGCGCCGGCTGGAACGTAGGGTCTGGGCAAGGATAGTCGTTCAACACCGTCGACGGGGTGACGGCGATCGCCCAGTGACGTGGGACCGTGTTCGTCCGGTCGCCGGGGGCGAGAAAGAACACCGGGCCCGATTGGTTTTGATTGCTGTCTATCGTCCTGTGCAGGAAGGGATTGATGGCGGCGGGAGTCGAGTAGACCCACCGCCACCATTGCTCGGCCCAGAACTCCATGCTGCGTCCGTACGGGCGCGCGTCCTTCTCGAAGAGCGCTGGGTTGGGTTTGGCGCGCTCCTGCGTGAGCGCGGAGCCNNGCGGCCACAGGCCCCGAGATCCGCGCCGTGTCGGGTACACCGCAGGCGCCGAGGAGACAGACCTCGAGACCCACCATCATCAGCCTCTTCGCGTGGCTCCGGAGGCCAGGCGCCAACCAGCGTGTCATCGTCATGTGCCATCTCCTTGGTTGCCCTCGATGTAGCTTCGAGCGGTGTGGCGCGAACGACAGAAATGGTCTATTTTCGGCCAATGGGCAGACGAGTCGTGCTGGTGGGCTACGACGGCGCCGAAGGGCTCGACCTGTTTGGCCCGGCCGACGTGTTCTCAGGTGCGTGCCGGCGGCTCGAAGCCTCTGCCTATGAGGTCATCTTCGCGACCGCGGGCGGAGGCACCATGACGCTCACCTGCGGTGCGACGGTGGTGGCGCGCGCGCTGCCGAAAGTCCGGGCGGCTGACACGGTGCTGGTCGCCGGCGGCGCCGATCGTGCTGTCGCCACCGCCTCGGCCAACCCCGTGCTGGTGCAGTGGCTGGTGGCCGCCGCCCGGGTCGTGCGTCGCATCGGTTCGGTGTGTGACGGCGCCTTCATCGTCGCCAGCGCAGGACTCCTCGACGGGCGGCGCGCGGCCACCCACTGGTCGTCCTGCGAGCGGCTGGCGCGGCTGTATCCTCGCGTCAACGTCGACCGCGAAGCCATCTTCGTGCGCGATGGGCGCGTCTGGACATCGGCCGGGGTGAGCACGGGCATCGACATGGCCCTCGCCATGGTCGAAGAGGACCACGGCCGCCAGCTGGCCGACCGCGTCGCCGCGCACCTCGTGCTCTACGTGCGGCGTCCCGGGTTTCAGTCGCAGTTCAGCGAGGAGTTGGTGGCGCAGACCTCGGCGTCGGACCCGCTCGGCCCGTTGGTGGGGTGGGTGCGCGCCAACCTCCGCGCTTCGCTCGATGCCAGCGTGCTGGCGCGGAAGGCCGGTATGTCGGTGCGCTCGCTGCAACGTCACTGCGTCGAGGCGCTCGACACCACGCCGGCGAAGCTGGTCGAGAAGCTGCGCGTCGAGCAGGCCCGAACTCTGCTCGGGAGCACGCAGCTCGGAACCAAGAACATCGCGGCGCGCTGTGGCTTCGGCTCGGCGTCCCGAATGGGCCGCGCCTTCGTGCGCGTGCTCGGGGTCGCGCCGCGCGAGTACCGGAGGATGTTCGGAGAGACGACGGAGCAGCTTCGGGGCACGGCGCGCGTGTCCACAAGGCTTGACGCCCACCAAGCTGCGTCCCAGCCGAGTTGACACCTGAGTCTCCGAGTTCCGCGAAACTCCTTGGCCGCGGTCGGGCACTGTCCATGCTGGGCTGCTGTGCGCCGGGGCATCGTCTTATGCGATGCGCCGCCTGAAGGAGCACACCATGCCAAACTACCGATTCGGGAAGCATCCGCCGAAGGTGGACTACCGTACGCTTCGCTTCAAGACCTACGCCACGGCAGCCCTCGCTCCGCCGCCTCCCACCGCGGATGCGCTGGTTCGAATCAACAAGGCGCTCGGCGACATCGACCCGACCAAGCTGTTCCCGATGGACGGCAACGATCGCTACGGAGACTGCACCATCGCCGCCCTGGCGCATTCGGCTACCACGTACCACGGGCTCGTCGGCCAGAAGCACGTCATGGCCGAGCAGGCGGTATTGAAGCTCTACATGAGCCTCACCGGGGGCGTGGACAGCGGGTTGCCGGAGCTCGATGTGCTCAACTACTGGCGCTCGCACCCCGTCTCCCGCGATGAGATCCTCGCGTACGTCAGCATTGCTCCGAGGGACCACCTCCACGTCCAGCAGGCCATCGCGCTCTTCGGCGGCGTCTACCTGGGCTTCCAGGTGCAGGCCAACGCGCTCCAGGACTTCGACGCCAGGAAGCCGTGGACGCCGGGGCCCCTCACCAATGACGGGCACGCGGTCTTCGCCACCGCCTACGATCAGGCGGGAGTCACCGTGCTGACCTGGGGCAACACTCAGCGCGCGACGTGGGCGTGGTGGGACGAGTGCGTCGACGAGGCGTACGCCATCCTGCCGCCACAGGCCAAGGATCCCAAGTTCGCTCCTGGCTTCAACGTCGCCCAGCTCCAGGCGGACCTGGCGATGGTGGCGAGCTGAGGACGAGCTCGTCGAGCATCACCTGAGCCCGGGATGACAGCGTGTGGTCCCCGCCGGAGCCAGGCCGGCTCCAGCGGGTTTCGTCGCCCTTTAGGGCACGACGACCGAGACTCGATTGCTGGGCGTCGAGTCGCCAGACACGGTGGGGTACCCAGTCACCGGGGCCGCGTACGCCTTCTGATAGCCGACGAGGTTGTTGGCGACGACCTGGTACGTGTACGTGCCGGTCGTCGGCCGGTCGGTCACCGTGGTAACGTTCTGCGCGAGCAGGCCGACATTCACCCACGGGCCCTGGAGGTTGGTCGTCTGATTGAGCTGAGCCCGCTGTACCGTGAAGCCAGTCTCGTTCAAGGCGTTGTCGGTCCACGCCAGGGTCACGCTTCGCCCCGCGACGGTCGCCGTGAGTCCGCTCGGGGCCTCGGGGCTCACCACCAGCGAGAGGCTGCGCATCATGTCGTTCTCCTCATGCCCCAGCACATGGCAGTGCCAGGCGAACTCCGCCCCGAAGTTGGTGAGGTCGTTCGTCACCGCGGCCGGTTGGTTCGAAGGATCGATGTTGGTGAACTGGTTTGGCAACGCCGAGCCAATGGGCTTGGTGACGTCGAGGGGGCGGACGCTGTTGGGCAGCTTCCATGGCAGTGTCTGAATATAGGGCCGCAGCGCGACCACCACGTCTTCCAGCGGATTCATGCGCACCGTGTCCTTCCACCCCAGCTCATTGGTATCGGGCGTCTTGATGGCGCCATCCCACCCAACCCGGTTGACGAGCTGGACCGAGAAGACATGAAAGTGCATGAAGTGCGTGTCCACGCCGTTGTGGGTAATCTTCCAGAATTGCACCTCGCCTGGCTTGACCATCTCGGTCGGAGGGTCCGTATACCCATAGGGGATGGTGGTCTGGGTGAGGAAGTTGGTGAAGGGGAGCTCCACGCCCATGGTGGCGTTCATGCGTCCGTAGTCGAGCGTGAACAGCTCCTGGATGGTTTTGGGGAGCAGCTGCTTGGTCTGTCCGGCAGCGACGGCCGCGGCGCCCGTTCCTCCACCGCCAGTGATGCTGACGAGCGGAGCAGCCGTATAGCCCAGCCCTCCACCGCCCACGTCGAGGGTGACGCTCGACACTGCCATCGCGCCGAGCGAGGCCGTCGCGGTCGGCGCGGGTCCAACCCTCGGGCGCGCGACGACGACCAGCGGCGCGGTGGTGTAGCCGGCCCCACCGGACGTCAGGGTGACGCTGACCAGCGTGGAGGGGGCCAGCGTCGCGGTGCCGCTGACTCCCGTGGCGCCGCCACCCGAGACGGTGACCAGGGGCGCCGTGGTGTACGTGGTCCCCACCGGGTTCACGACCGTCACCGACCGGATGGTGCGGTCGGCCCGCATGACAGCCGTGGCCGTCGCCGCTACGCACCCCACGCACGGAGGGGTGAGTGTGATGGTGGGCGCTGAGCGGTAGACCTTGCCGCTCGGCACCAGCGCCACGCTCGCCACCGTGGTGGGCGCCAGCACCCCCACGGCGAGGGCACCGGTGCCGCCACCGCCCGAGAAGGTGATGGCTGGCAACGTGGTGTACCGGCTCGTGTTGGGTACCAGCGTGAGGCTGGCGACCGAGCCAGCGAGGGTTGCCGTCGCGGTGGCCTGGGTACAGCCGGCCGTCCCCACGGCGCAGGGCGGCGGGGCGATGACGACGGTCGGCGCCGAGGTGTAGCCCGTGCCGCCGCTCGTCAGCGTCAAGCCGCCCAGTGACCCATTGTCGAAGTAGGCGATGGACGTGTCCTGGATGCGCACGTAGGTGTTGGCCGGGGCGCCTCCATTGCCGGCTGGGTACGGAGTCCCGGGGAGAATGATGGGCTCCTGCACCAGCGCGAAGATGCTCGGCTGCGCCACCTTGAGCGCGGCGAGGTTGAACGGCACCAGGTTGGTGGACGTGCCCTGTACTTTGAACTGCATCACGGTGCGTGTGTTGGGGCCGTAGCCGGCGGGCGTGGAGGGCGCGCCACCGGTGGGGCTCAAGTCGGGGTCACCGGTGAAGTAGTCATTGCGGGGGTCGATGGCGGGCATCGGCGCGACGCCATCGTTGTAGAGGATGAGGGCCGAGCCCTGAGGGACGTTGGTGAAGTCGACCACCATGTCGACCCGCTCAGCGGGGCCCGGCATCATCCCGTGCCCGAGGACGTTCAGCACCGTGATGTTGCGCCGGTTGTAATCGAAGTTGATGGGGGTGGAGGGGATGACGGCCGGTCCTGGCAAGAGCCCGCCCTCCGAGCCGATCTGCACGATGGCCGGGCCCGCGGTGGTCGGGTCGGGGACGCCACCCACGCGGTTGTCGGTGGGCCAGGTGGAGGGCCAGCACAGCGAGGGCAGGCCCGTGCCGTTGATGGGTGCGCCGCCGGTGGTGTCTGCGATGGCCAGGCCCGCGCCAGCCAGCGGAGTGACGGTGGCGCAGCTCGGGAGCGTCGACGCGGCCGTGTGAGCGCTGGCCGGCAGCATTGCCACCTCGGTGCAGGTGCTCAGGTCGGCGACCGCGCTGCCCTTGCACACCACGCCGGCGGCGGTGGTCGCGTAGTAGAGGCTCAAGTTCCACACGCGATCATTGGAGGCGTTCAGCAGATGGACCCGGTAGGCCCCGGCCTCCACGGTGGTGGACGGGTACGCCGTGCCGTTGACCAGGGGCGTGTCATTGTAGCCCTCGGGCGCTCCCGAGAGCGCGGGAGTGCCTGGGCACATGAGCGGCGGGAAAGCGGGCGCGACGGTGGCGAAGGCGGCGCTGGCGCAGACGGTGGGGAGGCCTCCGGCGACGTAGCTGGCCGCGTTCTGGGCAGGCCAGAACCAGGCGCCGTAGTCCCAGCGGCCGTAGGCGTTGGCGCCCGTCACGTCGGCCGGGTTCTGATTGGGCGTGTAGACATGAGGAACCCACAGGCTCCCCATTCCACCCCACCGGGCGACGTCCCAGGTGGGGTCCGTCGCGGCGAGCTGGCCGCCCACGGCGCCGTTGTCCGGCACGAAGGTCTTGTCTTGGATGACGAGGGGCAGGTAGTGCGCGAGATCCGGGGTCGCCCCCAGCGTCCCGGGGACGGTGGCCAGCGCGAGGTTGTCTTCCTGCACGGGGTCGACCAGCACGTAGCCGGCCGCCTCACCAGCGTATACGTTGAGCCGAGTGATGCCGTAGGCGTGGTCATGGTAGAACATGAACCGGCCGCTCTGCTGGTTGGTCCAGTAGAAGCTCAACTGGCCGGGTCCGGTGGCTGGCATGTCGGGCACGTCGGTGGCGCTGAGGCCCTTGTCGAAGTTGGTGAACGCTTGTTCTCCCGCGGGGACTGTCCACTGATGGGGCGTGCCGTCGCTGATCCACGGCGTGTTGCCTCCGTGGAGGTGCAGCGTGGCGCGATTCTCGGAGTACGGCGTGCCGTCGGGGCCGTTGCCGGCGCCCATGTAGGTGCGATCCGTGGGGACGAACAGCTGACCCGCGGGGCCCGTGGCCAACGCGTTGGTGAAGCTGATCCGCACCGGGCGGTTTCGGGTGGCCACGATGATGGGGCCCAGGAACTGGTAGACGGGAGTGCCCGCGGCGCTCAGCGCATTCATGTCGGTGTAGCCGCGGAGCTTGGTGGCGGGCAGGTCAGAGTGCAGCTTCTGCGAGTATTCGCCCAGCTGGAGTTGGTAGTAGTCTCCGTCGGCCGGGACGCCCGCGGCGGCAGTGGCGGCGGCGCTCAGCGGCGTGGCAATGGGCAAGCACTGCCCGAGGTTGTTGGGTCCCGAGACGGCGCACAGACGCGGCAGGGTGTCGACGAACTTTCGCATACCTGAGCCGGGGACGACCGTGCCGGCGATGACGACCGAAGGCGCTGACGTATAGCCAGTTCCTGCCGAGGTCACGGTGACCGCGGTGACTTGCTGGTAGGTCAGCGAGCCCGCGGCGGTGTCGACCACGGCGGTGGCGGTGGCGCCAGTGCCCCCGCCTCCCATGAGCGTCACCGTCGGAGTCAGGGCGAAGGCCGCCCCTCCCGCGGCGACGGTGACGGCCGTCACCTGCCCCAGGGTCGGGGAGCCAGCGGCGAGGTCCACCGTCGCCGTCGCCGCGGCCCCTCCGCCTGACGTCTGCTGCAAGGGGCTGTTGGCGTAATTGGCGACGCCGAAGATGTCAGCCGGTCCACCAGGGGGCGACATGCTGGCCAGCGTGGTGAGGCCACTTGCCAGTGGGCTGAACTTGGCCGTGCCGGGAGTGAGACCTCCGAAGGTCAGGTTGACGCCCGACCGCTGTGCTGATTGGCCCGTGCGAGCGGCCCACCGCTGGGCCTGCGTCGTGCTCCGCATCCCCGCGGAGGCGGGCTGTCGCGCCTGAAGCCCCGATTCGTTACAGGCAGCCAACATGAATGCCAAACCCATCGCACAGGACAAACACCATGACACCGCTGGTTCTCTGTTCATGAGAAATCCTTTTCAAACGCGTTATAGGGGAGCACGCGCAGTAGCTGTTCTGTTGAGTCCCCGAGTCCAGCCCGAGGCGCAACTCCATGCATCGATTAGGAACGCCGCCTGCTCATGGCTCGTCTGCGGGTTGTGTGCCAAAACTGGCTTCGGGTTGACGTTTCGGCTGCGTCAATTTGTCTCAATCATTCTGAAGGACGATCGAGTCAGTTTGACGGAATCGAACGCTGGACGATGCGACAGCCCTCCGACGCGGTGCGCTGACCCGAAGGTGGGCAGCGACTCCCTGCTCCCCCCGCCCTGGTCAGGTCTGATTCGTGGTTTCGACCGGCAGCGGCCGTCGCTGGTGGCAGATGTAGGCGCTCCGTGCCGCCGGCGCGATTTTCGGCACGGCTGCCGGTTTCTGGACCTTGCTGGGTGATTTCCTGATCCACTGGCAGCGGGAGAAAAGCGGGGACGGAGCCGGCGGGCCCCGCCCCCTCAACAACCGCTGGGAGAAAAGCCAGCAAGGAGCATTCGATCATGGCT
>PMBV01000103.1 GCA_003153055.1 Myxococcales bacterium
TGGACATCACCATGCCCGGCATGGACGGCTACGCGGTCTGCCGGGAGCTCAAGGCGGCCCCCGCGACCCGGGCCGTGCCGGTGCTCTTCCTCAGCGCCCTGACCGCCGCCGAGGACAAGGTCACGGCCTTCCAGAACGGCGGCGAGGACTTCATCACCAAGCCGTTCCACTTCGAGGAGGTCAAGGCCCGGGTGGCCGCCCACCTCAGGATCCACCACTACCGGATGGAGCTGGAGGCCAAGAACCGGGCCCTGGAGGACAGCTACCGGACCCTGCGGGAGATGGCCTCCATGCGCGACACCCTGGTGCACATGGTGGTCCACGACATGCGCAACCTCCTGCAGACGGTCATCGTGGTCCAGCAGGTGGTGAGGAAGATGGCGCCGGACCAGTTCGGCGACGAAGGCCCGCGCGTGCTCCAGGACGCCATCGCCTCCAGCTTCCTGCTGCGGGAGATGATCGGCACCGTCCTGGACCTGAGCAAGATGGAGGCCGGCGCCATGGAACTCCAGGTGAAGCGCTGCGACCTGCGCGACGTGGCCCGCGGCGCGCTGGAACCCCTGCGCGCGCTCCAGGACGAGGGCATGCTGGTCCTGGAACCGTCCCCGGAGCCCCTGCACGTCCTGTGCGATCCGCCCATGGTCGGCCGGATCATCCTCAACCTGGTGTCCAACGCGGTGAAGTTCACCCCAGAGGGTCGCGTCCGCATCGAGGTGGAGGTCAACGGTGGGCCCGAGCGTGGCGACCTCATGCTCCGAGTGGTGGACACCGGCATCGGTCTCACCCACGAGCAAGCTTCGCGCCTGTTCCTCCCCTTCAGCCAGGGTGACGCGTCGACCACCCGGCGCTTCGGAGGCACGGGCCTGGGCCTGGTCATCTCGCGGCGCCTGGTGGAGGCGATGGGTGGGACCATTGGCCTCGAGAGCGAGCCGGGGCGTGGCTCGACGTTCTGGGTCCGCCTGTCGCTGCCGATCAGCGCGCTGGTGCCTGAGAGCTCGCCCACGAGCCCCGGAGGCACGGTCCGCTTCACCGGGCGGGTCCTGGTGGCCGAGGACAACCCCGTCAACATGCTGGTCGCCCGGCGGATGCTCACCAAGCTCGGCATCGAGGTGCTCGAAGCGAAAGACGGCCAGGAGGCGCTGGCGCTCCTCGAGACCACAACGGTGAACGTGGTGTTCACCGACCTCCACATGCCCGAGGTCGACGGGTATGCGCTCGCCAAAGCGCTGCGCAGCAAAGGCATCACCACGCCCATCGTGGCGGTGACAGCCAACGTCATTCCCGAGGATCGAGCCAGGTGTCTCGCCGTGGGGATGAACGACTCGGTCAGCAAGCCCTTCAGCCTGGGAGATCTCGAGCGAGTCCTCATGCAGTGGCTCCCACGGAGCGAAGTGGCCGCCTGACTCGTGGACTCCTGACATCGAAGTCTCGGCGGCTACTCCACCGCGACCACCATGACGTCGGCGAGGTGCGTCGGGCTGTCGAAGCGCTCGATGGCGGCTCCGCAGGCCACCGCCGCCGGACCGGAGCGCGCCTGGGCGAGGGCCTCGTCGAGATCCACTCCCGCGGCCCGTGCGTCTGCGCTCGTCAGACCATCGACGACGGCGCCGGCCTGCTGGGTCGGGCCGTCACGACCGTCGGAGCCGGCCGCGAGGACACAGGCATCGAGGCCGGCGATGGCTCGTGCCACCAGGAGCGCGAGGTGCTGAGCGCGACCTCCGTCGGGCGCGGTCGCCCCACTGGGGAGCGCGATGGTTGGCTCGCCGCCCATCGCCCAGAGCCAGGGACCGCGACCCCCTCGCGCCATCGCCAGGGCGCCCAGGTGTCGGGCCGCGTCCTCCACCGAGCCGACCAAGGGCGTCGAGTCAGCCCCGGCCTCGAACCCAGCGGCCCGGGCCGCGGTCGCCACCGCGCGGGCGAGATCCACTGGGCCAGCGAGCACCTGGTGCCGGGCTGAAGCGAGGCGCGGGTCTCCGGGCTTCGGCGTCTCGGGGTGCTCGCCACGCGCTCCGGCCAAGAGGAACGCCCGAGCCCCAGGTGGAGCTCGCGGCCCGGCGGCCTCGAGGTGAGCGAGGGCCTCTGCGAAGGTGCTGGGGTCACCGGCGAAGGGCCCCGACGCGATGACCGAGAGGTCGTCTCCGGGCACGTCGGACAGCACCAAGACGTCGGCTCGGGCCCCTCCCAGTCGCAGCATGAGCTGACCGCCCTTGAGGCGTGAGAGGTGTTTGCGGACGGCGTTCATGTCTTGAATCGTCGCGCCCGACGCCATCACCGCGCTCACTGCCTGAATCTTCTCCTCGGCCGTCACGCCTCGAGCTGGGGCCACCACCAAGGCGCTCGCGCCGCCCGAGAGGAGCACCAGGGTGGGGCGACCGTCGCCCGCCGATGCCCAGGCCTCCACGGCCAGGCCCGCGTCGAGGGAGCCGGCCGTCGGCTTGGGGTGACCGCCCTGGAGGAAGCGCGCTCCCGGTGGGGCCCAGGGGACTTCGTGGGTCACCTCGGGGGCAACGATCAGCAGGTCTCCCGCGCGCTCGCCAAGCACCGCCACCGCCCCACGGGTCATGGGCACCGCGGCCTTCCCCATCGCCAACACCCGCAGGGGCTCCTGGGCGAATTCGCTGGCCCGGGCAAGCAGCGCCTGGCGCACCAGACGCTCGGCGCCGAGCTGCACGAGGGCCGTGCGGTAAAACCGTTCACACGTGGCGGCCAGGGAGCGGCGTCGCGGCATCGAACACCTCGGGCGAGGAACGGTGAGAGAATAGCTCGAGAGTTGATCGCCCGCCCTGACGGATCGGTGACGCACTCCCGAGTGGCGTCATCATCTTCGTGAATGAGGCCCGCGCCAGCACCGCCGATGACGGAGTGGTGACAGCACCCGGTTTAGTGAAGGAAAGAACCATTTCCCCCGAGGAGCCAGTGAGCACACGCAACCCCGACGCGCCGAACCTCGTCACCAGCGCCCCCTTCATCGTCTTTCATCTCGCCTGTGGCCTCGTGGCGTTCACCGGCGTGAGCCCCGGGCTCGTGGCGCTCGCGGTGGGCTCCTACTTCGCGCGGATGTTCTTCGTGACCGCCGGGTACCATCGGTACTTCTCTCATCGCGCCTTTCGCACTGGCCGGGTCTTCCAGTTCCTCCTGGCGTTCATGGCGCAGACGTCGTGTCAGAAGGGGGTGCTGTGGTGGGCGGCGCACCACCGTCACCACCATCGGTTCTCTGACGCGCCCGAGGACATCCACTCTCCGGTTCGCCGGGGCTTCTGGTGGAGCCACGTGGGGTGGATCCTCTCGCCTCGCTACGATGAGACCCCGTACGCCGCGGTGAAGGATCTCACCCGTTACCCGGAGCTGGTGTGGCTCAACGAGCACCACCTGGTCCCGGTGTTCGCCTACCACGCAGTGCTCCTGGCGGTCGGCGGGTTGCCGGCGATGGTCTGGGGTGGCGTGGTGTCCACCGTGCTGCTGTGGCACGGCACCTTCACCATCAACTCGCTCTCCCACGTGTTTGGCCACCGGCGCTACATCACCACCGACACCAGCCGAAACAACTGGCTGCTCGCGGTCGTCACCTGCGGCGAGGGCTGGCACAACAATCATCACTTTCACCAGAACACCGCGAACCAGGGCTGGTTCTGGTGGGAAATCGACGCCACCTTCGCGGTGCTGAGGGTGCTCCGGTTCTTTAGGGTCGTCTCGCACCTTCGCCTTCCCAGCGAGGCCACCAAGCGCTCGCACCAGGCGTATTCGGCGGCGCAGCGCGAGGAGCTGGCGAGCCAAGGCGGGTTCTTCAAGGTCCGGCTGCCAACGCAGACTGGGCCCATGGGGCTCCCGTCAGGTCAGCCGGGGAGCTGATCGCCTGGCCGCTGCACCCTTCGGCCGCCAGAACCGCGCCGGGCACCCGGCCTTGGCGGCTTTCCTTCGGGGGAGGGTCGCCTGGGCGTGTATGGTGGACCCGTCGAAGAAGCCGGAGCTCGAGGAGGCGCTGGCACGAGGGAGGGTCGCCTGATGGAGCGCGTGGATCGATTCCGTGGATGCATCCTTGGGCTCGCGGTGGGCGACGCGCTCGGCCACCCGACCGAGTTCATCGCCAGCCTCGAGGGCATCAAGCGGCGCTATGGGCCCGAAGGCATCAAGGACTTCGCCGGCGTGGGAGGCCACCCCCCGGGGACATTCACCGACGACACCCAGATGACCATCGGCGTGCTCCGTGCCCTGGTGCGCAAGGGCCACGCTCCGCTCGACGAGCTGATGCGGGTGATGGGCGAGGAGCTCGTCGCCTGGAGCCACCACCGAGAGAACAACCGCGCCCCCGGCGGCACCTGCCTCACCGGGTGCCAGAACTTCGAGCTCACCCGCGACTGGAGGCGCTCGGGCGTGAAGCAGAGCAAGGGCTGTGGCGCGGCGATGCGGGCCGCTCCGGTGGGCCTGTTCTGCGACGACGACGAGCAGCTGGTGCGCCTGGCCGCGGCCCAGAGCGTCTTGACTCACAGCCACCCCACCGGCATCGCGTCGTCGGTGGCGGCGGCGGCCGCGGTGGCCCACGTGGCGCGGCGCCATTCTCTCGACGGCCTCCTCGACTTCGTCATCAGCTGTGTCGAGCGGTGCGACGAGAAGCTCTTCGTCGAGCTCGGCGCCAGCCCGGCCCTGGCGGCCAAGGTGGGGAACCGCGAGCAGCTCGCCATGCTCGAGAAGACCAAGGCCGTGCTGGGCGAGGAGGCCGAGGACGTCTGCAAGCTCCTGGGTGGGGCCTGGGTGGGCGAGGAGGCGGTGGCCACGGCGCTGTGGTGCGTGCTCAAGGCCAACGGTGACTTCGAGGGGGCGGTGCGTCGCGGGGCGAACTCCAGCGGCGACTCGGACTCCATCGCCACCATCGCCGGCTCCATCGCCGGAGCGCTGATGGGCGCCCGGGCCATCGACAGCCGGTTCCTCTCTCAGCTCGAGAAGGCGCCCCAGCTCGACGTGCTGTCGCGGTACCTCTGGTGGGTGAAGCAGACGGGCGCCGACGTGGGCTCCTTGCCTGGCCCGCTCGACTTCTACGGCGCCGAAGGCTCGACCCCGAGGGCCACCGAGGAGGAGCCGGAGAAGGAGTACTCCGAGCTCGAGGACGACTCGGATCTCGGAGGCGATCTCGAGGGTGACGAGGGCGAGAGCCCCGAGACGCCGCCCGAGAAGGACGCCGCCCAGGCCGAGGCCCGTGGGGCCGTGCAGCTCAAGATGTTCTGAGGGCCCTCGTTGAACGACACCTGTCGGTCGCACAGGTCATTGACGCCGTTCAGCTGGGCGAGCGCCTCGGAAGGAGCTCTTCTATGAGGAGATGCATCTGGGTGCCGATCGATTGAGGCCAGCCGGTGGCTCCAATATCAAGCATGCGGGCTCGCTTGAGGGCATCCCCCAGTCCATCGAGAAAGCGTGTCGCCGGAATGTTTGTTTTATTATACTGGCCGAGCGCTGCATTCAGAAGCTCCAGAATGGCGGCGGCGTCGGCCGGCGGAGGCGGCGCGTCGGCTACGTGTAGTAGAAGCCAGAGCTCGAAACATGGGTTGGTGACTGCCACTTGGAAACCCGCGTCGCGAGCCTCCTTCAGGGCTGCGCTGAAGGCGCGTACGTGGCTGCCTTCGGAGTAATGGTCGGTGTCGCAGACCATCCAGAACTGGTCTCCCTCCTGGATGTCGCCACATCGTTTCGCCTTCTCCTGCTCGGCCTTGAGACGTGAGAGAACCGCCGAGGCAGACGAACAGCCGTCCACCGTGGGGACGACATGGATCTTGATTCTGCTCAGCTTGAACGCTTGGAAGTACTGGAGCGGCGCATACGTGTCCTCCGTGGCGATGACGAACATTCGGTCATCGCGAAGAGCCCGGCTTCGACGAGCCAGGGGACGATGGGCTCTGTTGAGGAGGCTCATGCCGGTCCGAAAGTGGGTGGCACCGCACCGAATCGGCCGCTCAGGTAGCTCCGATCCAGTCTCAGGTCATTGCGGACCGGGAAATCGTCGAGAGAGAAGAGCTCTGTCGCACCATTGGCACTCTTCTGGGCGAACCACACCTCGTCGCGGCGCAGAAGGTCCTGATCGAGGACGTGGGTTTCATGGGTTGTGAAGATGAGTTGGTTCCTTTTGCCGTTGGCGCGGGAAAGGAATTCGCCCACGAATGTTTTGACCAGAACAGCGTGCAGACTCCTGTCGAGCTCATCGACGACCAAGACGCTCGGCTCACGGCCCGCGGCGAATGCAGCCGCGGCGAGGTGCGCGAGGCGCTGAGTGCCATCAGACTCCTCGGAGAAGTCGAGCTCGGCGTCGGAGCCCTCACCGGAAGTATGGAGAGTACGAAGGCTCCGCTCCTCCGCGAGCTCGTCTGAAACCTTCACCAAACGTAGCCCGCCCGCGATGAAACGAGCGCCTGGTTCCTTCTTCTCTGCGCGTCGACGATTGAGGGCCCCAAGGTTCTCGATATGATGGGACACGACTCTTGGCGCAAGCTGAGACACTCCGGTATCGGCGCGTCGCAGGAGTCCTTCGACGTAGCTCCGGTATTCAATGTCCTGTGTAAGACGATCAAAGAGAGGAGTAGAGTTCGAGTCTGCAGAAATGATTTCGAGCGCCTTGAACCATGCCATCGCGCTGACCAGTTGCTTCGGAAGCTCTTCAGATGGAATGTCTCGAATGATTCGGGATAGGAAGAGCTCTGTGCTTCTCGGACCAAGCGTGCGCATTGCCTGAAGGCGTTGTGAGAGCGGGCCAAGTTCGTCGCCGTACTCGATTTCAGAGGCGTTTTCCGGCGTCGTCCGTCGTTCATAGAGCACGAGCTCGCGTCCAGTCGGTGAAATGACGTCGAGCCACTCGCTATCGATACGGGCTGGGAACGCAGAAAAGGCATAGTCGAAGACGAATCCGTCACGGAGGAAGCGAAGCGAGACCCTCGTGGCCCGCTCTGGCCTGGCGAAGAGGAATGGCTGACAGCCCTTCACCCGGGCTTCGTTCGCCGTGGAGCGAAGGACCATGGCCTTCATCCACCGGAGCGCCCTTACAAAATTGGACTTACCAGCTCCGTTGGCGCCATAGATTGCCGCCAACGGCAGGACCTTCTGTTCGTGCGCGGGAATCTCGACAAGGTGAGAGAGAAGATTCGACTGTCTCGAGTTCGCGACCAGGGACAGTTCCTGCTCATCGAGAAAGGATCTGAAATTCTCTACGGCACATGACAACAACATGTGAAGCTCCCGTACTTCAAGCCGAATTCTGGGTCGCCCGACCCCGGAATCGTATCCCGAAACGAGAGAAATTCACACGAGCGGAGATGGAGCCCTTCGTGGGCATGGAAGAGCGGGCGGGCGGGTGAATGAATTCGGCATCTTACACCGCCACGGGAGGCTCACAGCAGCTCGTGGAGGCGAGCCGAGAGCGTCGCCGCGTCGAAGGGCTTCTGGAGGAAGCCGCCGCAGCCCTTCGCCAAGAGCGCCTGGGCGTCTCCGTCGATGCTGAAGCCACTCGACAAGAGCACCTTGAGGTCTGGGGCGAGCGCTCGCAAGGCTCTAAAGGTGTCTTGGCCATTCATCTCAGGCATGACCATGTCGAGGATGACGAGGGCCACCTTCGAGCCGTGCTGGCGAAGGAGCTCGATGGCCTGGCGGCCGCCCCCGGCGGGCAGCACCTGGTACCCCATCTTCTCGAGCAGGCGAGTGCAGACCCTGAGGACCATCGGCTCGTCATCGACGACCAAGATGGTCCCTTGGCCATGTTCGAGCTTCGCGGGTGGGCTCCGCGATTCGGAGACCACGGAGTCGGTGGCCGGGAGATACAAGGTGAAGGTCGCGCCCAGTCCTGGCTGAGACTCGACGCGAATGATGGCGCCGTGGCTCTTGAGGATTCCGTACACCGAGGCGAGCCCGAGCCCGTGCCCCTGCCCGTGATCGTGGTCCTTGGTCGTGAAGAAGGGCTCGAAGATTCGCGCCTGCGTCGCCGCGTTCATTCCGATGCCAGTGTCGGTGACCATGAGCTTCACGTAGTGCCCACCGGCGGCGTCGGGTTCCACCTCGCCCTTGGCGAGCTCGACGGGGTCCGCTTTGAGAAGCAGTCGCCCGCCACTTGGCATGGCCTGCCCGGCGTTGACCATGAGGTTCAGCAGCACCTGCTCGAGTTGGGCGTGGTCCATGAGGACAGCCCTGAGTCGCGGGGCCAGCTCGAGCTTGATCTGGAGGTCCCTTCGGGTGCGCCCGAACATCGCGCTCGTCTGGGTGAGCACGCTCGCGAGGTCGAGTGGCTTGACATCGTATTTCCCCCTGCGGGCAAACCCGAGGAGCTGCTGGGTCAGGACAGCGCCTCTCTCCGCGAGCGCCCGCGTCTCCGGGAGCTCCAGGGCGCGCGCGCGGTCCACTCCGAGCTCCTCCTCCACGAGGAACAGCGCTCCCAGAACGCCCTGGAGGATGTTGTTGAAGTCGTGGGCGATGCCGCCAGCGAGCGTCCCGATGGCCTCGAGCTTGTGGGCCTGTGCAAGCTGGGCCTGGAGCTGCTCGCGCTCCCGGTCGGCGAGCTTCCGGTCGGTGACGTCGCTCATGACCTCTCGACAGACCTGCGCACCACTGGGGCTCACCGAGACGGTTGCTTCTGACCGAGCCCAGAACGAGCTGCCGTCGGGCCTGACCATTCGCAGCTCGCAGACCTGCGGGCTGCCGGTCTCGAACAGGCGCCGGTGGTGCAGGAAGTAGATGTCTTGGTCGTCTCGAAGGATGAACTGGGTGATCTGCTTCTTGACCAGGGCGCCACTGGCCACCCTGAGCATCTTCGCGGCGGTGAGGTTGGCCTCGAGAATCAGCCCTTGCTTGCTGAGGGAATAGTAGCCGACCGGCGCCAGCTCGTAGAGGTCGAAGTATCGAGCCTGAGCGGCCTCGAGCTCGGCCTGAGTCCTCTGGAGCTCCTCGTTCTGCAGCTCGAGCTCGATCTGATGCACGCGGAGCTCGTGAACCAGGTACAGGGCGTCTCCGGAGAGCTCGTGCTCCAACCCCAGTGCCGGCAGGCCGACGGCGCGCGCCTCGGCCACCCGGCGCAGTCCAGCGTACTCCTGTGGTCTGGTTTCCATCCGAGGCCCCCGAGCTCGTGAACGCTCTGACTGTTTCCGTGTGGGCGCTCTCGTTGGTTCGGTCTGTCAGGTCACGCCGAGCAACTCACCGCCGCTGGCGAGCGTACCACTCGCGGCCCCTCGGCGCCGGGCGAGCTCGGCCTTCGAGGGCTCGCACGAAGGGGATTCCCTGACGCTGGCACGTGGCTGCTTTGAGGTGAGCGGCTCCACGGTCGTCTCTTCCTGCGCCGTCTGGTTTGGCCACGAGTTGCGCTCAGCGCGGAAGCCCAGCTCACCTTGGAGGCGTAGTACGACGGGCTCATGTTGAAGGCGCACTTCCTGCGGTTCCTCTCGGCCGACCCCGACCGGCTGCACTTCGCGGCTCACAGTCACCACCCATGGCCCGATGTGACGCTCGCTGCCCAGGAGCGCGCCTGGCTCGACGCCGTGCGCCTGGTCGACGACAAGTGGGAGCACGTCTTCGGAGTCGTGTGGCCCGAGGCCCAGCGCCACGTCGCCGAGGAGCTCCAGCTCCCAGACCCCCGCTCGCTCGTCTTCGCCACCAACACCCACGAACTGGTGCTGCGGCTCCTCTCCTGCCTCCCGGCGCGGCCCCGCATCGTCACCAGCGACTCGGAGTTCCATTCCTTCGAACGACAGGCGCGGCGCCTCGAGGAGGAACACCTGGCCGACGTGGTGCGGGTCGCCGCCGAGCCGTTGGCGACGTTTCCCGAGCGGCTCATCGCCGAGGTCCGACGCGCGCCGACGAACCTCGTCTTCTTCAGCCACGTCTTCTTCAACTCCGGGGCGGTGGTGGCTGACCTCTCCGGCCTCGTCGCCGAGCTTCCCTCGGGCCCGCTGGTGGTCATCGACGGGTACCACGGGTTCCTCGCTGTCCCCACGGACCTCTCGGCCCTCTGCGCGCGGGCCTTCTATGTGGCCGGTGGCTACAAGTACGCCATGGCCGGGGAAGGGGCGTGCTTCCTCCACGTGCCCCCAGCGCTCGAGTTGAGGCCCCGCGACACCGGCTGGTTCGCCGCCTTCGGAGCCCTCGAGCAGCCCGTGGGTCACGAGGTGCCTTACGCTCCAAGTGGCGGCCGGTTCCTCGGTGCCACCTTCGACCCCTCGGGGCTGTACCGCCTCAACGCCGTGATGCGCTGGCGCCGGGTGGTGGGGCTCACCACCTGGAAGTCACGAGCGCACGCCTTCGGCCTCCAGCGGCGGTTCGTCTCGGCCTTGCCGCCGGGCGCCCTCGAGCGACGTCAGCTCGTCGTGCCGCTCGAGACCGAGGGCCGTGGCCACTTCCTCACCTTCCGCACCGGCGAGGCCCCAGCGCTCGCTCGGGCCTTGGCCTCGAGGAAAGTGGTGGTGGACGCGCGGGGCGATCGCCTCCGCATCGGGTTCGGCGTGTACCAAGAGGACGGTGATGTCGATCGCCTCCTCGAGCGGCTCCCAGCGAGCCCTGCTCCAGACGCGGCCCGCTGACCACGAGGTGGAATGACGCTCGGCGGCTGGTAGGTTTCTGGTATGTGACTCGCATGGTGTGTCGTGTCGAAGTGAGCCGTGGCCGAGGCCAGGCGCCTCGCGCCAACCTGGCGGTGCCCCTCGTCGTCATCGTGGCCCTTGCGTTCATGGGCTGTCCTCGGCCGGGTGGGCGAGCCTCGCGCGAGCTGAAGGTCGAGGTGAGGCCCTCGCCGGTGGCCGATCAGGCGCTGGCCAAGGCCGTCGTGGTGCAAGACACCAAGGGCCGTCGTGAGGCCGTCGCCGCCTACCTCGACGTCCGGAAGAATTTCCCCGAGACCACGGCCGGCCAAGACGCCCTCTACCGCGCCGGCATGCTCGCCTTCGAGGACGGCGACTTCGCCACCTCGCGCCGCGCCTTGTCGGAGCTGGTCTTCGAGAACCCGCTCTACCCTCAGGCGACCCAGGCCCGCCTGCGCTCCGGGCTGGCGGCCCTCGAGCTCAAGTCCTGGCGAGACGCGTATCAGACGCTGAGCACGCTCATCGACAAGCTCGACGGCACCGACCGCCGCGTGGCCGAGGAGGCTCTGGCTCGCGCCGCCATCGGCAACCAGCAGTTCGGTGAGGCCCTCAAGCTCGCCCTCCGCCAAGTCGATGACGCCAGCGGTGACGACGCCAAGCGAGCGGCCCTCGCCAACCTGGAAGACGTGGTGGAGACGAAGACGCCCTTCGCGGCGCTGGCCGAGGCGTGGAACGATCTCCCGCGCTCGCACCCCGGCTGGCCGATGCTCACCTTCAAGCTGGCGCGGGTCTATTACCACCTCCGAGATTGGACCCGCCTCGACGAGACGCTCCACGCGCTGCTCCGCGAGGCGCCCACCTCACCGTGGGCCCCCCAGGCGCAGGAGCTCCTTACCCGCGTCTCTCGCCGAGCCAACGTGCGGCCCAAGGCGGTGGGTGTGCTGCTCCCCATGTCTGGCAAGTACAAGGCCTTCGGCGACGCAACCCTCCGAGGGCTGCAGCTGGCGCTCAAGGGCAGCGACGTCGAGCTGGTGGTGAAGGACTCTCAAGGAGACCCGACGCTCACCTCCAAGCTGGTGGAGCAGCTCGCCTTCGAAGACGGCGTCATCGCCATCATCGGGCCCCTGCTGTCCGACGACGCCAAGCGCGCGGCCCTGATGGCCGAGGAGCTCCAGGTGCCGCTGTTGACGCTCTCGCGCCTCGAGGACATCACCCGCATCGGGCCCTACGTGTTCCGCACCATGGTGACGAACACCCAGCAGGCCGACGCGCTGGCCGAGTACGCGATGGGCACCATGGGCTTCAAGACCTTCGCCATCCTGCACCCCAATACGCCCTTTGGCGTCGAGCTCACCAATGCCTTCTGGGAGGCGGTGGAGAAGCGCGGCGGGCAGCTCCGGGGCGTGGAGAGCTACGATCACGACCAGAAGACCTTCACCGAGGAAGCCAAGAAGCTCGTCGGCCGCTACTACCTCGAGGATCGCTCCGACTTCTACGATCGGCTCCGGGAGATCCGCGACAAAGACCTCGACGAGTTCCGCCGCCGAAAGGCCGTCGAGAAGATGAAGTCGAGCCTCGATCCGGTGGTCGACTTCGAGGGGCTGCTCATTCCCGACTCGTGGCAGCAGGTCTCGCTGGTCGCTCCCGCCCTCGCCGTCGAAGACATCATCACCAACGCCTGCGACCGCAAAGACCTGGAGCGGATCCAAAAGACGACCGGCAAAGACATGAAGACCGTGACGCTCCTGGGGCCGTCGACCTGGAGCTCACCCAAGGGTGCCTCGGGCGACCCCATGCTCATCGAGCGGGGCGGCAAGTACGTGCTGTGCAGCGTGTACGTCGACAGCTTCTACGAGGGCTCTGATCGCCCGGCCACGCGGGCCTTCGTCTCGGCCTTCCGCGATGCCTACCACGACGCCACCATCACCCTGCTCGACGCGGTGGCCTGGGACACGGCGGCCTTGGTGCGCTCCATCGTCGAGAAGAAGCAGCCCTCGTCACGGGCCGCGTTCCGCGATCAGCTCCAGGCGACCAAGAGCTTCCAGGGCGCCACCGGCACCATCTCGTTCGACGATCAACGAGAGGCTCAGCGGCCGATGTTCTTCCTGCAAATCACCCCCAAGGGCATCAAGGAGCTCAACCCGAGCCAGCGCCCGGAGGGGTGAGCCTCTTCAAGGCGACGAGCCGCTCGCCGCCCGCTCGGCCTGGGGCATGCGCACCGGGAGCATCGCCGCCTCGTGCTCGAACAGCCACTGCTTGACCTTCAGCCCGCCCGAGTACCCAATCGGCGCCCCCGAGGTGCCCATCACCCGATGACAGGGGATGATGATGAGGATGGGGTTCTTCGCGACCGCCGCGCCTACCGCTCGCGAGGCTGAGGCCTTGCCGACCCGCGCCCCGACCTCGGCGTACGTTCGCGTCGCGGCACAGGGGATTCGACCGAGCTCTTTCCACACCAGCTGCTGAAATTCGGTGCCCGCTGGCTTGAGCGGCACCTTGAACTCCGAGAGCTTTCCCCGGAAGTACGCGTTCAGTTGATCTCGTATGCCCGCGAAGAGGGCGTCATCTCTCGTCAACCCGCTCGTGTCCGGCAGGCTTCGATGTGACGCCGGGTACAGGCCAGTGAGGGCCGCTCCATCACTCGTCAGGAGCAACTCCCCCACAGGACTCGCGAGCGTCGTGAAGGTAGACCCAACGGCCACCAAGTCTGGACGCATGTTCAGCATAAGAGCATGTGTGCGTGAAGTTGTCAGCCTGAAACCCTCCTCATGCAGGCAGGTTGAGGAACACCCGTTCTGTGCCAAGCCCTCGCATTGTGAGGGCTGCGCGTACATCGGCGACCATTTCCCGCTGGCCGCAGAGGAACGCCACCCCGTCTTCCACCAGCGCCAGGGTGTCGAGGTGCTCCTGCACATGGCCGGCTCGACCGCTCCAGTGGCCATTGGGCTGCGAGATGACGTGGTGCACGAAGATGCCCAGGCGCTCCCAGCGCGCAAGCTCCCGTTTCCAGCACGACAGGTCGAGCTCGGTCCGTACGCCCACCAGCGCGCGCACCGCTCCGTAGGCGTCTCGCTCGTCGGCCACCGATTCGAGCACCGAGCGAATCGGCGCGAAGCCGGTGCCCGCGGCCACCAGGGCGAGCGAGCGGCCCCTCGCGTGCTCCAGCGGGAACCCGGGACCGTGCGGGCGCGATACGTGCACGGTGGCGCCTGCCTCGAGGCACACCCACCGCTCGGCCAGGCCAGGCGCTCTCCGCACCAGGTACTCGAAGCGCGAATGGCCAGGGGCCGAAGCGATGGCGAACGGCTTGTCTTCGTGGTCGATGCGCACTCGGTGGTACTGTCCCGGCCTTTGGAACGCGGAGGCCAGCTCGTGCGGGACGTTCAACGCCAACTCAAGCATCGTCGACCGACCCCGTGGCGATTCGGCGACGGTGGCGGGGAACCACTCGGACATGTGGGCTCTCGTAATGACAGCGGTGGGGCTCGGCAGGTGATTTTGCCCGGAGGTGCGCCGTGCGGGCGCTGAAGGCCTTCCTCTCGCTGGGCGTGGTAGCAATGCTCGCCACGGCGATCATCGTGCCGATGGCCTGGCTGTACACGGTGTCGACGCTGCCCAACGTCATCGACAGCAGCCTCGACATCGAGACCCACCTGCGCCAGTCGATCGAGAGCGAGCGCCACGGAATGCGCTCGTCGCTGCACCCCGGTGAGCTGGGCACGATGAAGTGGGAGCGCCCTGACTTCACTCGGCTCCCCAAGCGGCTGGTGGCGCTGTTCATCACCGAGACGGGGTGCCCGACCTTCTTTCAGACGCCGCGCGAAGATGGTTTCCCGTGGATGAAGCGGTTGGCGGCCAAGGCCGTGCTCGGCCGCCAGCTCGATGGAGACGGTGCCTGTGAGCTGCTGTTCTCGGAGGCCCTGGCCCGGAGGTTGGGCGCGGTGACGTCGCTCCAGGTCACCGTGGCGTCGGAGCGGATTCACCGCTTCCTCCAGAAGGATCAACTGGTGGCGATGAACCTGATGTCGTTTCAGTTCGAGCCCGGGCTGGTCGGGGTGGAAGACGCCGCCAGGGAGCTGTTGCAGAAGGAGCTGTCGGAGATGAACGACGCCGAGCTCGCCGAGCTGCAGCTGGCCATTCCGCCCTGGGGGTATTGGAGTGACGTCAAACACTGCGTCAACGCGGCCTTGGTGCGCCAGTCACGCGACGGGCTGCTGCGACGGCTGGCGGGGGAGGGGATGATGAGCGAGGAGATGGCCAAGAGCGCTGCGGCCCAACCACCCAGGTGTCTTTCGGTGAGGCGCTGAAGGACTCAGCGGGCGAGCACGGCCGAGAGGTCGCGGCGTCGCGGAGCCCTGGGTGGGCGAAGGCGCGTCAGAAGCACGCCTCGACCACGTCTTGACATTATGGGCTGTACCCATAATGCTCGGGACCGGGTAATGAACATGGCCAAGCGCAAGAGCGACTTCGACGACTTCATGAAGGAGGTGGAGGACGAGAGCGTCGCCGCGGGCGAGGCAGATGCGCTCGCGGCGTACGGAGAGCACTTCCGGTTGGCGCTCGCGGTCATCCAGCTCCGAAAGAAGCAGGGATGGACTCAGCAGCAGTTGGCCAAGGCCTCAGGAGTTCAGCAGAGCGAGATCAGCCGCATCGAGCGGGGACAAGGGAACCCGACGTACCGGACCCTCCAGGCGCTCGCGCAAGCGGCCCACATGACCCTGAGCTTCGTCACGTCGAAGTCGCTGCGTACGCGGGCTACCGCCCGTCACGGCACTTCGGCCGCGGCACGCTGAAGTTTCTGACGTAGCCCTCCAACCACCCAGGTGTCTTTCGGTGAGGCGCTGAAGGACTTCAGCGGGCGAGCACGGCCGGCTCGAGGCTCGTCGGCCAGCGGGTGCCCTGCACGTCGATGACGACCTGCTCGCCCTCGGCCTTGAGGCGGGCGCCGAGCTCGAAGTGGGCCTCTCGGGTGAAACGGGCCTTGGCCTTGCCGTCCTTCACCTTCACGGTGAGCACGCCGTCGTCGCCGGCCGCGAGGCTGAGCGGGTCGAGCCACTCGGCGGTGCGATCCGACAGGCGAATGGAGAGGCGATGGTCGGCGGCTTCGTCGACCGCCACCACCGCGTAGCCGCAGTCTTCCACCGTGACGAAGCACCAATCGCCCCCGAAGTGGAGTTGGTAGCGGCCGTCGTCACCGATGACGAGGCCACAATTGAAGGCCTCGATGATGTTGGGGTGCTCGATGCGCGCCCCGTCGTGCCACCACTTGAGCTCGCGATCGAGCGTGAGGCCGCTCTGTTCGCGAGTGTGCCACATCACCGCCAGCCCCGAACCAGCTCGGTGTAGCCGCGGAACGCCGCCGCGCCCCAGACGTTGGCCGTGACTGACAGCGCAGCCAAGGCCAGCGGGAGCCCCTTTTTGAAGTCCCACCGGCCCAGCGCGAGGAGCACGAAGAAGTACGGCGTGTAGTCGAGGCTGAACCGGAAGCCGAACTGGGCATAGCCGGTGTTTTGGTACAACAGCGCGGGCGCCATGCACGCCACCAGCGTGAGCAGCACCGGCACCAAGAGTCTCGGTGCGTCGGTCTGCTGGGTCCACTGCCAGGCAAACCGGCCCAGCAAGAGCAGGCCTCCCGCGAGCAACAGCCAGAGCACGGGGGAGCGCCAACCCACCGGTGGTTCTCCTTGCGGCGGCGGGAGCGCGGGCCACAGCGCCGAGCCGACCAGCAGAATAGCCATCACGCCCAGCGCCTGGAGCGCTTGTTTTGGTTTGGACGATGGCACGAAGGCCAGCGCTAGGAGGGGCAGGGTGATGAAGAGCGAGAGCCCCCATGGATCGTACATGAGTTGATTCGTCTGCCCCGCGAGACCCGGGAGCCGGAGGAAGGCCGCGTCGAGGTTTCGCCCCAGGTAGTGCAGGTTGAACAGCCCCCAGGTGTCGATGTCGACGTTGACGCGGTTGTCGAAGAAGAACCGGTGGCCGAACTCGGTCAGGCTCCCGAAGCGAGAGAGGTTCGAGAAGACGGCCAGGAGCCCCAGCGGCGCGGCTCCGGCGGCGAAGCGGCCGAGTGTCTTGAGCTTCGGGCCGGGCGTCTTGAGGAAGGCCCTCCACTCGTCGGCTCGCTGCCCTTTGGTTGGCGTCACTGCCTCCAAGACGAAGAAGAGGCCGGTGAAGAAGAGCGGCGTGCGGGTCATGACGGCCATCGACCAGAAGACGCCGGCCAGCACCGGGTGCCGCGCCCCCACCGCGGATTTCAAGTACAGGGCCGTCAGCCCCACGCCCATCACCTCGGCCGAGAACCACACCTCCCCGCGAATGGCGGCGTAGAAGAAGAGCGTTCCGAAGCCGAGGAGCCCGGCGAGCAGCGCGTTGTCGAGCGGCGTATGGCCGGTGCCCTCCTGCTCGCTGAGGAGCCGGAGCAGCAGGTAGAACAGAGCCACCGAGAGGGCTCCGATGAGCACTCCGAAGCTGGTGTCGTTGAGTTGGTAGCCATTCAACGCCACGAAGGGGAGCATCACCACCGAGGGGAACCAGGGGAAGCTCGAGAACCAGCGATCGCTCGGCCGCAGCGGGGCGGTGCAGCGCTGCCTCACGCCGTTGACCTCGCGCACACAGGCCCAGTCTTCGATGTTGGGGAGCACGTCGGCGTCGATGTCTTGCCGGCCTTCGAGCCAGGCCTTGGCTTGGTAGACGAAGTGCGGCGCGGCGCTCTGGCGGAGGAAGCGTTGGCTGGAGAAGCCGGCGAGGATGGAGAAGGTGAGGGCGAAGAGCGTGAGCTCCATGCGATACGCCTTCAGCCAGATGATGAGGGCCATGGGCTCGGCGGTGCTGACCGGCGCGGCGGCCGGGGCCTCCAGTTTTCGACTCATGGCGCTGAGCCTCTACGGTCCAACGGAGCAAATCCAGTGGAGAAGCCTTCAGCGAGCGCTCAAGGCTCTCCGCAGCAGGTCCAGCGCGGCGTGGGAGGCGAAGCGGCGGATTCTCTCTCGGTCGCCCAGGAAGGTGCGCCGCTCGACGTGGGAGGACCCGGGCCCGACGACGCCCACGTAGACTGTGCCGACGGGGTTGGCCTCGGTGCCGCCGCCTGGGCCGGCGAAGCCCGTCACCGACAGACCCCAGTCAGTGCGCGTCACCTCGCGGATGCCCCTCGCCATGGCCTCGGCGCACTCGCTCGAGACCGCGCCGTGCTGGGCGAGGAGCTCCTTGGAGACCCCGGCCCACAGCGTCTTGGCCTCTTCAGCGTAGGTGACGGCGGCACCGAAGAGGACATCGCTCGCCCCGGGGATCTCCGTGAGGAGGGCGGCGACCATGCCTCCGGTGCAGCTCTCGGCGAGGGCGAGGCGCGCCCCTCGGTGCCTCAGCGCCGCGAGCACGACGCCCTGGAGGGTCTCGTCATCGGCCCCGAAGCATTTGTCTCCCAGCGTGGCCCGGGCGGCTCGCTCGACCGCGGCCAGGCGCTGCAGGGCTTCTTCGCGGCTCGGCGCCTCGGCCAGGAGCTTCAAGTGATTCTCGGGGAGGTGCGTGCGGTAGCCGAAGGTGATGTGGGGGTGTTGGGGAACGAGCGGGGTCATCAGCGCGTCGAGGTGCGACTCGGGGAGGTTCAGCGTCTTCAGGAGGCGCAGCACCCGCACCGTCGGGGAAGGGCCGGCGAGGGTGATGAGCCGGGGGACGACGTGGGTCGTGACCAGGTGCTGGTATTCGCGAGGGACTCCGGGCACGAAGAAGAACGTGCAGTGGCCTCGCTTCTGAATGATGAGGGGCGCGGCGCCTTCGGTGTTCACCACGACCTCGGCGCCCTCGGGCACCTGGGCCTGATGGCGGTTGTTGGCGGTGAGTGCGATGCCCCGGGCGGCGAAGCGGGCCTCGATGTGGGCCATGACCTGTGGGCTCTCCACCAGCGTGACGCCGGCTGCCTCCGCCGCGCAGCTCGCGGTGATGTCGTCGCTGGTGGCGCCCAGGCCGCCCGATACCAACACCGCGTCACACCGGGTCGCCGCCTGGTTGAGCGCCTCGATGATGTCTTCGCGGAGGTCTCCCACGACGACGGAGCGCCTGACGACCAGCCCGGCGCGCTGGAGGAGGAGCTCCTGGAAGGCGCGGCTGTTTGTCTCACTGGTGATGCCGGTGAGGAGCTCGTCTCCGGTGCAGATGGTCTCGATGCGCACGACGGGGGTGTAACCCAGCTTCAGTCGGCGTGCTCGTCGGGCCTCTCGACTCGGCTGGCGGAGCGAGCGAGCGGCTCAGGTGGACGATCTGGCGGGCGTTCGGGCGGCCTGGGCCCCACCAGGAGCGCCTCGTGGACCCGGCCCGTAACATCACGACTCACGAGAACCTGAGCGGGCGGTCCGGTAGCCCACTGGTCTTTGTGGTTTTCAGCAGGAGTTGCTCAAATACCTTCTCCGAGATCAACTGCCTCTCCCTGAGGTCCAGCCAGAGGTCGAACGGGGAGGCGACCCGGGAAGGGCCGAGCTCGGCGAGGGCTAGAGCACCAAACAGGTTATCCGACCGTCGCGAGGCGGGTGAGACCGAAGCGAGCCGGGCACGCGAGCGACGAGCACCGGAGCTGTGCTGTTGGGCCCAGAGAGGAGCGCAGGAGTGAGCCTGCCCGGCGCAGCGAGAGGATCGCCCGCCGCAGCAGGTCGGATAACCTGTTTGGTGCTCTAGGTGACTGGTGTTTTTTGTC
>PMBV01000085.1 GCA_003153055.1 Myxococcales bacterium
GCCCAGCAGTTCCGGCAGCAGTATCAAGACGACACGTTCAGCTCGGCCTCTGGACCCAGGGGGCCGGTCCTCCTCCCGAAGGCTCCGGCGGAGAAGCAGGGCGTAGGCCAGGCCACGCAACCCATCCCCGAGCCGGCGGCCGGAGAAAAGGCCATCGAGGCCAAGAAGCCCGAGGTCGGCTCGGGTCCTCAGGAGCTACCGAAGGACGCCTTCGAGGCCGATGCCAAGCTCGACACCGCGAAGGCCGCGTCTACGGCCGCGCAACAGAAGGCCGATGGTCTCCAGGCGAGGGCGACCGAGCTGGAAGCGAGGCTGAAGGGCGACGACAAGAACGCAGCGACCGATCTGAAGACGGTCAAGGGCGACTTGGCCGAGGCGACGCAGAAACTGCAGAAGGCGAAGGAGGCCGAGAAGGAGGCGACCGACGCAGCGAGCGAAGCCAGGAAAAGCCCAGTCTCGCCGCTGCTCGCCAAGGCAGACGCGGAGCTCTCCCTGGGCACGAAGTCGGCGTCCGCCGCTGAAAAGGCGTCGCACTTCGTTGGCGCCAACCAGTCATTGAAGGCGGCGGGGGAGCAAATCAAAGCTTCTCCAAAGACTCCACCGGCGACCCTGCGAGACTACAGCGCGCGTGTCAAGGCGGCGACGGATTTGTACATGTCCGATCCTGACAACATTCGCAACGAGCTCCTCAAGTCCGACAAGGCGCAGGTCAATCAGATCAAGCAAAGCCCGGAGTACAACGCCATTCAAGATGCCGCGGGTCGCGACAAGTTTCTCGACCAGAAGTTCCACAGCTCGTTGGATGACTACCAAGCGAGCCTCGGCGCTCTCAAGCCATACAACCGAGATCTCTATGAAGGCGAGCAGGTCAGGGACTCCGAGCAGAAGAAGGGCTATGCGCAGCAACGGACGGCGGGTGCTGCCGAGATCGTGTTGAACGGCTTCTCTCAGGGCTCAGAGAGAGTCAAGTCGGCGAGCAGCAATGCCGCCTCGGCGACGCCAAGCCAGGCAGAGAAGGCCACTGGGAATGGGCTCGGCAGCAAGTCGGAGGAACGGAAACTGGCCGGAGAAGCCGACGCATGGCCCGCGTTTGCCGAGGGCAGTATTCGTGGCACCAATGATCAGGTCGTCAAGCTCCTTGGGGACAAGAATCAGTCCATCAAGGACGCCGCCAAGGATCATCATATCGATGGTCGAGCAGTCGCCGGGGCCATCTATCTGGAGGGCCGAGCCAACCTCGACTGGACTCCGACGACGGCGCCAAAGGAAATGGCGCGAAGCTCGTTTGCTGGCTTCGGAACCCAGCACGAGGCGTCGATGAAGGTCATGCACCCGGAAATGACTGACAGGGAGCTGGCTCAGGCGAAGCTCCATGTTGATCCGTCCATCTCCAACATCGCGGATCATATGGATGCAAAGGCAAGTGCGAGAGAGAAGCTCTCCGGTGTCTCCGTTCGAAATGATCCGGTGATGCTCGCGGCTGATTACCAACGAAGCGAAACTGCGCTGGTCAAGTCGGCGGTCAATCAGTATCGGAATGTCGCACTCGGCAGGGACGTGAACTTCGTGGTCGGTCGAGACGTGGGCCTCGGTGGTCAAGACATGGCAACGGGAATTCAGATGATCCAGAACGGCGAATTCAACCGCGTCGTGCATCTGTCGTCTCGGATTTCGCCGGAGCAGTTTGATGCGTTCAAGCCCGAGAGCCCAGTCTCCACGCCTGGCTACATCTCAAACTACACGATCAGTAAGTAGCTGACCGCCCTGCCGGCGTGGGCCGGGGTGTTGATGATCGCGCTCGGCCTGGGTCCCAGGCGTACTACGGCGGCTGAGCCCTCCGAATGCAACCGGCGGCGGCGCGAGAGGAAGACGCGGATCGACTTGCGAATCAGTGGCGAGCCTGGCATCGCTCGTGGGGAAAGAGGAGGCCCCATGGCACAGACCAAGGCCGTGCTGACGTGCGCGCTCACCGGGGTGTTGACCGATCCCTCGCAGCACCCCGTGCCGGTGACCCCCGAGCAGCTGGCTCAGGAGGCCCGCCGAGCCCGCGACGCTGGAGCGGCGGTGGTGCACGTGCACTTCCGCAACCAGGAGCCAGGTCTGGGCCGGCTTCCCACCTGGGATCCACTGGTGGCCGAGGCCACCTGCCAGGCCATTTTGGCCGAGGTGCCCGACCTCATCATCAACATGTCGACCGGCGTGGTGGGCCCGGATCTGAGCGGGCCCTTGGCCTGTCTCGAGCGCGTCAAGCCCCCCCTGGCGGCCCTCAACGCCGGGTCGCTCAACTACTTGAAGCTCCGCTCCAACCACGACTGGGCCTGGCCGCCGATGCTGTTCGACAACCCGGTCGAGAAGATCGAAGCCTTCGAGAAGGTGATGAAGGCGCTGGGGGTGGTGCCCGAGTGCGAGTGCTTCGACACCGGCATCGTGCGCAGCGTGGCGATGTTCGCCAAACGGGGCATGGTGCCCAACCCGCCGCACCTCTCCCTGGTGATGGGCGTCGACTCCGGCATGCCCAATCGGCCTGCCTGGCTCCCGCTGCTCCTCGCCGAGATGCTGCCCTGCACCCACTGGCAGGTCATCGGCATCGGCCGGGAGGAAGTCTGGCCGCTCCATCGAGCCTGTGCCGAGCTCGGCGGCGACTTGAGGACCGGCCTCGAGGACACCTTCTACCTGCCAGATGGGACCAAGGCGACGAGCAACGGGCAGCTCGTCGAGGCCCTGGCCACCATCGCCACGGAGGCTGGGCGCGCCATCGCCAGCCCGGCCGAGGCGAGGCGCATTCTGGGGCTCCGAGCCGAGGGCTGACCACCTGGGTGGGACACCTTCGACCCTCGCCGGGGGGCGTGTCGCCACGCATCGTCCCCGCGCGTCAGGAGGTGCGCTCCATCATTCGGATTTGACCCCGTGGGCGCGCGCTGTGACATTGATTCACGAAATGTCCGACATGGTGCGACGAACCAGCAGCCTGGCCGCGGCGGTCGCCGTGGTGGTGGCAGCCCTCCTGTGGGGGCAACATCACGCGCAGAACGTCCAAGAAGCGGCGGTGGCGAGGGCCCGCGGCGCGGCTCATGATGCCCTGTCCAAGGCCGCCGACGTGGTGGCCGAGGCGCCCGCGCAGGTCGCTCAGCAGGCCGCCTCACTCGCCGCCCTCGACGGCATGGAGCTGATGATGCCTGCGGCCAACACGGCCGACGGAGACGCGTTCGACGCCTGGCTCAAGACGCTGCAAGGCAACCTCGAGGAGGAAGACTGGACCCAGAATTGGCGAGACCTCGGGGTGCTCGGCTTCGCGCTCGGCGGTCGGGTGGTGTACGCGGCTCAGGCGCGAGACGAGGTCGCCGCCCTCGTGGGTCCGCTGCTCCCGGCGGCCGAGACCACCGGCCGGGCCAGCGGCCTGGGCACGCTCAAGGGCAGGGTGATGCTCCTCGGCCTGGGGCGGCTCGAGACCCGAGGGCCGCGGCAAGAACGCGGCGTCGTGCTGTTGTTATCTCCGCTGGCGAGGCGCCTCGACGGCATCGCCAAGCGCGCGGGTGCGACGGTCACGCTCTTCGAGGAGCCTGGCGATGTCTCCGCCGGCGATGCCCGAGAGGTCGCGCGGCTCCAGGCCGTCGCCCACTCGGCGAACCCCGAGGCAGACCCCTGCTGCGCGTTTCACCCCCTGGTGAACGGGGCGAAGCTCGGCGTGTGGGTCGACCCCGAGGTGCTGCTGGCTCCGGCCGAGGCCGCGGGCAAGCGAGACTTGGGCGTGGCGGCCATCGTCGGGTTGCTCTTGGGAGGCGCGGCCCTCGTGCTCGGGTTCCGCCGGAGCTCCGGCCACGAGCAGAGCCAGCTCCTCAAGGAGACGACCGCCGAGCTCGCCCGTTCGCGCGAGGAGCTCCAGCGCCTCTCCCAGCGCATCTCGGGCCCCCCGACGGCCGTCGCTCCGTCGAGCACCTCGCTCCCCCACGATCTCGAGCCTCGAAGCGGCTCCGGCTCACGACGCGCCTCGGGCTCGCTCAGGGCGACGCCCATGCCAATGCAGACGGAGATCGGCTCCATCGAGCGCACCTCCGCTTCCATCACCCCGTCGCGGTACCAGGAGCTCGTACCCCTGGGTGAGGGTGGCATGGCCCGGGTCTCGGTGGCCGAGGTCACCGGCGCCGAGGGCTTTCGACGCCTCTTCGTCGTCAAGCGCTTGCGACCCGAGCTGGCCAACAACAGCGAGATCGTCAGCCAGTTCATCGACGAGGCCAGACTCGGCGCATCGCTGGTGCACTCCAACATCATCCCGGTGTTCGACTTCGGCCGAGACGGTGAGGGGTACTACCTCGCCCAGGAGTACATCCTCGGGCGCGACGTCGACGCGGTGGTGCACGCCTCGAAGGCCAAGCGAGGCAAGCCGCTCGAGACCTCTGTCGTCCTCTACCTCGCCCAGGAGGCGCTCCAGGCGCTCTCGTACGCGCATGGGCGGCACAGCGAGTCGGGGCGGCCGCTGGGGCTGGTGCACCGCGATGTCTCGCCCAACAACCTCCTCATCTCGGCTCGCGGCGAGGTGAAGCTCCTCGACTTCGGCATCGTCAAGAGCGAGCAGCGGCTCACCAAGACGCAGGCCGGCGTGGTGAAGGGCAACCTGTACTTCATGTCGCCCGAGCAGGCCCGCGCGCGGGAGGTCGACGCTCGGAGCGATCTGTTCTCCCTCGGCCTGGTCCTGTACGCGGCCGCCGTCGGGGCCCCAATGTACAAGGGGAAGACGAGCTTCGAGCTGTTGTCCCGTGCGGGCATCGGCCCCACCGAGGAGGATCTCCAGCGGGTGGCGGCCCTCGAGGCGCCGCTGGGCGGGCTGATCGCCCGGGCCATCGCCGTCGATCCGAAGGCCCGGTTCCATGACGCCGACGAGTTCGCTCGCGCGGTCGCCGGCGCGGCCCACGGTGCCATCGCCACCTCGGCCGACGCCCAGCTGTTGATGGACTGGTTGTTCCGCGACGAGCTGGCGGCGGAGTCGAACCGCCTCATTCGGAACACCGCGGTCGGCCTCGACCAGTGAGGCGCGCGCGTGGCCTCGCCGTTAGTCCTCCTTCATGGCCTCGGAGCACTTCGAGCGCGCGCTCGCGCAAGGGCGAGCATGCTTTGAACGACACGAGTGGCTGGCCGCCCACGACGCGTGGGAAGAAGGCTGGCGATTGACGGAAGGTGACGAGCGCTTGATCCTTCAGGCGCTGGCCCTCTGGGCCGCGGCCGCCTCCCAACACCTCCACGCGCACCAAGACGCGGCCCAGCGGCTCCTGTTGCGCTCGCTCGAGCAGATGAGCCAGGCACGGGGTGGCTTCACCGAGCTGGCCGACAGCCTCAACGACGCCCTGGTGGGGAGCCTCGAGGCCCTGAGCCTCCCGTGGACGCCCCTGAGCCACCGCTGGCCCGAGGAGCCCACCGAGGCGCCGGGCTTCGTCGAGCTGGAGCATCGCGATCGCTGTCCGTATTGCGGTGAGCCGGTGCTCCTCTCGGTGGCCGCCGAGGATTCGCAGTCAGCCCAGTACGTGGAGGACTGCCCGGTGTGTTGTCGCCCGTGGGACGTCACCGTTCACCAGGGCCTGGTGAAGCTGGGCCGGGACGACACGCCGAGCTGAGCGTGGTGAAGCTCAGGGGCAATGGTTGGGCCACGCGACGGCCGACCACTCCCCGATGGCTCGAGGGAACAGCACGTCTGCCTGGCCGTCGCCGTCGACGTCGACCAGCGCCACGGACTCATCGAAGGGGTCGACGCCCATGCCCCGCGGCGGCCCGAGGCGTCCGGTGCCGTCACCGAAGTAGATGAAGACCGAGGGCGCGCTCCATGGCAGACCGTCGGGAGGCGCGATGCCGACCGCCACGTCGAGGGCCCCGTCGCCGTCGAGATCGCCCGCCGCGAGGGTCGAGCGCGGCCCCGAGCGAGCGGGGAGTCGCCGCAGCTCGAGGGCTTCGCCGGCCGCCCGCCAGATGAGCAGGAGATCGCCGGCGGGCCCAGTCAGTACGGCGACGAGCTCCGAGGCCCCGTCGTGGTCGAGGTCGACCGCCAGGAGCGCTGGCCTGGTGCCGCAGCCGTCGTTCGTCGCTCCCTTCAGCGAGTAGCCCGGAGGGAGCACGATCTCCGAAGACCGCGTGGCGAACACCACCGCGAGGACGCGCGTCGAGGGCTCCGAGGTGGTCTCGAAGACCACGTCGTCTCGATGGTCACCGTCGAAGTCGGCGACCAGGCCAGGGCCCTCGGCGAAGAGCCCGATGGGCTGATCCTCCGTGAAGCCGCCCGCTCCGTCGTTGAGGAAGGGCACAACCCCTTGGGGTCCCTCGCACAGCACGTCTGGGCCATTGACGCCGTCCCAGTCGAGCAGGCCCCTGAACGACCCACCCCCGACGCAGGTGGCGCTCACCGACGGAGAGAAGGTCCCGTCGCCGGCCCCCAGGGCGATCGCCACGTGAGCTCCCGTCGTCTCGCAGGCCACCTCGGCCACCAGATCCATGACACCGTCGCCGTCGACGTCACCCAGCGCGCGAAGGGCTTCACCCGAGCCCCCGTCAGCCAGGGGCACGCTGCCGAAGAGATTCGTCGAATCCTTCCACCCACCGTCTGGCTGGCTCATGGTGACGCCGAACAGCCCCACCACGTCGGGCACAGCGTCGCCGTTGAGCGGCGCCTGGCCCACCACGGCTCCGGCTCGAAAGGCGCTCCCCATTCTTCGAGGCAGGTGCGCCGACGCGAGGCGGAGGACCTCGACGGTCGAGCCGACGATCCGCGCCACCTGAGGGCCACCGAGCCCGTCGACGGCCGCCGCTCCGAAGAAGGCGAGGCTCGGAGGCCTCGTGACTGGGCCGCCGCCAGTGCCGTCTTGAACGTCGGGCAGGAGATCCTCCGAGGTGCTGGAGAAGCCCCCCGAAGTACCGACGAAGCGATCGAGGCCCAGATCGCGCCCGGCCACGAGGAGGTCAGCGAGCCCGTGCCCGGTGGTGTCCAGCACCGCCACCGGGCGGCCATCGGCCTGCGCGTCGGCGACCAGCGGCGACGAGGTGACCGTGAAGCCACAGCCGGCCTGGGCGAGGAGCACCTTCACCAGGGAACCAGCGCTCCGGGAGACGACGTCGGTGCGGTGGTCACCGTTGACGTCGGCCTCGAGCTGCGTGGCCAGCGGCCCGCCGAGGTCATGGGGCTGATCGACCCGTGCTCCCAGACCAGACGGAGAGCCCTTGAACACCGAGACCACGCTGGGGCCGATGGAGATGACGTCCCTCACGCCGTCGCCATCGCAGTCTTCCACCAGCAGGTGCCCCGCGCCGCCATCGGCCAGGGCATGCGAGCTCGCTGGCGCGAAGCCGCCTCCGGACTGGGCGGTGCGGACGATCAGCGCGTTCGACTGGGCCGACGCCACCACCAGGTCGGCTCTTCCGTCTCCGTCGGTATCGGCGACCACCGCCAGCTCGATGCCGTCGACGAGGGCCACTGACTCGAGCACGCCGAGGCCTCCGTCGATGGCCCCGATGACGTACGCCTGAGTCGTGTCGAAGCCGACCAGCTCCGTCACGCCATCGCCCCTGAGGTCGCCCGCGCGAAGCGCCATGAAGACCGGGCCAGCCCCTCGCCCGCGGAGCTCGAGGGCGTGGCTCGAAGGCACGGCGCCGACAATCACCAGGCCCCCGGTGCCCGGCACTGGCAGCAGGAGCTCGGCCAGACCGTCGCCGTCGAAGTCCACCAGGTCGCCGCCCCGAATTCGCTGGCCCCAGCTCCCCAGGGGCTCCTGGTACACGAAGGGCAGGGAGAGGCTCGCCGAGGCCAGACAGCCGACCGGGGGCCGCGGGCGGGGCCGGCACGTCTGCAATGCCGGGAGTTGGTGAACGGGCACGATGCAGTCTTCAGCTACGGAGCAGTCGATGGCGCCCTGGCAGGCGCGCTCACAGGCCCCCACCGAGCTGTCGGCCCCCACGCACAGCCACCCGCTCACGCACCTCGCGGACGTGTCTGGCCGGGTCGCGACCGTGCTGCAGACCTCGCTCGAGGTCCCTGGCAGCACGCAGAGCAGGCCGCGGCTCAGCGTAGGCGTGCAGGTGCCGTCACCCGGGGAGGACAGCGTGCACTGGTCTCCCGGGAGCGCGCCATCGGTGCAGAGCCTGGGCTGACAGGTGCCCGTCAGGCAGCGGTGCGTGGGGAAGGTGCATTGCTCGTCGCCCTGGCAGACCCCACCTTCGCCTACTGGAGGCCAGCTCCCCGGGTTGAAGTCGATGCACGTATCGGGGACTCCGTCGGCGGTGGTGTCGACGCAGCTCATGCTCCCCGGACACGAGGACGTCGCGCACGAGAGGGCGCACATTCGCACCCCGGAGCCGGAGGGACACAGGGGGTCGCCCACGCCCGCGTAGCCGAAGGCACAGCCCCGGTCCGTGCGGCAGCCGACGCTGCAGGAGCCCGTGCCTCCAGAGCTCGACGCGTACGAGGTGCACCGGAAGGGGCTGGGGCAGGGGTTGAGCGCATCGCAGAAGCGCCCGAGCTCGCTCACCGTGTAGCCCGGGAGAATGGAGGCGGAGTCGCAGAGGCCCGAGCCGACGCACGCGGTGATCACCGACTCGCCCGTCACCCCACTCGAGGCCTGGGTCACCACTCCCACGCCGGAGACCGTGGCGGTTCCCTCGGCGCTCCAGGTGATGGGGCCACCGTCGAGCCACGGGCTCACCACCGCCGAGAGCGCGAGCGACTGCCCCGGGCCCAACGAGGCGACCGAGGGGACAATCCGAAGGAAGGCTCCCGCGTCGAGGCGTGCGCCTGCGTCTACCCCGGCGTCGGTGGTGGTGGTGGTGCCTCCGTCACCTGGGCCGCAGACGCCACCGTCGCAAACCTCGCTGGCGCCACACGCGCCACAGGTGGCCCCGTTCGCACCGCAAGCCGCCGTCTCGGTGCCGTCCAGACAGACACTGCCCTGACAGCAGCCCCCGCAGTTCGCTGGCCCGCATGTGGGCTGGGAAGGCCCGCAGCCGGCGATTGCCAGCATCACCCCCACCGCAGCGCCGATGCCTCGTCGCGCTCGTGCCATGTGTTTTCTTCCCTCGCCCATCGTCAATGGGTGAGCCACTCGCTACGTTTGACGAGCATCGGGGCCGGACCTGGGCCGAGCTGAACGAGGTGGCACCCATTCGCCACGGTATGGAGCCCCACGCCGAAGCTGAGCCGCTCGAAGCTGGGCAGGCGCTGATCGGGCAGCATGCCCACCACGTCGAGGAGGTACTCACGGGAGTATCGCCCCCGGAGGTCCATGAGGGCCTGGGTGAGCACCTGCGTCACCGCGTAGGCTCCGGCGGCGATCCGATACTCGCGCCCCGACCGACCCGAGGCCTCCGGCGCGGAGGAGCCCTTGAGCCACGGTGCGAGGATGCTCCGGTATCGCTCCTCCTGCTCGGGCAGCCGGTAGGGCCAGGCGACCCAGGTGCGCTCCCGGAGTCGCTCGTCGATGGTCCACAGGGCTTCCCCCAAGGCCGTGGCCGACACGAAGACCCGCGGCGCCGCGGCGGTGAGCCCCTCGAGCGCGGCCAAGCCCTCAGGGCCATCCCACAGGACCACGGCGCTTGGCGACCGCTGGCCCACCTCGGGGATCGGCGCTCCCGGAGCGACCGTCACCGTGTCTGGCGCCGGCTGGCCGAGCTGCCGCAGCGTCTCCTCGAAGCCCGCGCGGAGCGCCTGGCCGGCGGGCGTGTCACGGACAATTTGGAGAACCCCCGCTGGTGCGTCGCCGAGGCTGGCGAGGTACCGGGCGACGCCCTCGGCCTCCTGCGCGACCCCCTTGTTCAGGTACAGCGTATAGGTGTCGGTGGCGCTCGAACGGGCCGGCAGGTCGGTGAGCGGCAACAGCGTGGGGAGACGCTTGGTCTCGCAGAACTGGTGGATGGGCTCCCACCGCTGCGTCGAGAGCCCACCGATCAGCGCGAACGGCGGGCTGGCCTCGTACCAGGCCTCGAGCTGCTCCGGCCAGGTCTCGGGCTTTCCATGGAGCAGCCACGGCGTGAGCACCAAGCGCTTGAACGCCACGTCTTTGGACAGCAGCATCGAGGTGGCCATTCGCGCCGAACGGTTGTCGACGCCGGTCTCCCTGGGTTGAGTCTGTGCGTTCTTGAACGCGACGTATTTCTCCAGGGTGAACAGGAAGGCCTCCCGCTCTGCCGCTGGCACCTCGTCGGTGAGCACCGTGGCCAGGCGTATGGTGCCTTCGGTGACGCCCTCCGATGGGCCACCGCCGAGCGAGCTCAGATACTCGACGAGCGCGTTCAGGTCAGCCTCACCCAAGGTGTACCTCGGCATCGCCTCGTCGAGCGTGCGCCCGCTGGGGTCCACACCCGTGCGGAGCACCTGCGCCAGAGACTCCCGGGTGTAGGCCGGACGCCGGAGCGGCGCCCCCGCGATCTCGACGCCCTTGTAGCGGAGCTTCACGGGCTGAAACAGGCTCTCGCCGTCGACCGGAGGCGCGATGATCTTCCCCTCCGCCGCGCCGTAGCCGCTCCTCAGGTGGCAGCTCACACAGGCGAACATCACGCCGTCGACCTCCAGGTCACGTCGGACGAGCGCCTTCGTCGGCTGCCCTGTGCTTCCCAGGCCCTGGCGGTACAGCCGCTCGCCCTGAGCGAGGGTCTCGGCGCGGGCCTTCGCCCTCTGACGCTCGAGGAGGAGGGCCCCAAGGCCGAGGGTCGCCCCGACGAGCACGAGCAGCCCGATGCGCCTGGGCGTCACCGGTGTTGTGCCTCCTGGTATTCGGCGACCAGCTCGGCCGCTCCGATGAAGCCGCCGATGCGCACCCAGTTCTTGTCCGAGGGGGAAGAGAAGAAGGTCAAAGGCGAGTGCGACATCTTGTTGTTGGCGTAGGCGTCAAAGGCGTTCTGCACCGCCTGGATGTCATCGCGGCTGCCGGTCAGGAAGGTCCAGTTGTCTTTCGCGTTGTACCGCTGGAGAAAGGCCTTCATCTTGGTCGGGTCGTCGTGCTCCGGGTCGATGGACACCGAGACGAAGCGGATCTGCTCGGCGGCGGGGCCGAGCTTGGTCTGGAAGTTCGAGAAGATCGCCCCGAGAATGGGGCAGATCGTCGGGCAGCTCGTGAAGACGAACTGCACGAAGGTGGGCTTGCCGTCGGCCATGAGCTCCCTGAGCTTGACCCGGGCGCCCTCCTGATTGACCAGCGTGACGTCAGGCACCGTGTAGTGAGCGACCGACTTGCGATACTCGGCGGCGCCACTGGCCTCCGCGGCGCCGAGCACCAACGCGAGCGCGGCCCACCGCACACTCATTCGGTTCATCGTGTTCTCTTTTCGTCGTCTGGTGGGGCGAACAACAGGGAGATGGATGTTACCGCGAACCACCCCGGCCCCGATAGCGAGGCCGAGGCGGGGCGTAGGTGAGCGCTACGGAACGACGACGGCCACCTGGTTACTCGGCGCCGAGTCACCCGAGACGGTCGGGTAGCCGACCGCGGGAGCCGCGTACGCCTTGGTGTAGCCGACGACGTTGTTGGCGATGACCTGGAAGGCGTAGGTCGTTCGCCGAGTCACCGTGTTGGTGGTGGTGGTCGCGTTCTGTCCGACCTGGGCCACGGTGGTCCAGGGCCCGAACACGTTGGTGGCCGGGTTCAACACCGCCCGCTGCACGGTGAAGCCGGTCTCGTTCACGGCGTTGTCGGCCCAGGTGAGCACGGCGCGAGTGCCCGTGACCTGAACCGCGAGGCCGGAGGGTGCGTCGGGGGCCACCACGAAGGACACCGCCCGCATCATGTCGTTCTCCTCATGGCCGAGGATGTGACAGTGCCAGACGAACTCCGCGCCGAAGTTGGTGAGGTCGTTCGTCACCGCGGCCGGCTGGTTGGTCGGGTCGATGTTGGTGAACTGGTTGGGCAGCGCCGCGCCCACGGGCTTGGTGACGTCCAACGGGCGGACGCTGTTGGGCAGCTTCCAGGGGAGGCTCTGGTTGAAGGGCCGAAGGGCGATGATGATGTCTTCCAGCGGGTTCATTCGCAGCGTGTCCTTCCAGCCCATTTCGTTGGAGTCCGGAGGCTTGATGGCGCCGTCCCACCCGACGCGGTTGATGAGCTGCACCGAGAAGAGGTGGAAGTGAATGAAGTGCGTGTCGACGCCGTTGTGGGTGAGCTTCCAGAACTGCGTCTCGCCGTCTCTGACGATTTCGGTGGGCGGGTCGACGTAGCCGTAGGGGATCGTGGTTTGGGTGAGGAAGTTCGTGAACGGCAGCTCCACGCCCAGGGTCGCGTTCATTCGCCCGTAGTCCAGGGTGAAGAGCTCCTGGATCGTCTTGGACAGCAAGGCCCGGGTCTGCCCATTGGCGATCGCCGTGGCACCAGTTCCGCCACCACCGCTGATGGTCACCACCGGGGCCGAGGTGTAGCCCGTGCCGCCTCCACCCGCGGGGATGGTGACCGCGCTCACTGCCATGGGCCCGAGCTGGGAGGTGGCGCGTGGCGCCGTTCCCACCCGAGGCGCGGCGATCGTCACCAGCGGGGCCGTGGCGTACTTGCTGCCACCCGCGGTGAGCGTGATCGACGCGACCGTGGTGCTTGTCAGGGTTGCTGTTCCGGTGACCCCGGTGGCGCCACCGCCCGAGACGGTGACGAGAGGTACCGAGCTGTAGAGCACGCCGGCGCTCGCCACCGTGACAGTCTTGACCGTGCCGTTGGCGTTCAAGGTGACGGTGGCCGTGGCTGCCACGCACCCCACGCACGGCTTCGCGATGGTGACCTTCGGCGCCGAGGTGAAGATGGTGGTGGTGGGTGAGAGCGCGACGCTCGCGACGGTGGTGGGGGCCAGCACGGCGATGGCCGCGGCGCCGGTTCCGCCTCCGCCGGTGAACGTGACGGCGGGGGCCGCGGTGTACTTCGCGGTGTTGGTCGTCAACGTCACGGCGGCGACCGACCCCGACACGGTGGCCGTGGCGGTCGCTTGGGTGCAGCCAGCGGTGCCCAGCACGCAGCCCGTGGGCGGATCGATGGTGACCGTGGGCGCCGAGGTGTAGCCGGTTCCTCCGCTGGTGAGGGTCAGGCTCCCGACCGCGCCGTGATCGAAGTACGAGACCAGGTTGTCCTGGATGCGCACGTAGGTGTTGTTGGTCGCCCCACCGTTGGCGGCGGGGTAGGCCGTCTCGGGCAGGATGATCGGGTCTTGGGTGGCGGCGAAGATGGCCGGCTGGGCCGCCTGGAGCGCCGTGAGGCTGAAGGGCGTCGTGTTGGTCGAGGTGCCCAAGACCTTGAACTGCATGACGGTGCGGGTGTTGGGGCCGTACCCAGGAGGCGTGGAGGGCGCGCCGCCCGTCGGCGTGTTGTCCGGATCTCCCGTGAAGTAGTCGAGACGAGGATCGAGCGCGGGGACCGGCGTGGGCGCGTCATTGTAGAGAATGAGGGCCGAGCCGGGGGCGACGCTCGAGAAGTCCACCACCAGGTCGGAGCGCTCGGCGGGGCCAGCCAAGAGCCCGTGGCCCAGCACGTTGAGCACCGTGATGCTCCGTCGGTTCAACTCGTAGCTGACCGGGGTTGAGGGGATGACGACGGGGACGGGCAGCAAGCCACCCTCGGCTCCGAGTTGGATGATCGGTGGGCCCGCGGTGGTGGGGTCAGGCACGCCGCCTTCGCGGCCGTCGGTGGGCCACAGCGTCGGCCAGCAGGCGGCCGGGAGTCCGGTGCCGTTGATGGGGCTGCCGCCAGTGGTGTCGGCGACGGCCAGGCCGCCTCCGTTCATGACCGTGGCGACGTCACAGAGGGGCAGGGTGGTGGCGGTGGGCTGCGTGCAGCCCGCGGGGCTGAAGGCCGCGTTGCAGAGGCAGTTCTTGCTCAGCGCGGCGCTGCAGTTGGCCGGGTGCGGGCTCGCCGGCACCATGGCCACCTCGGTGCAGGTGGTGAGGTCGGCGACCGCTCCACCCTTGCAGACCACGCCGTCCTTGGTGGCCGCGTAGTACAGACCGAAGTTCCACGTGCGATCGTTCGCCGCGTTGAGCAACTGGACGCGGTAGGCCGACGGCTCGACGGTCGTCGAGGGGTAGGCCGTGCCGTTGACGAGCGGAGTGTCCATGAAGCCTTCGGGGGTGCCGGCGACGGTCGGCGTTCCGGGGCACATGAGCGGGGGGAAGGCGACCGGCACGGTCGCGAAGGCGGCGCTGGTGCACGGGTAGGGCTGACCGCTGGCCACGAAGGTGCTTGGGTTCTGCGGCGGCCAGAACCAGGGGCCGTAGTCCCAGCGGCCGTACGCGTTGGCGCCAGAGGTATCTGCCGGGTTCTGGTTGGGGCTGTAGACGTGGGTGAACCACAGGTTGCCCTTGCCGCCCCACTTGGCGAGGTCCCAGGTCGGGTCGGTGGCGGCGAGCTGACCGCCGGTCTCGCCGTTGTCGGGCACGAAGGTCTTGTCTTGGATGACCAGCGGGAGGAGGTGGCCGAGGTCGGCGGTGGTGCCGATCGTGCCGGGCACCGTCGCCAGGGCGAGGTTGTTCTCTTGCATCGGGTCGATGAGCAAATACCCGGCGGCCTCACCAGCGTAGACGTTGAGCCGAGTGATGCCGTAGGCATGGTCGTGGTAGAACATCAGCCGGCCGCTCTGCTGGTTGGTCCAGAAGAAGGTCATCTGGCCGTCACCGGTGGCCGGCATGTCAGGAACATCGAGGTTGCTCATGCCCTTGGTGAAGTTGGTGAAGGCGCCCTCGCCCGCGGGCACCGTCCACTGGTGCGGCGTGCCGTCGCTGATCCACGGGGAGTTGCCGCCGTGCAGGTGCAAGGTGGCGCGATTGTCGGAGTACGAGGTGCCGTCAGGGCCGCTGCCCGCGCCCATGTAGGTGCGATCGACGGGAATGAAGAGCTCGCCAGCGGGGCCGATGCCGAGGCGGTTGATGAACTTCACCCGCACCGGGCGATTGCGGGTCGCGAGGATGACCGGGCCGAGGTACTGGTGAACGGTGCTGCCCGTGGCGCTGAGCGCGTTGAGGTCGGTGTAGCCGCGGAGCTTGGTGAGCGGCAGGTCCGAGTGGAGCTGTCGCGTGTATTCCTCGAGCGCGATCTCGTAGTAGTCGCCATCGGTGGGCACGCCCGCATCGGCGGTGGCGGCGGCGCTCAGTGGACGGGCAATGGGCAAGCATTGGCCGAGGTTGTTGGGCCCAGAGACGTCACACAGACCAGGCAACGTGTCGACGAACTTGCGCACGCCCGTGCCGGGGACCGCCGCCCCGATGATCTGCACCGAAGGGGTCGCGGTGTAGCCCGAGCCGGCGGCCGTCAGGGTGATCGCGGTGACCTGCTGGTAGGTGGCCGAGCCCACGGTGGTGTCCACCACCGCCACGGCCGTCGCGCCACTGCCCCCGCCGCCGCTGATGATCACGCTCGGCGTCTGGGCGTAGCCGGCGCCTCCGCTCGCTACGGTGATGGCGGTGATTTGCCCGAGGGTCGGCGAGCCGGCGGTGGTGTCCGCGGTCGCGGTCGCCACGGCTCCTCCGCCGTAGGTCTGCACCAACGGGCTGTTGGCGTAGTTGCCCACTGCGAAGACGTCAGGTCGCGTGCCCGCGTCGGCCATCGTCGCCAATGCAGACAGGCTCGAGGAGAGTGGGCTGTACAGGGCGGTCGAAGGGTTCACTCCGCCGAAGGTGAGGCTCACGCCCGACTTCTGGGGCGCCTGGCTCGTGCGGGCCGCCCATCGCTGGGCCTGGGTGGTGCTGCGCATTCCAGCGGCTGCCGGTTCACGCCCAAGCGGGCTTGACCCGTTACAAGCCTGGAGGATGAGAACCGGAGTGAGAATCCATAGGGCCCGATGCCACATCACCTGATATTTCGTCATACGGATGGTCCTCTTTTTTGCGCCCATGGGTAGCGAACCCTGGGTAGCCCCTGACTTCGCGGACTTAGTTATTTGGCTGCTTTACACGGCCTTCATTCCTGCGTGCGGCGAATATTCCCTCCGAGACGGCAATATATGCATCGCACACTCTGCGACGAAATGCCGCATGTCTCGTGGAGAAATCGCCCGTGGGCGGAATTAGCCAAGGAAATCAGCGCCCTAAAAGAGATTCCACATGCTTGATGTGGGTCAAATCTTGATGAAAATTCCGCTCCCGGTGTTTAGACGACGAGTTTGGCGTTTCGGTGACACCACCGCGAGCCTCCCTTGCTGAAACCAGGGTCGGTCCTGTGTGTTGATTTGGATTGTCCCTGCTGTGCGGGGCGCGTGTCTTTTCTGGCTTGTCTGTCTTGTTTGGTTGCCTCCGCCGGAGCCCACTCCAAAAGCCACCGCCCCACCTCAAGGCCCATCCCCTGCCGTGGGTGATGGCGGTCTTGCCATGGGCATCCGCTCAGGCCGTTCGCGAGCTCTCCGCCTCGCCGTTACTCGCTCCCTGGCTCAAGGTCGGTGCTCCGGTTCGCCGCTTTCTGTGAGGCATTGGGGGCGCATGGGGCGTCGCCGACACAAGCGAGCATCGCCCCGCGCGGCTGCGCGTTCAGCAGGTCACTGCGCTGGGCCCGCGCTCACTGAGCGGGCTCCGGAGGCGACCACGGAGTGCGATGTCAGCATTCCGAGATCCGAGGGGAGCAACAATCGGCTCTCTCTGCGGAATTCGCGAGCGATCCCCTCAGCGACGTGTCGAGGACGGACGACCTGGCCATCACAGGCGGCGAGAAGGGCAGCCGTGCGCGCGGCGTTCATGATGGTGGCACCAGTCATGTCGAGGCGGGCGAGCGCCACGGGGTCGATGCCCTCCGCGGGCACGCTCGGAGGGAAGGCGAGGGCCCAGAGCTTCCGCCGCTCCTCCACGGCCGGCCGCTGGAAGTCCACGCTGACGTGGAACCGCCTGGTAAACGCCTCGTCCATGTTCTCTTTCAGGTTCGTCGCGACGATGACGAGGCCGGCGTAGTCTTCGAGCCGCTGGAGCAGGTAGCTCACCTCGAGGTTCGCGTAGCGATCCGAGCCGTGCCGCACCTCGCCTCGCTTGCTGAACAGCGCATCCGCCTCATCGAAGAAGAGGACGGCCTGGCTCTGCTCGGCTTCGTCGAAGGCTGTGTCGAGGTTCTTTTCGGTCTCGCCCACCCACTTCGAGACGAGCTGCGCGAGATCGACCTTGTGCAGGTCCTGACCCAGGATTCCGGCGATGACCTCCGCCGCGAGCGTCTTGCCCGTGCCCGAGGGGCCGGTGAAGAGGGCTCGAACGCCCTGGGCGCCTCGGTGCAGGTGAGCGATCCGCCAGCGTTCGGCGACGCGGGGCCAAGCCGTCGCGAACCTGGCAACGTCGACGATGCTGGCGTGGACGACGTCGGGGAGGATCAGGTCCTCGGCGGTGCGGGTTGGTGGGATCACCGTGGCCAGACGGTGGGTCTGTCGCCGCGCGACCGCGCGACACAGACGCCGAAGTGTCACGAGGATGCCAGTCGCGTCCGCTCCGGCCGTTCGGAAGGTGTTCGCGGCCGCGCTCATTTCCGCGGGCGACAAGCGAAAGCCGAGGGCCAACTCTTCACGCTCGGACTTGCCGAGCTCGGGGATGAGCTCACCCCAAAGCGTCCCGACCTCTTCCAGCGTCGGGGCTTGCACGGCCAGCTCGAACCAGGGTCTCTCGGACATCAGACGAATGGAGCGCATCGGTTTGGTGCAGGAGAGGATGAGCGAGGTTCCGAGGGCCGCCGCCTCCTCCACCGCGGACATCACGCGCTCCTCGGTCGAGCGCTCACCGCCGCCCATGGCCAGCGGGAGCCAGAGCACCGCCCCGAGGCGCCTGGCAACGCGGGCCGCGTCGAGAACAGCGCTCGGCTCCATGGAGAGCCCGGGTCTCATGGTGCGCAGCGGGCGCTGCGCGAGCCCCGCCAATTCTCGGGGAAGCTCGTGTTGACAAGACTGGCGAGGCCCATAGACGGCGACCGTCGCGCCACCCGGCAGCCGGAGTGTCGCGACCGCCCGCCGAACCTGCGCTTCGTCAGCGCCGAGGAGAACGCGACGACCCGTCGAGGCCGCCGGGAGCTCCTCTGGGTCACGGAAGCTCGCCACGCTTCCCAGACCGAGCAACAGCCAATCGATCGCTGCCTCCGAGAGGCGAACCTCGCGACGCCACTCAGTGCCGACGTCGGGCCCGCGTCGGAGGACTCCGCAGCGCACGAGTCGAGCATAGGGACCGAGCAGGTCCCGGCGGGCATGACGCTCGGCTGCGTCACTCGCGGACAAGGAGCACAGGAGCTCGACGCACGGCGCCCGTCGGTTGAGGTCGTCGAGCACGTATGCAAAGAGCCGCTCATAGGAGGCATCGACCTCCACCGCGGCGCACAGCACCAGGGCCTCGACCTCGACCTCCGAGAGGCCGAGGTGCTCCTGGAGCATCAGGATGGGAAGGCCCGCTTTACCGGCCCTCTCACGGAGTGTTCGCTCCAACGCCAACTCGGAAGAGGTCATGACCGCGAGCGCGGGGTCAGCCCAGCGGTCGAGCTCCTCGGCCTGGGTGAAGAGCACGCCCAGCTCGTCGGCGCCGAGCGACGTCGGGGGCGAGTCTGGGAGGAAGGCCGGTCGCGCGAGACGGTCGGCCGCGGCGCGGAGAAGTCGGAGCATCGGCTTGAGCCGAAGGCGAAGGTGCGCGACGGCGATGGATGAGCTCACGGTCAACCCCCTCGGAAACGGATGGAACCGTCGAGCCACGGGACGCGCGGGATATCGGCCAACCAGCCCGCGCGAGAGAGATCGCGGTGCCGCTTGCCGAGTGGGACTCGCGCCGAGAACCCGTCTTCATCGCGACGGACCTGAGCCTCAAGTGAGGCGAGGCGGGCAAACACCAGCGGCACGGGAGGGAATTCCGTTGGCCAGAGCGCGTGGCCGAGCCGTGCGACAGACCAGCCGGCGACGGTGGCGAGGTGGCGGTCGAGGTCGGGCGACACGGCGAGCGGGCAGGCCGTGCGTGAGGCGAGCTCACCAATGGTCGCCTCGATGGCGGCGGAGAGTTCTGAGCTGTCCGTGGGAGGACCTGGCGTGATGCCCGCGAGCTCGTCGGTGTCGCCGACCCACACCGGGCCGAGAACATCGGCGCGGAGCAACGCCATTCCATCATGACCGTAGGGCGCGGCGATGAGCGAGGTCTCGGCGTCGGCGAGGTGTTGCATCAGGCCGCGGGTGAGCTCCTTCCAGCGCGCGGCCGGGTCATCGCAGAACCGAACGAGGCTCTGGCTCGAGAGAAGGTTGGTCCCCGCGAGGACGGCCGCGCTGGTCCAGCACGATGCCGGGAGCCTCCAGCCTCGCGTCGGAGCCGGACCAAGCTTGATGACCAGCGCGGCGATCCACAACGGGAGTCGATCTGAGAGATCCGCCGCCGCCAAGTGCTGCTCGACGAGCGCCAGCGTTCCACGGCGCTGGAGATCGCAAGCCACCAGGAGTGGCAGGAGGGGAACTTGGTGCTCGGTTGCTCCTCCCGTTCGCGGCTCGCTGCGACGAGGTCGATCGCCTTCGACCCAGGATCCGCTTCCGCCGGGCTCCCCGTCCCCCGTCGCTTGGGGGCGTGCGCCACGCTCTGTCGGGTCCGCGCCGGCTGCTCGCACCTCCTCCGGGGCCAGCCGACCTTCGTGGCGCTCACCCGGTCGAGCGCTCGGTGTACCGCCCGCTGTCCCACGTGTCTCACTTGGGCGGCCCGTGGTCTCCTGTGTGTCCGGCGTTCGGGCTTCAGTCGGGCCCGCGGCGTCTCGGCTCTGTCTCGAGGCGTTCTGCCCGAGGGTTGAGCGCGCGGACCGAGGCAAGACCCGGTCGATCGCCAAGCGAGCCGCGCGCTCGAATGGGGAAATGCCGGAAGTGGCGGCCAGTTCGATCGCGGTGAGCACTCGGTCGACGAGGCATTGGGTAGAACCCTCGAGGGGTTCCTGGGCGTGGTCGCTCGTGGCGCCGAGCTCGCGGGCAACTGCCTCCACCACGCCGAGGGCTTCTTGTTCCTCGAAGGCCGACGCGGGCTGAACGCTCGAGGTGACGCTCCGTGGTGGAGTCTCCTCGAGGAGATGGTGGTGGTACGCCTCGAGGCGCTCCGGCGGGAGGCCCTCGAGGAAGGCCCTCAGCTCGCCGCGGAGGTGAAGCTGGAGGAGCTCACCGAGGTGCGAAGCACCAGCTTGGCGCGGCTCCCGAGGGCGGGCCGGTGCTCGGACTCGCCGAACGCCGTCACCGTCTGCCAGGGCGAGCTCGATGCTCTGGCGAATGGCCTGCCGAACGGACGCCGTGTCATCGGAGAGCATCTCGTGGAGGCGGGAGAGGGGGCCCGAGAAGCGAACCTGCACGGGGTGGTCGAGCTCCACGTCGTCACCGTCTTCAGTGACGAGGCCTCGCTGATCCAGCTCCGCGGCGAAGTGCTCGGGCAGCACTGCGAGGGCCGCCCTGGCGAGCGACCGTGGCTCGTCGCCCCAGAAGAGCCGCCCCCGCCGAACGATGCGCAGGTGGAGGTGCCGTATGAGGACGTCGACCATGCGCTCACAGGGGCCCGGGGATGACGCTCGCACCGGTCGACTGTCTGTCGAGGTACGGTCGGTAGCCGTCGAGCAGAATGAGGAAGAGGAAGGTCCCCGCGGTCAATGCCGGATCGAGCTTCAGGTAATAGGGATAATAGGAACGCTGAGGATTCGTTGTGCCGGTGTCGAAGAGCTGAGACGTCCGAGGCGTGAGGGCCGTCTCAATGGGGTCGCTGGTCAGTCTGATGTAATACCGCGCCATCGGCCGGTTTGGAGACGCTGGCGGCGCGCTCGGCAGCTTGAGGTAGAGGCACTGGCTCGTCAGCAGAGCCGCGCTCACTCCCGGTCGCACGCTCGGCGTGTCGTTCGATATGACGTAGCTCCGAGGAAAACGAAGCAGCGCGTCGTCGTAGGGCGAAGCGATCGCGTGGGTCGCAAGCTCGCCTGGAGGCACGAGAAGCTCGTCGACGCGCGTCGCCGGCAGCGACCCACTGGTCGAACCAGGCCCCCCCGGGGTTCCACCTCCGGGAACGGGTGCACTCAAGGAGGCTTCCTCGTCTCGGGTTGCGAACCTGACGGCCAACCCCCGGCTTGTCGTGACCAGCTCGGGGGTCAGCGTCGCGGGTGGCCCCAGTGACGTCAGGGCCCCGAGGACATGGCCCAATTCCTTGTCAGCGATGAGCGTCAATCTTGGATTCATCCGATGCTCCCTGGCTCGAAGACGAGCGAGTAGCGCGCGGCCCACGGAATCGGAGCGTCTCGGTAGACCGCGAAGCAGCGGAGACGTCGATCCTCGTCGATCGAGCAGTCGAGAATTCGGTGCACAGATGCGTCATAGAGTGGCGTCAAGGTGACGTGGAGGTCGTATGAGGCGACGTCTGTCTCTGTCATCCCGGCAGGGAGCGGCAGTTTTACGCCATCAAAGGCAACACCAGACACGAAGTGGAGGCCCTGCTTGTTCGGAGAACTGAAGACTCCTTGAATCAGGAGGTCGCCCTTGCTGGTGAGCGTCATGAGCTCATTGCCCTTGGCGGCCTTGACGGCGAGGAGCCTGTCTTGATTGGTCTTGTCAGGCCCGAGGACAAGGAGGACCTTCCCGTCGGTGGTCTCGACGACGTTCGCCCGGGCTCCCGCTCGCCTCGGCGTGACCCCGGAGGTCGATCGAGGAGCCACGTCCCAGAAGCCCCCGGTCGAAGGGTCGCGCTTCACGAAGCCGACCAGCACCCGAGGAGGATCCTGGGAGGCCGATGGCTCGGGCCCGTCCTCGAGGCTGGCCTGGGACTGGCTCGTCTCCCAGTCGTCGATCTCGGCGACGCGGCCGACTTCAATCGAGAACCGCTCGGTGGTTCGCTGCCCTGCCTGCGTTCCACAGAGCCCTGCCAGTTGGTTCTTGTCGCTCGGCTCATCAGAGCCCGAGAGGAACACAGGGAACAGGAGGTCCTTGTCAGCGGTCGCGATGGTGGAGCTCGGCGGGGCCACCAACTGGTCATCCGGAACGACGATCTCACGACCGCGCACGTCGCGGGCGACGCCCTTCGTGAGCGTCACCTCGTAGCCCATCGGCGACGGCGAGCCGACGAGCTCCAAACCCTCGACGATGCCCCAGCGGTGCGCCTGCCGAAGGTGTCGAGCGTCCCGCGCGCGCCCTTGCGCGAAGCCGGCGTTGAGGTCCTCGGCGTGGAGGATCTCTCCCTCGGCGAACTCGGGCCACTGAATCGGGCTACTCACGGCGTCCTCCCTGGAGCGGTCCGGGTGGCTTCAAGGCCCCGCTGGATGGAGTGGGATTCGGCGGAGTGACGGGTAGCGGAGGTGGGACGACGGGCGGCGGAGCACTGCTCGGGCTTCGCGGGAGGGGGCCAGGATTGGGGCGCGCTGGTGGAGCCGGGGCGCGCTTGGCTGGCTGATGAGTGATGGCCTCGAGGACCTTGCCGAACGAGTCAACCGGGACTTCTGGCATCGACTGGCAGCTCACCGACGTCACCAGGTCAGCCAGCGCATCGAACTGCGAGACGGCCACGATGGGGCTGAAGAGATCGGAGCTCCAGTACCGAAGGCTCGCGGGTGCCGCCGCGAATCTTCGAGGGAGGCTCCGGACCTCGATCACCGCGTCGTCCTTGACGGTGACGCACGCGAGCAAGACGACGGGGTCGTCGCAGCGCTGGTCGCAGCTCGGGAGCAGCGTCGAGAAGAGGACGTCTCGCACCAACCTCAAGGCAGCACGCTTGAGCTGCAGCACGACGTCGGCGAGGTGCGCTCCGTTGGTCGACTGGGCGGTGGTGAAGACGATGCCGTCGATGGTCTTCGCGAGCAGGCAGTCGGAGCCGACGTCGAGCGACGCGATACGGAGTTGCTCCTTGATCATGCCGATGCGCCGCTCCACACCGGAGACGCTCGAGGACTCGAGGAGCTTCCCGCCGGCGAGCGCCCTGGGCTCGTAGGCCTGGTACGCGTCCTTGGGGAGGCCTGGTTGACACCACTGTCTAGCGATGCCCACCAATCGCTCCGCGTCGGCTCGCGCGGAGGGACTCAGCTTCGCGAGCTCGGCGGGCGCGGCGACCTCGTCGACCAGGCCTGATCGGCCGTCTCCCAGCACGATGGCTCGGAGCTGCTCGAACTGCGAAACGACCTTCGGATCGCCGCGCTGATCATATCGGGCCACGAGCGAGGCGAAGCGCAGCAGCCGGTCGAGCTTGGTGGCGATGGTGTCCGTCGGAAGAGGCGCCTCCTTGACGGCCTTGAGGGCCTCGTCGAGGTGGGAGGCCTCGAGCGGCGACTTGGCCCCGGCGCCGGGTGGCGGGATCATCGACTCCATGGCCGCCTTGAGGTCCTTCACCGTGACTTCGAGACCCGCGAGCTCGCTCAGGACCGAGACCAGATCGAGCTCCTTCAGGCGGTGGCTGAAGACCTGCTCGAAGTCGCGGTGGTGCTCCTGCCGCGCCGGTTGAAGCTCAAACCCATACCCCTCTCGAATTCGAGAGAACTCACAGGTCTGAGAGGCGCACGGGTCGTCGGTCGTGTACGGCAGCACCGGCGCGGAGGGCTGCTCGGAGTAGCGAACCCCGAGGCGGTACACCCGCGCCTCGGTCTCCGTGACCTCGGGGCAGTCGGCTCCCGTGAGCTTCCGCTTGAGGTCGCGGGCCATGGTGACGATGTCGAGCGTCTGCGTGGAGGGCACCACGATGTCGTTGCCTCCGCTGTCGAGCGCGTAGCCCGGGGCCACCGAGACCTTCGACCCGCCGCATGGATCGCAGGTGACCTCGAGGCCACACACCACGCCGTCTCCGAAGAGAAAGCGGTTGTGCAGGCGATTCTTCGCCGCGAAGTAGTCGGAGAGCTGGACCAAGTCGTCTTCGGTGAGCAGCTGGCCCGAGAAGAAGCGCGGACGGCTGAAGGACCACCCGGCGCCGGTCAGCGCCGACGCGCTCGGTTGCGAGCAACCGCCTGTCGTGGAGCTCGAGCCGCCGCAACCGCCACAGCCCTTGGTCGCGGTGAGGCCCGCATTGGAGGTGCTCATTGGTCATCCTCCTTGGGCGGGTGTGGTCGCTCATGACGGCTCACGAATATCCAGCTCTCGAAGGTTCCTCCGGGCACGCCGTTGCCCGACGTCCACCGGCCGAACCGGCCCGGCGGCGTGGCGCAGAAGTCGTCGGCCTCGTGCTCGCCGGTCTCGGCGTCCGAGCCTTCGTGCTGAGGGTGCCCAGGCCTGGAGCCCAGCCAGGGGACTCGACCTCCCACGTGGTTGGCGTCGACGGGCTGGCAGCACTCGTCGAGCACGAAATCACCGCGCAGCGCGAACACGACGCGATCGCCTGGATCCAGGTGCTCTTCGTTCTTCAGCTTGAAAGTGAATTCTCGCACCATCGGGGTGGACAGCTCGTGAAACTCCCCGGTCAGCGCTCGCACCTGCGACGAGCGCCCGTGGAGCAGGACGTCGAACACGCCTGGCGTCAGGCTGTGGGCGTGGACGGGCTTGGAGAAGCGCACCTTGACGCCCTCCTTCCAGAGGAGATGGTCGACCTCGTGATGATCGTACGAATGGCCGTGCCTCCAGCTCACCCCGGTGATGACCGTGGGGACGTACGGAGACAGCGGGCGGCGAACCGAGTTGTCGATGTGCTCGACCTTGAGGGCCCCGTCGACGAAGCGACACTCCAGGCGAGCGAGGACCACCGCGTCGGCGTGCATTGGGCGACAGGAGAAACCGCACGTCTCGGCAGGGCTGGGGTCGTGCAGCGTGACGCGGGCGCAGGTCCCGTCTCGCCACATCGCGAACTGCGACTCGGCCGGCATGCCGCAGGCGTCTTGCGTCATCGGTATCGACGGGTCGATGCCGGTGGTCCGGTGGAAGACAGAGAGGTAGAGGTGCCGGGGGGTGTTCCGCTCGGCCTCGAGGCTGAAGCGCTCCTCCTTGGACATCGCCTGCAGCACGTCGACCTCGAGGAGCATGCGGACGACCAATTCGTTGCCCAGTGGGTCGATGGCCATCCCTGGGCCGACGTGGACCCTGTGCCCGTGGTGGTGGGGGACGACCTCCAACCCACACACGGAGCCCCACCCGTGAAGCGCCCGGTTGTGAAGCTTCAGATGCTCGTAGATGGAAGCCTGCGCGCGTTGAAGCTGCTCAGGCGTCAGCATCTGGCCGTAGTAGTAACTGAGGCGATCGAAGGAGGGGACTTCGAACACCTGAGGGCCGGCGCCGTTCGGGCCGGGGCGCTCTTCGGGCTTCATGGACACGTCTGGCATGATCAAGCACTCCTTCCAAGTGAGGTGGTGAGTCCGACGATGGGCCAGGTGAGGGGCCAGGCCGGGTGACGAGACGCGGCCGACGGCCAGAGGACCGAGCGGCGTGACAGCCTGGTCGTCTGGCCCAGCACCGGTGCGGGGAGCGGCACCAGCGCGGTGTCGATGCCTACGGCGCTCGCCCAACCGACGATGAAGCCGCGGCTGCCGAAGCGGACCTGCGCCACCGTGTGGGCGGGCTTCAGCGCATCGACCAGCGCCTCCAGCCGCATGCGGTCCTGCTGGCTCGCGCTCGCGTCGGCGGGGAATTGAATCGTGAAGCGAAACGCTCGCTCCATCGCAGGGTCTGTGTCTGGGTTGCCGTACGAGCGGAGGGGGGCCGAGCCGAGGGTCGAGGTGTCGAGACGAAAGCGTCGGCGGCTGCGCCCGAAGAGACGGTTGGCGTTGAGCCTGAAGGATTTTCCGATCGCGCCCAGTGCGCTGGGGTTCTCCGAGATGGCGGGCGCCTTGGCGAGGCCGGCGGCGATGGTGAGCGTGTCGGCCAGCCCGCGAGGCGTGCCGCGGCTCCGGTACAGGAGCGGCACCGCGTGGAGGAATGCGCGCTGGCGCTCCTCCGTCCAACCAGAACCGAAGCTGGTTCCGAGGAAGCCCGCGAGCCAGGGCAACGACTCGGGCGGAGCGCGATCGACGGAGAGCGTCGCGGGAAAGCGCTCGATGGCGTCGTCGAGCCGTTGGAGCTCCGCGTCGAACATCGACAGGAAGCGCTCGGTGAAGTCGGCGGCCCGCGGGTCCTCGCGGTACACCTCGGGCAGGAGGTCAGCGGAGGTCGCGCGGGGGTAGTCGACGCGGATCTGCCGAACTCGCGGCGAGGCCGTCGGCTCATCGCCGTTCAGCAACGTCAGGCGCAAGCCGAGGTACTGCCCGGGTGGAAGCTGACAGAGGAAGTCGAGGCTGGTCGAGGTTCTCCAGGTGGGGGTTCCCGCGGGGCCATCGAGGGTGCTGACCTCCACGCGGAGGGACGTGCCCGAGGGGACATCGGCGTCGACCCGCACCCGATGCCAGACGGTCCGCTGCGCCTCGCTGTCGAGCGGCCTGACAGTCAAGGTACCGCCGCTTCGGTATCGCCGCCTCCCGAAGGGCTCGAGGAGACGACCGTCGACGGGAGTGCCGTCACGCGCGATGCATGGGCTGACCGGCCCGCCCGCGTCGCTCCAGCAGAGCCCCGCGTCACGCCACAGGCGGATGCCGGTTGGGCCGAGGAGGCCTTCGAAGGACGTGACGCCTTGGAGCGGGAGTGGGTGGCCTTGGCGATCGAAGCGAGCGAGCCCGAGCGCGCCCCCGGCGTCTCGATGGACCACCCAGATGGTGTTCTCGTGATCGACGCGGAGCGCCAGGATCTGTGCGAAGTGGGTCTCGAGTGGCTGGCGCCGTTCTCCGGCGAGGCTGAAGCGCTCGACGCGGCCGTTCGTCGCGACGAGCAGCTCCGGCCAGGGGGCGAAGGCGAGCACCGAGGCGCCGACGATCGCGAATCGAGCCCGAGCTCTCCCGAGGCCGTCGAGGACCACCACCCGCTCGGCGCTTCGATCGGCGACGGCGATGAACGTTCTCGTGTCGGTGGCCACGGCGTCTACCGAGGCGAGCTCCGGGCCCCACGGGCTGAAGGCTGCTTCTCCTGGCCGGACCCGCTGGAGCTGGCGGTGGCTCGGTGCCGCGAGGAGCCACTCGCAGGGCAGGACCCCGCGGGCGATCCACGGCGGAGTGAACCAGGGCAGGGTGTCGGCCTCGGACACCTCGGCGGGGTTCAGCGGCGCCAGAGAGAGCCCCCGCTCATCGTCGAAGCCGACGAGGCCTTGCGTCGAGCGTGGGTCTTCGTCCCAACCCACCCGCGCGTCGAGCAGGCGGAAGGTGGGCTCCTTGAGTGAGCTCACTTAGGCGTCCTCCAGTGGAATGAGCAGGCTGTCTTGGGGCCAGAGCAGCTCATGGGCTCCGATGGCGAAGTCGTCGCACGCGGCCAGGCGCCGGCCGTCGGCGATGATGGTGAGGCTGGGCACCGCGAAGATGCCGCTCGACTGGAGGAGTCTCCGCAGCAGGTCGTGGTAACGGAGCGGCGCTCCGAACGGCCAGCCAGTGCCCTCGTCTCCGCCGGTGAGTGGGTGGAGGTAGCGCCGGAGGTCAGCGAGCGCGCCCGACAGCACCGCGCCCTGGTCAGCGTCACGGCTGAGCCGGAGCTCCGCCTCGACGCGGACGAAGTGGTAGGTCGGCGGCGCCGCGACGACTTCGACGCCGGCCAGCGAGAGAGACTCTGCGACGCTCCGGGCCACGTTCAGCAGGGTCTGCTCGTCAGGAAGCGGGGCCACGTATGGCGCGTCGGGGTCCTCCGGGGGGACGACGACGAGGCCCACGACCCCTGGAGTCACCGCGCTCGGCAGCGAAGGGTGAAGGTGAGGCATCGCGTGAACTCGCCGCACCCGAGCACCGGGCGCTCGCAGGGCGAGCAGCTCGTAGTCCGACGGCAAGACGGCGCGTCCGTGGGCTCGGATGGCTTGGGGGCCGTGAAGGGTCGAGTCGTCGAGACTCTCCTGATCGTCCCCGCCCGAGGACGCGCGGGGGTTGTCGACGCCCGCGAGGAACCCAGCCGTGCCGAGGAGCACCTTGACCGCGTGGGCTTTCACCGAGCCCGCGGCTCCTCCGCCCCAGCGGTAGACCGCCGCGCGGACATTGCGAGAGCCGGTCGGCAGCCGGCGCCCGTGGACATCGTCGCCGAAGGTGACCTCGCCGCGCTGCGGATCGAAGGCGTACACGGTGTCGTTGGGCCCCGCCTTGGAGAGATCCGCGACCGCCGTCCACTCCATGAAGCCGGCACCCTCGTCGACCTCGAGGGTCAGGCTGCCCGGCAGCACCGGTGTCTTGGCCAGCTTGAAGCGGTTCCCCAGCGGGTCGGCGATCTGCGCCAGCACCTCGTCGCGCACCGTGCGCCCGGCGGTTGCCCTGACGGCGTTCATGCGGACGAAGTCGAAGGCGGGCGGCCTCGAGAAGCTTCCCGAGGCAATCCGCACCCGGAGCCATCGGAGGAGCGGAGCCGCTGGCGCCTCCCCCGGGGTGCCCTTCCGGAAGCGATTCGGAAGCGCGAGCTCGACGACGCCGCTGTGCGCGAGCCGGTTCGTCTCGTCTCGAACGGGAACCGCGGTGAGCCACTGGCCACCGTCGAGGGCCTCCCAGACCAGCTCCACGCTCGGCCCGGTCGGCGCCGGGTAGAGCGCACCACTCGACGCCGGCGTCGGCCCAGTGCTCGGCGCGGTGAGCCCGATGCCCAGGGTGAGAGACGGCCCTGGCTCGGCCTCGGTGCTCAGCCCCAACAACAGCGCCCACCCGACCCGCGGCGTGGTCCCGAAGGGGAAGTAGGAGAGCACCGGGTCATCGTTGAGGGCCGTGAGGTCGCGGACCGCCGAGCCCTCGATGGAGGCGACCCTCTGGATCTTCCCGGGAAGGGCGACAAGGGAACGCTCGGTCTCGAACACCACCATGTCGCCTCCCGCTCGAGGCGCGGCGCCGAGGGGAAAGCGCGATCCGATGACGACCGGCTCTGGGGCGGCATCGGCGACCGTGAACACCACCATCGCTTCGGCCGGCGTGGCGGAGAGGGGGGCGATGCCGGCGACGCGAAGGCTCTCGACTTGGGCCTTTCGTGGCAGACCGCGAACGCACTCTGCCACGGTGTTTGCCATGTCGCCGAAGACCGCAGTGAAGACATTCCCGGCGTCTTCTTTTCGGCTCGGTCGCCACTCCGGGGCGAAGCTCTCGCGCCGTCCTCTCACGGCCTTCACGATGTCCGCCGCGCGGAGCGAGTAGGGCTCGGGTGTCGTCTGGCTCATCGGAGCCCCCCGGAGTCGACGAGTGAGACGGCGTGGACCGCGACGTCGGCGAGGCGGGGCAGGAAGCAGGCTCCGATGGCGACTGGTCCACAGGCCGGCGCGGTTGGCTCGCTCCCGACAGCGATGGCCACCGAGTCGATTCGATTTCCTTCGCCGGCGACGGCTTGGGCGACACGCAGGAGGGCCGAGGGCTCGAGGGCGGCGCCCAGGGGCCACCCGAGACCCTCGTCGCCACCGATGAGCGGATCGAGGTACGCGGAGACCGAGGCTTCGACCTTCGCGAGGAGCTGGGCGGCGGCCGTCGAACGCGTGGTCGCCTCGAACTTCAGCCGAACCTCGCGGTAGCGGGGCGGGCGCACGATGATGTTCGAGCCCAGCAATCGGGCAGCGCAGAGCCGGGCCTTCACCGCTGCGAGCGCCCCGGCATCTGGGATGGGGGCCGGAACCGCGACGGACTCCACCGAGTCACCCTCGCCGCCTCGCGGCGCGTAGGGGATGACGTAGACGGTGACCACGCCGGGCGACTTCACTGGCTGGAACTCCTCGAAGCCAACCACGGCGATGGCTCGCGCGATGGCGACGCCCGGGGTGGTGCAGGCCAGTGTCTCGAGGTCGCTCGGGAGGACCGCGCGAGTGACCTCGGTCTGCCAGCCAGCGGCGCGCTGCCGCGACTCCGAGAGCGTCTCGTCGTCGCGGCCCTCCACTGCCTGCACGATGCTCGAGAGCCGCAGGTCGGAGCTCGCGTTGCCAACGGGCGAGAACGCGCTCCCAGCGGCCAGGTTGCCCTGCACTCCGCCACCGGCGGCGTACTCCAGTCTGAGCCACTCCGTTCCGTCTGTCAGAATGGAAACGGGTTGGCGCCCGCTCACCCCGTCCCCGAAGGACACGGTCGACCCGTCGATGGCGAAGACGCGGTCGGAGGGGCCGAACGCCGTGAGGTCCTCCACCAGGGTCCAGTATTCCCACCCGCTCTTCTCCCGTATCTGAAGCGCTGGCCCGCTGATGGATTCGGGGGCCGAGCGCCGGTCTGCCGTGAGGATGGTGGTGGCGTCGTACGGAGGGTGGACCTGGAGCGTGCGCCCGGGGGTCTTCGGCCAGGCCTTCGTCTCGAGGTGTACGGCCGGAACGCGATGGCTCGCGCGGATGGCATTGACCTGAAGCCTGACGAGTCGAGGGGGAACGCTGAACGTCGCCGAGGGGATGTGGAGCTGCAGCTGGTACGTGCCACTCGGAGTGGGGCTCCAGTCATCAGGTGGGGCGATCCGAATGACGCCACTTCGCCGGAAGCCACCGGTGCCGTCGTCGCACTGGCTCACTTGCTTCAGAGTGCCCGAGGGCGTCGAGGCGAGGACCAACAGATCCGCCGGGGGAGGAACCTCGGGCGCGTCTGGGTGCCACTGGGGCAAGAGCGTGGGGGGCCCCAGGAGCTCGAAGAAGATCGACAGCGGACTTCCTGTCGGGCGCCAGGGGGATGAGAGCGTGAGGTCGAGCCAGACCGAAGCAGCGCTCCCGTCGTTGGGGAAGAGCACGATGGTTCGGTTCAACGACACGTCCGTCGTCCGCGACTTCCCCGAGACGCTCGTCTTGAGCGCCACGTCGGTGCAGGGGAGCACCGTAATGGCTTCGTCGAGCATGAAGGCGAGGTTCGAGCCATCGGCGCCCATGGTTGTGATGACTTGGCCAGCATTGAGAACCGAGAGAGCCGAGCTCGTCGCGGCGAGAACCGTTCTCGCGGCGCGGGCTCGAAGCGGGGCGAANNCTCCGGCACCTTGTTGAGCCGGTAGAGCGTCATCTCCGTCATCCACGCGTACAGCTCGATGAGCGTGATGCCCGGGTCGTGCGCGTTGTGGTCCGTCCAGGCGTTCTGCGACACGCTTGGAATGCGACGACGGCCGAGGTCGGCGAGGTTCGCGTACGTGACGGTATCGAGTGAAAGCTCGGCGAGCATCTCAGCCTCCCTGGAGATCGCCCACGTAGAAGGGGAAGACCATGTTGAACGTGTTGTTGGTCCTCCGCACGACGTAGTCGATGGAGACGGTCACTCGAGACGGATCGAGCTCACCGGGCGCCGCGGTCGCCGACAACAGCTCCACTCTTGGTTCCCAGTCGCGGACTGCCACCCGCACCGCCTCTTCGATGAGCCCGAGATATCGCGGGCTCCCGGGAGCGAAGAGGTATGAGCGGACCGCGCTCCCGAAGTCGAAGCGCATGAGCCGCTCACCCACTCGTGTCATGAGGATGATCCGCAGCGCCTGCTCGATGTCCTCCTCGCCCTCGACGTATGACAAGGCGCCGCTCGTGTCTGGATAGAGCGGGAACGACCAGCCTTTGCCTAGGAACTCTCCACCCATGGTGGTGCTCAGCCTTTCAGGTCGTACTTCCGAGTCAGGTCGTCTTCGTCACTTGTGACAGCACTCCGTTCGTCATTGGTACGACAGGCATGAGCGTCGAGCCGCCCAGCACCGGAGGGAGCGCATGGGTGTGCATGTTGAACAGCGCCATGAACGCCTCGCCGAGGATGACGTGCTGGGCGGCCGCTGGACCGAGCTCGACCGATGGCGCGTTGACGTGCACCTTCATGGCGCCGGTGATCGTCACGTTGCCGGTCGCGTCGATGACGATGCCCTGCCCACTCGCATTGGTCAGCTTGACCTGGTTGGACGCGTCGTCGAGCTCGAGCGTGTGCCCGCTGGTGCTCTTGAGGGTCACCTTCCTGCTCCCATCGTCGAGCTCGAGCCGGTGACCCTGGCTCGTCTTGGCGACGATCGCCGCCGACCCACTCTGCCCCTGGTCGCGGAGCGTGAGCGTCTGGCCAGTCTTGCTCTCGAACTCGATCAACGTGTCACCCACCGTGTCGCGGAGCAGGAGGCGATGGCCCTGGTGCGTCTGAAAGAGCTTCTCGTCCTTCTGGTTGTCTTCGCGGCGGTCGGTGGGCGGTGCATCCACTCCGTTGAAGAGTGCCCCGAGGACGTACGGCCGGCGCATGTCTCCGTGCTCGAAGGCCACCACCACCTCGGTCTGCTCCTCGGGGATGGCGAAGAAGCCGTGCTGAGGGCCGGCGTTGATGCATGCCACGCGGCACCAATCGGTCTCGGTGGCGTTGTCGTACCAGGGGAACTTCAGCTTGACGCGGCCTTGGTGGGCGGTGTCTTTGTTGTTGGTGACGATGCCGACGACGACGCCGTAGTAGCGGCGATCCAGGGAGGTCCCGAGGAACTGGGTGGTGGCTGTCATGTCTTGAGCCCTCCGTCGAAGAGGCGCCGAGCTCCGAAGGTGGTCGTGAAGCCGTCGGCGCCGACGGAGTGGCTGACCCGGCGAAGGTGGTAGTCACCAGAGAACCGGGTCCCCAGGCCCTTGAGCTCCACGACGTCGCCCGGGCGGAGGTCGGCGAGGCCGATGACCCGCCCCTCCCCGGTGATGAAGTCGTATGCCTTCTCGGTGAGGATGCTGTCGGCGATGCGCTGCGCCTCGGTTTGGCTGGTGACCAGGGAATCGACGACCTCATCACCCTTGTTCCCCGCGACGTCTGGCCCGCTCTTGCCACCTGAGGAGGTCTGGGGCAGAGACGCGGCCGTCGCGGTGGCGACGAACGGCTCCTTGGTCGCCGGGTTCCACCCGCGCACCGTCACCTTCCCGACCTGGCGCGAGGCGTTCAACTTTGGGCTGAAGCTCATCAGGCTCTTGCCCCACTCGAAGACGTAGGAGCGCACCGGCCCCGAGCCTCGCTTGTCTTTGGGGTTGACGAAGTAGAGGCAGTCCTCGCTGGTCGAAGGGTCCGTCTGAACGTAGAGGTCGAAGTCGATTCGCCGTGCGCGCTCCATGAGGAACATCGCGTCGTCGAGGTCGCGTTGCCAGATGATGTCGTTGAGGTGCTGGTCCTCGTCGCACCTCGGCGTCAACCCGTTTCGCGCCGCGACGATCTGGACGATCTCGAATTCCCTCATGTTCTCGAACTTCTTCTGCTCGTTCGGGCCAGCCTTGCGTCCTCGGAGGCGGTTCAGGCTGTTGGTCCCCGCGACGGCGAGGGTCGGGCTGCCGCTCTCGGGGAAACTGGGCGTCAGGCTCTCGATCGCCCCGTGCATGATGGTGACGAGCCGGTCGGCGTAGCCGATGCTCACCTTGACCGGGGTGTTGACGTCAAAGGTGTCGCTGTCGCTGTACTTGAAATCGAGCGTGCGATCGTCCCAGTTGTTCACCGTGAAGTCGAACCGGTCGAGGTTGTCCGCGTCCATGTCGACCTTGAGCGAGAGGATGTCGCCGTGGGTCGACGGATCGAGCTGCTGATTGCGCACCAGGATCTCGAACCGAGGCGCGTAGAACTCGGTCGGTGATTGCCTGGGGTCGAGCAGGAGGTTGAGGGGGTCGCTCATGGGGTCACCGGATCTTGGGGATCTTGAGCACGAGGCCTGGCGCGAGGCGTCGCGGGTCGAGGAGGGCGTTGGCCGTGGCGATCTTCCTCCACTGAGTCGCGTCTTTGTATGCAGAGAACGCGAGCGAGGCCAGGGAGTCTCCGTAGCGGACGACGTATGCTTTGTCGAAGTCGGGTGACTGCCGCGGCGGCTCCTTCACCTGTACCTCGACCGGCCGGTACTCCTTGAACGAGAGCGACATCTTGGCCCGCAGGGGCGCGCCTTCGGGAGAGAAGAGCGTGTAGGTGACCTGGAAGCTCTCGAGGACACCCTTGAAGATCTCCTTGTCCCAGGTGAACCTGACGATGGGCGGCGCGTGGAGGTCCTTGTTGATCTCCAGGAGGTCGCGCACTTGTTTCACGTACTTCGTCCGAACGTCCTCGAGGCTGTCGGTCGTGTCGGCGAGGACCTCGACGGCCAGCTTCTCGGAGTTCCCTCGAATGTATTGAATGGGCGGTGCCTGGAGGCCAGGGATGGCAATCTCCTGGAACGAGTTGCTCTTCTGGAGCTGGTACTCCGTCGGGTTGAACCGCAAGGGAATCACCACCGGAGGGAAGCTCTCCGGGTAGACGATTTCGATGGCGGCGTGGCTCAATGGTCCGCGCGCGGTGAGGATGGCGGTTGTCATCGCTTGGGTGGAGGTGCGAGGGATTGATCCTCTCGGCTCTCGTGCTCGGCGTGCTCACGGTGTTTGACTTCGCGATACCAGCGATTCACCGCCGGCAAGAAGTGCTTGAGGAAGAGCTGGCTGTCGTCGCCCTCGACCTCGAAGGTCACGTCGACATTCTGAATGGTAATCACCGCGGCCTCCATGGGCGTTTGGGTTGAGTTGTCAGGCGAGCAAGACTTCTTCGAGGCCCTGGTGTGCGATCTCGAGGGACTCGACGGCGATGGCGTTGTTCATCGCGGCGAAGTCGGGGCCCTTCCACTTGGCTGCCAGACCGCCGCGGAAGGTCCATGACAACACCGGCCGGCCCAGCTCGTCGAGCGCGAGGATCGCCCCATCACGGCGGGCTCCGAGCGAGTTGGACAGGCCGGCCTCGTACCACTTCCACAGGAGCCGATCTCGAATGAGGCCTCGGCGCAGCGTCAGCCGGCCCCAGGAGTGTCGAACCGGGAGCTGGTGAACGAAGCCGTTGCAGCCTCCCTCCGGGTAGGTGAGGACTTCGAGGTCGGCGGACAAGCCGCTGCACTGCTCGAAGGCGCCCGCGGAGACGAACGGCACGAGCTGGGCTTGCGCGGCCGGGAGGTAGGCGTCCGCCGCGTCGAGGCTGACGAAGAAGCGAAATGCACCGAGTGGGAGATCGTCGCTCATTCCAACACCTGAAGAGAGCCGTCCTGAGACAGCGTGATGACGAGGTGAATGAATTCCATGGGCGCGACGGGCGCGACGTCGACCTCGGCCACGCAATGGCCGGTCTCGTAGGCGTCGGGTGGGTTGGTGGCGTCGTCGCAGGCCACCCGGAAAGCCTCCTCGGGGCGTGTGCCTTTGAGCGCTCCAGCGCGGAAGGCCTCGAGGAGAACCGAGGTGAGCGCGCGGACGAAGGTGAGGCGGAGCATGGGCGTGTTGGAATCGAAGACCAAGGGCTCGGCGGCGGCCCTCATGGCGCGAACCAAGAGGTGCAGGAGCCGGCGATGCGCCAGGAAACGGCGTGAGGGGTCGAGATCGAGCGTTCGCCCACCCCAGACTTCGACGCCGCGTCCCCGGGTGCAGCGCAGGGTGTTGAGCCCACTCTGAGTGAGGATGGCGCGCTCGGCGTTGTCGAAGTCGAGAACGAGGTCGACGGCGCCCGTCAGGGGGGCATTGGCGGGTGTGTGGTGCGCGCCTCGCTCGCGGTCGAGGCGGCTGATGAGCCCTGCGACGTGGCCCGAGGGGGGGATGGGCCGTGTCGGAGGGGCAGCGCCAGAGGAGGGGACCTCGAGCCAAGGGCAGTACATCACCGCGGAGCTGATCCACGACGGAGCGAGCTCGGGGTGCAGGTGACGGAGGGCATCGGCGAGGCCGAGCAGCGACGGTGCGCTGGCCTTGTCAGGCGGGTCGACCAGCACGAGGCGATCGAGCGCTCCAGCGGCCCCAGCGACCCAGTCGGCGTAGAAGCTGGTGGCAGCGTCTCCGAGGTCGTCGCGCACTACTGGCGCGAAGAGAAAGGCCGGCTCGGGGGCTTCGAGGAGCGCTCGGGCGGCTCGCTTGTAGACCGAGTGGGTGGGCTGCACTGACTTGCCGTCTTGGAGTCGACACTCGAACGTCGAATAGCGCTCGGAGAGGGGCTCCCGCGACATGGACTCGACCAACTCCACCTGGATGAGCGCGCTTCGGCCATTGACCTCTTCGATGAACTGCTTCGGGTCGAGGCTAAGGAGGTGCTCGATCATCCTTCCGTTCCGGAGGACCAGGACGTCGGCCATCGGCGTCCCAGTCGGAGTCGCGCCGGTGCGGAGCGCGATCGTTACCTCGAGGCCGTTCGCCCAGGCACCCTCGCTCGTCGCGAGGACGCGGAGGACTTTGGCGCCCTCGAGGTTCCCCTTCGAGGCACTTACGTCGAGAGGGCTCCAGGCCGCGCGGTCCTCGGGGACCAGCGGGTCGTCTGGGCGGAGGCCGCCGATTCGCACCACCCAGAGGACCTCGCCACCGTTGTCGAAGTAGCCCTTCACCGCCGCGCCAGAGACGTCGTCTCCCAACGCTCCAAAGGTGGCCTCGAAGTCGCGACGGCCGGAGACTCGAACGGGCAGCGCGCGGCCCGCCGAGTCGAGCTTCATCGAGCCACGCTCGGCGCGGACGATGACCCCGGCGACGTCGGTGCGCAGGGGTGACGGTGCCGGCGTGGTGCGCCGGACCTCGAACGTCACCCCTGGGCTCCGAGGTGTCTCTTGGAGCGAGTCAGACATCGATGTAGAGACCCTCGTGGGCGATCTCGAGCGACTCGAGCGCGACCTCGTTCTTTGCCGCGCCCAATTGCGGCCCGGCGAACTTCACCGGCCAGCCGCGTTGGAAGTTCCAGCGCTGAACCTCCTGGTGGTTCTCGTCCATCAGCACCACCGAGCCGGAGGTGCGTTGGATCTGCCCGTCGGCGCCCTTCTTGATCCAATTCCACAGCGCAACCTCGCCGATGATGCCGCGCTTGAGGACCAGGTTTGGGAACTTCTTCAGGCCGGGCAGCTTGCGGACGACGATGTCCTCAGCGCCGGTGCGGTAGTCGATCGGCGCGACCTCCATGTCGAGGCCGGTGACTTCGGAGAAGGCGCCCTTCGCGGCTTTCCCGTCGTCGGAGACTCCGTTGATGATGATTTGGAAGTTGTAGACAGCATACGGATCGGGTCGTGGAACAGGCGCCATGGATTTCTCCTCGAGCGCCTACGCCTCGCGCTCGCTCTTGAAGTTGGAAATGAAGCTCAGGCCTTCTGATCGAGCGTCTTCTGCTGGATTCTGAAGATGACGAATTCGGCGGGCTTCACCGGGGCGATGCCGATGACGCAGATGAGGCGGCCGTTATCGAGATCGGCCTGGGTCATGGTGGTGCGGTCGCACTTGACGAAGAACGCCTCCTCGCGGGTCACGCCCTGGAGCAAGCCTTCGCGCCACTGTGTCTCGAGGAACCCCGAGATGGTCGCGCGAACTCGTGCCCAGAGCCGCTCGTCGTTGGGCTCGAAGACCACCCACTGGGTGCCGACGTCGATGGATGCTTCGATGAAGATGAAGATCCGCCGGACGTTGACGTACTTCCACGAGCCGTCCGACGAGAGCGTGCGCGCGCCCCACACCCGGTATCCGCGCTCGGGGAAGTAGCGCAGGGCGTTGACGCCCTTGGGGTTGAGGACGTCTTGCTCGCGCTTGGTGATGCCCATCTCGAGATCAGAGATGGAGCGCACCACCTCGTTCGCGGGGGCCTTGTGGACTCCGCGCTCGACGTCGGAACGCGCGTAAATGCCAGCCACGTGCCCCGATGGAGGCAGGAGCACGTCTTGTTTGGCGACGTGGTCCCGGCCCAGCAGCCAGGGGTAGTAGATGGCCGCGTACTTGGTGTCGACCGGGCCCTTGATGGTGTCGGCGTCGAGTCGATGGGCGAGGTCGAGGTACTCGGAGGGCGGCGGGTCGATGATGGCGAACCGGTACCGCAGGTTCTCGCAATGGGTGATGAGGGCGCTGTGGACGTCCTTGGCCCAGATGCCCGGCGCCATGCAGAGGCTGATCACGTCGATGTCCTCGAGCGCGCAGATACCGGTGCGGCTCCCGGGGCCGAGGTCGACACCGACGAAATCGTCCGTCGAGAGGCTGGCGATCTTGTCGTCGCCACGCGTGGTTGGCGCGACCCAGCCGGAGGCGTCAGGGCTCACCGCGACAGGGAACTTGGAAAGGTCGGGCTGAGTGGCCTTCCAGGCGGCATCGGCGCTCACTCTGACGAAGCTCGAGTCCCGGTTGATGCGCGTGACGAGGTAGCTCGGGGTTCCGTCGTCGTAGATGCGCAGGTTCTCGAAGAGCTCGAGCTCGGCCGGCTTCTGCGTGTCGGACTGATAGCGGACTTCGCAGCGCGCCTCGATGAGCCGGATGACGTCGCCTTCATGGAAAGCGCCGGCGGCGAGGTCGACGGCGATGGTGATGGTCGACCCGGTCATCGAGACGACCTTCGTGTACTGCGTGGTCCCGGCGCCATCATCGAGCTCGATCAACGCGTTCTCGTAGAGGCGCGAAGCGTTGGCGACGACGAGGGTCCGCAGGGAAGCCGGGTCGACGGCGAGGCGCATGCGCGTGACGGGCGTCCCCGCGGGGAGATCCTCCGCTGCCGGAGGGACGATCGCCCCGGAAGCGCCGAGGATGTAGTACTTCCCGTTGATTCGCAGCTTGTCTCCGGGGCTGAAGCCAGTGCTCGAAGTGAGCTTCACCGCCGTGGCGTCCTTGAGGACGTCCGCGGACAGGGTGGTCTTGCTCACTGGGTTGGCGAGGCTCTCGGGGTTGGCGAGCAGGGGCAGGCTGGCTGCTACCATTGGGCGTACCCGCACCGCGAGTTGGTTGCCCCAGTCTCCCGATGCGGAGGCCTCGAAGCTCAGGGTGTTGGGGTCGGCCGCGGCCCCCATGCTCCAGGTCTCAGCGCCGGGCGGGGTCGCGAGCGTCGCGGTGCCTGTCTTGAACTGAATCTCGGCGGGCAGAGCGGTGCCTGCGACGACTCGCTTGATGTAGAGGCGCTGGCCTCCGTTGTCGAAGAAGCCCTTCACCGCCAAGGGGAAGCGCCAGAAGTGGCCACCGGAGACGCGGTCCTTCCAACGGGCGATGATGGAGGGATCAGGCTCTGGGAGGACATCGCCGAAGGTACGCTGGAAGTCGGCGTAGCTGGTGACAAGAATGGGAGGCCCGTCGGTTGGTCCCTTTTCGGTGACCCCGACTGCGCCTGCGGTGCTGGTGGAAACGCCTTCGATGGGCTTGGGGCCGGCGTCGACCTCTTCGACGTAGACGCCTGGGCTCAGATACTCAGGCATGTGAGCTCCTCTTGTGTCGGGTTAGGGTTGCAGGTCGGGGATCAGTGAGGGTGATGGTGACAGACGAATACAACGACGAGGGGAGGGTGATGAGCGCGGTGCCGGTTCGGCCGAGGCGGTCCCTGGCGTCGATGGGGCACTGCTTGCCCGCGGGCACCAGCCGAAGGGGGAGCGAGTACGAGCCCTGCGCGTCGGTCAGTACGCTGGCGTTGGTGCTCTCGCTGACGAGCGCATCAGGCACTTGCCTCCCATTGGAGTCAACGACCAGGCCGTGGACGACAGGCACGAACGGCTCGAAGCGGTAGGCGGGAGACGGGACCAGATCGATCCGAAGGGGCTCCGCGGGCGGCGACGCCGGGACCGAGACGTCGTCGTAGGGCGCGACGAGGGTGGTTTCGAAGTCTTTGGCCTTGCGGAAGTTTGCGATGTACAGGTCAGACTCGATGGAGATTCGGTAGCGCACTGGCGCCAGGCCCGCGGCGGACTTTCGGTGCTCGAGGCCGAAGTAGGCGAGGAGGCCACGGGCGGAGACGGCGGGCTTCTGGCGGACGGCAACGAAGGCGCCCGATGACCGCTCCCGTTCGAGGACGAGGCGGGGGCGTTCGATCGGGTCATCGCCAGTGAAGACGTCCACGAATTGAATGACGAGCGAGCACGGCCGGAAGGCCTGTAGGCGAAGGGACGGCCTCCACACTCGCGTGGGCGTGTCGAGGCGCTCGATCACTGGGGCAGCTCCTGGTCAGCGGGTGCGATGCTGCGCGACTGGGCGACGGCCGAGGTAGAGGAGATGAGCGAGTCGATGCGAATGATGCGCGCTTCGTAGTGAAGGGAGAGGCGATAGGGCTGGTTGATGCTGTGCCAAACGCGGAGCTGGTCCTCGAGCGTCAGGGGGACCAGCGCGAGGTGTATCGGCTCCTGGACTGCGAGGAGAGAGCCGCGAAGCGCCGGGCCCGAGATGATGGCGTTGTCGTGCAGCGTGCGCATCGTCTGGCCGAGGATGCGCTGGTTGTCGTCGTGGTTGGTCGCCCAGGGAGTGAGGAGGTATTGGACGACGATGGTCAGCGGAGGTCGCTTGATGGTGACGCCGGTTGCTGCTGGCCGCACCTCCGGAGGCCGGTTGCGGGAATGGCCGTCCTCGCGTATTTGGAAGAGAAAGAGCGTGAGAAGATTGGAGGCCGGGGGTGCCTTCTGAAGATCGTTGAGCTGCACTGACGTGCCCAGGTTGGCGAGCGACTCCGTGAGGAGATCCACAAGCGTCTGAGAGACGTCTGCGATTGCCGTGAAGTCCGCCAACGAAGCCCCCGAGGTTGCGCCGATGTGTCCGGCGTGAGCTGGTACTGAGCAACGGGCGTGCCGAACTTCGTCGCGGGCGCTTCGCGGGGGAGCGCGCGTTTGCGAGCGAGACGGAAGCGTGAGGTGTCGGACAAGAACATCCCAGCATGGACAAAAATGTCCACCCCGCCGCTCGAAGGTGATTGTCCTATCGAGGTCAAGCAAGGGGTAGTGCTGGGTCATCAGATGCTCCTGCCAAGGCACAGGCCTTGCTATCCATTGCCGACATTGGCTTGTGGCCGCCGCTGCAATGGCAACCGGTTCGAGGTGCGGATGAGCACGACGCAGACGGCCGGCGTTCAGAAGGATCCCGGTCGAGACTGGCTTACCGACACGCGACAGAGCGATGAGCTCGACGCCGAACGCCCGCCGGCGATCGCGACGACGCGTTCGACTGCGGAGACGCCCGTTCGGGCGGCGCAAGCGTCCTTGGGTAACCAGGCCATGGGGAGGCGCGCTCTTCGTGCGGGTCCACTGTCGTGGCACGGCGCGGGCGGGGATCCGGGCGTCGCGCAGGCGGCGCTGGGAAACGCGGCTCTCGCGCGACGGCACCGACCTGAGCAGGCCTCGGTCGCCACTTTGGCCGAGGCGCCAGCCGGAGCGGAGGTGGCAGCACGCGGGCAACAAGGAGGTGCTCAAACTGATGGGCGAGCTCCGGCGGGACGCGGGGCGAGGTCATCCGGAGGCACCGCGCCCGTCGCAGGTACGCGCACGAAGCGAGTTGCGGGTGCCGCAGCCGCGAAGCAAGCCCATGCGGACGCTGGTCCCCACGATGCGAAGACGGCAGGTAGGGTGGAGGGCACCGGCGAAGCGGGGGCCGCTCGTGAAGCGGGGAAGGCGTCGGTGCGCGGCGGCCACTCGGTGAAGCTCCACATGCCCGAGCCGCCTCGAGGGCTCTCGGCGGCCGCCACGAGACGGGTGCAGGGCGTGCAGTCGAGGGCCGGCGGGAAGGCGGCGGCGCAGGCGGCGCTTCCGGCCGGGGCGGCGCAGGTGGCGGCGGCGCGTGGCGCGGTGACGACCCCAGCCGTCGAGGCCAACGCCAAGGCGCAGGCCGCGCTCATCGCGGAGGTCCAGTCGGCTCCCAGCCCGGAGATCGTCAAGCTCTGCGAGCGAATTCAGCAGATCATCAGGGACAAGCGGCCGGTTGACCAGGACGCGCTCATGAAGGCCGAGCCGGCGGCGGAAGCGATGAACGCCGGCAATCAGCTGAACTCGACGGTGCAGAGCGAAGCCCAGAAGGTCCAGGGCAACTATGAGGCCGTCAACCGTCCCCCGGAGGCCGCGCCGCCCCAGAAGGCGCCGGAGCTCGCGACGCAGCCGCCGCCTGCACAGACGGCACCGATCGACGCGAAGACGGCGAAGCCCGACGCCATTCCCCCCGGGGATGTGTCTCTCAAGGCGGACGCCGAGGCGAACGCGAAGGAGATCCAGGGCGCAGGGATGAATTCCGAGGCGGCGCGGCTGGTGAAGAGCGGGCCGATCGCCGACGCACGAGACGCGCAGGGGGACCTCGAGAAGACCGCGAAGGAGGACCCCACCAAGGCGCTGGCAGGCCAGAAGGAGGCGCTCGCGAAGGCCGAGGCCGACATGGCCGGGCTCCAGGCACAGGCTCTCGCGGCGCTCACCCAGACGCGCGAGGGCGCGGCTCACTCGACGACCTCACAGCAGAAGGGAATGGTGGGGTCGGAAGAGTCGATGCGCTCGAAGGTGAGCGCCGAGGCGCAGTCGATCTTCACCACCGCGCAGACGCAGGTGAACGCCCAGCTCAAGCCTTTGGCGGCCAGGGCCATGGAGAGCTGGGAGAAGGCGAAGGACCTCTACGTCAAGAAGTTCAAGGCGGACCTCGACGTGGTGGAGAAGAACGTGGAGAAGCGGCACGAGGGCGTCGGGGGCGCGGTCCTCTCCCTGTGGGACGTCGTCACGGGGCTGCCGCGCTGGGCGGTGGACGCGTACGACCTGGCCGAGGCGAACTTCGGGAACAGCGTCATCACGAAGCTGAAGGAGATCTCCGCTCAGGTCAACACGGTCATCGCAACCTGCGATGCCCTCATCAAGAGCGCTCGCGATCAGATCGCCAAGAAGTTCGCCGAGCTTCCGGAGTCCCTGAGGGGCTGGGCGACGCAGGAGCAGGCGAAGTTCGACCAGAAGCTCGACCAGCTCCACGACCAAGCCATCGCGGCCAGGGACAACTTCAACAAGGACCTGATGAGCCGCGCGAGCCAGGCGGTCGACGAGGTCCGCGCGGAGGTCGGGGCGCTGCGAGAGAAGGCCGGCGGGCTGGTCGGCCGAATCGCCGACGCGATCGCCAAGTTCAAGGAGGACCCGACCAAGTTCATTATCGAGGGGCTGCTCGAGATATTGGGAATTCCGCCAGCGTCGTTTTGGGCGGTGGCGGCGAAGATCAAGCAGGTCATCAACGACATCGCCAAGGATCCGCTCAAGTTCGCCGAGAACTTGCTCAAGGGGCTCGGCAAAGGCTTCTCCCAGTTCTTCGACAACTTCCCCGGGCATTTGCTCAAGGGGTTCATCAACTGGCTGCTGGGCGGGCTGGGTGACGTCGGGGTGGAGATCCCGAAGGATTTGTCGCTCAAGAGCATCGTCACGTTCCTGCTGCAGCTCATGGGCATCACCTGGGCGAGGATCCGCGGGCTCCTCGCCAAGCACCTGGGCGAGAAGAACGTGGCGCTGGCGGAGAAGGTGTACTCGATGCTGTCGCTCCTCATCGAAAAGGGGCCGAGCGGCATTTTCGAGATGATCAAGGAGAAGCTAGACCCGAAGGCCATCCTCGATCAGGTCATTCAGATGGCCGTGGATTTCATGGTGTCGGCCATCATCAAGGCCGCGTCGGTGCGGATCCTGATGCTGTTCAATCCGGTGGGCGCGATCCTCCAGGCGCTGGAGGCGATCTACCGGGTGCTCAAGTGGATCTTCGAGAACGCGGCGAGAATCTTCTCGCTGGTCGAGACGGTGGTGAACGGCGTGGCGGACGTACTCGCCGGGAGTCTCGGCGGGTTCGCGAGCGCGGTGGAGAAGGCGCTGGTGATGCTCATCGCACCGGTCATCTCGTTCATCGCGGACTACCTGGGGTTTGGGGACCTGCCAGGGAAGATCGCGAATCAGGTGGGCAAATTCCAAGGGTGGATCTTGGGGCTCATCGAACAGGCGTTGGTGTGGCTCATCGAGAAGGGGAAATCGCTGCTGGCCGTGGTGGGGTTTGGGTCGAAGCACAGCACGACGGAGGGCGGAAATCGCGCTACCGACACAGCGGTCGCGCAATTCTCGCTACCCAAAGAAGGGCACACCGTAACGGCGATCGCGCATGGCGATTTTGTCCAGGTACGGATTGCGAGTGATCGAGAGTCCGAGATTCTGGCCATGTTGTCGCAGGCACGGACGGAGGTCGTGGCAGACGTGTCACGGTCCGCCGAGACACGAGAACGGATTACGGCTGATCTGGACAGCGCACGAGAGATGGTTCGCTCCATGCTGAACGACTGGAAGGCAACGGCAGACCAGAAGCAGGACTTCAGATCCTGGTCGGAGGTTCGCCTCACCCAGATCGCAAATATCCTTGGCCACCTGGGGGCCGACGGAATCCAGGCCTTCCGGGATTTCAAAGGCAGGCCTCTCGACAAACGCTACCTTCCGCCAGGGTACGACGTTCGCGCCAAGCTGTACATCAGAGGAAGTAGTTGGAGTCGCACTCGTGCCCAGGTGGCCGCCGAGGGTGCGCTCGACGTCGCATCCCGCGTTGGGCAGATCATCAAGAACCGCACGGCGAACCGGCCCGCGGCTGAGACCGCTTGGGATCAGCTAGTGAAACGGCTCTGCGTCCCAGATGGTGCTACCATCGAGAACATCACGTTAGACCACGTTAGACGAACGGAATACGAGGTCGACCACATAGACTCCCTTGCCGAGCACTGGGAGTCGCAGGGGGGCAACGACGGGAACGATCAAGGACGCTGGACCCTTTCCGAGTGTGAGAATCTCCGATATATTACGAAGCGAGACAATGCTGCGCGCACAAAGGGCCGCTACGTCCCGTGGGTCGGAAAGGCTTTCACGAGCGTATACGCGCAGGGCGGGGGAGAGATCGCTAAGGAGATCGACGGCGAGTCCTTCCGTGACGCGCCGCCGCCGACCGGCCAGCCCATCTAGCCAATTAGGACCACAAAATGCAGACAGGCGCCACCCCAATTCTCTTCGATACGACACTTAGAGGCGGCGTGACTGTCGTTGACGTCAGCCCCGCAGGAGACGTCCTTTTAGTTGGCCAGCAGGGTGACGACAACGCTGGCCTGGCTCTGGGGCTTTGGACTCTTGATGGGGGCTCACTGGATACGGCGCTCATCAGCGGCAAGGGCGTGTTTCCCCTCGCAGGCTGCTTTTCACCAGACGGACGACTCGTCGCCTACTCGGACGGCGAGCAGCGCTTAGCGCTCTATGATCGACTCAGAAGGAGCACGGCGGGCGTGGCAAGGCCGGACGTCCGATTCACCAAGTGGATATCGTTCGCCCAACACAGCAATCGGCTCATTGTGGGTGGAACGCGCACTGTTGTCTGGGATGTGGAGCGAGAACACGTTCTGTTCACACTGCCAACGGAGCCGCTTCCCGAAACTCGGGCCATCACCCCGCCTGCATGTGCGCTCAGTCCCGACGGCAACACTGTTGCGGCATCCGGTGTAGAGTCGGGGTGGATCCTCGTCTATGATGTTCATACTGGCACAGTCGTGAAGCGCGTGGCCAGCGCGATCACGCATGCCCGCTCAATGGCGTTCGATTCGACTGGCCGGTACCTTGCTGCCGTCGCCCGGAAAGGAGGAGCTGGGCTCTGGGATCTGCTGACAGACCAGCCGATTCTGCCCGAGCTCCTCAACACGCGCTCCGACTACTATTGGCAAGTTCGCTTCCGTCCAAACAGCATGAGTGTCGGTTTGGGCCTGTGGTCGGGCTTCGTCGAACTCGTACGATTTCCAGATGGCCAATTTGAACTCAATCAAGCAACGCCATTTCACGCCGGGCGAGTGAACGCCATTTCCTTCACTGCTGATGGAACCCGCATGTTCACCGGCGGAGATGACGGATGCGTGCTGATTTGGGCGCTCTCGTGAAGACACCTCAAACAGTCAACGCCGAGCTAGCCTAGGGCTTTGCTCGAGGCGGTGCGCCAGAAGGGGAGCTGGAACATCTTCCACCTCCCGACGGTCACCCGCATCGACCTGTTCATCGTGAAGGACGGCGAGTACGACGCCGAGGAGCTCGTCAGGCGGCAGCGCTGGGAGGTGCTCCCCGGCCAGCTCCTGATGATCAAATCACCCGAGGACTCGGTCCTTCGCAAGCTGCTCTGGTATCAGGCGGGCGGTGAAGCGAGCATCCGGCAGCTCCGCGACGTGGTGGAGATCCTCCGGGTCCAGGGGACGAGGCTGAGCGACGCGTACCTCACGGCCTGGGCCCGGAAGCTCGGCATCTCCTTGCTCCTCGACCGCGCTCGGGCCCAGGCGCGGGGCGGTGCCTGACCGTGGAGTAGAACCCGGCAGTGGAATGCGCTTCCTCCGGTCAACTCGGAGCGCGGTGGACGAGATTGGCCTGGGGTGGACTCTTTTGTCCGACCCCTATTGCGCTTCAAGGTTGGCAAGCCGCGGGCTTTGACAGGCCGTAGACGCACGTTCTCCCGGGTCTTCGTCTTCAGTTGCGGGCACGTCGTTTGCTGGCCACTGCCCGCGGCGCGGTAAGGCGGAACTACTCGCATAAAGAAGAGCCGAGGCATCCAATGACAGAGCNNCTCAGAACTGGATCATGCAGCTGTTGGTCGGGGGCCTTTTCGGGGCTCTCGGGCAGTTGATCCGGATTGTGGTGGGAATGAAGAAGCTCAATGACAAAGCGCTTCACCAGAAGCAGTCGTTCGGCGAGGCGTTCAATACGAGTACGCTTTTCCTGAGTATCCTCATCGGGTTCGTGGCTGGTGCCCTAGGGATTCTCCCTGCCAAGGTGAACCTCGGCGCCATGAGTTCGGATCAGATTCTTCTCCTCATCGGTATCGGCTATGCCGGAGCCGACTTCATCGAGGGGTTCATCCGCAAGAGCCTGCCAGCGTCATCGACCGAGGTCGCTTCGGAGGAACAGCCGCCCCCGAAGGTGGCTGCTCTGTCAGCGTCAGGTCCTGCCGCCGGCGTCGCTTCGGCACTGCGGGTGGACCCGGGTTCGCTCGAGGTCGTCCCGCCCGTCGGGTGAACCCATCATGACAGCGAACAGCTTCAAGATGCGGTACATCGTGACGCCGCGATACCTCCCCAAGCCATCCAAACGCCGGCCGGGCGACCCGCTCACACCAGGCGTGAAGTTCATCGTTGCTCACGACAGCGGGAATCCGGGCTCCACGGCGGCGGGCAACGTTGCCTACTACGCACGCACGAGCAACGACGAGAGCGCCTCGGCGCACATCTTCGTCGACGACCAGGAGATCCTCGAGTGCATACCCGCGCTCACCCAGGCGCCGGAGAAGGCCTGGCATGTCATCTACGACGTTCCCTCCGACAACCAGCTGTACGGGTACAACGCCAACGATGCCGCCATCGGCGTGGAGTACTGCTACGGCGGGAAGATCGACGCCGACGAGGCCTACCGGAAGTACGTCTGGGTTCTCGCCTGCCTCTGTCACAGCTTCGAGCTCGATCCGGCGATGTCGATCGTCGGTCACTTCTTCCTGGATCCCGCCAGGAGGACTGATCCGGTCACCGGGCTGGCGACCAGCCGCAGGACCTATGATCACCTCCTGCGCGACGTCGTGGCGGAGTTCGGGATCTGCAGTGGCGATGCCCATCGTGCCCCACCCACTTTCGTCACCGCGCCGGGGCAAGCCGTCGCCGCGGCTCGGCTCTGCATTCGAAGGGGTGCTCCAAGCCGGTACGCCGAACGCGTTCAGGTCGTGTCTCCAGGCACCATGCTCCCCTACGAGGGTTGGGTGACGGACGGGGAGGTCGTGAACGGGAATGGCAATTGGTACCGCGACACCAACGGGAACTACTTCTGGAGCGGTGGGGTTCGCCAGGAAGCGCTCTGACCGCCCCCAATTGCACTGGCCTCCCCGATTCAAGGAGGTCGGCTCAATTCTCCGTCAGGCCATTCCTTCGCATGAGCTCGAAGAAGGCTCGCCGGTGCTTCCCCGCGGACCGAGCGGCTGCCGAAACATTCCCGTCATGTCGCGCTAGGGCCTCCTCGAGGAATCGGCGCTCGAACGCCCGAACGACCTCTCGTTTGGCAACGTTGAAGGACCCGGTGCTCGGCAGCTGAGTCGGGGCCGGTTGGCTTGGAGCAGGGACGCCCTGTGGGTCCGCTGGGATGTGCGCCGAGAGCAGCGGCAGTTGGTCAGGGCCGATGGTCTTCCCGGCCTGGGTGCAAAGAAGATATCGCGCGCAGTTCTCGAGCTCCCGTACGTTCCCC
>PMBV01000180.1 GCA_003153055.1 Myxococcales bacterium
ACAGAGGCCGCTCCGTCGCCGCGAGCTGGTCCACCACCGCGCACTTCCGCTCCAGCTCACGCTGCATGCGCTCGACCCGAGCCCGCTCCGTCGCGTCGTCCCTGGTGGCCGTCGCCCGCCTCGACGACGCCTCGTCCCGTGCGTGGAGACGCTCTTCCAGGTGGAGCGGCAGCTCGAGATCCCCCCGGGCCGCGTCGTCGAGCGCGGCGAACGACTGCGCCTCCCGCGGGTGTGATCCAAACCAATCGATGAAATGAGGGCGTCCGAGAGAGTCCGTTCGCTTTGGGGGCGAAGGCGCGCGCGATTCAGGCCGCCTCTCGCTTGGCCCAGAATTCGCTCCGCCATCCGTTGGCGCGCAGGACTCGGAGCGCGAGCATCGGGTTGACGGTGCCCTCGCTCCACCACGCGCCCGCAAGTTTCAGCCGTTTCTGGGGGACGATGCGATGCGCGGCTTCGATTTCGCCTGAGCCGATGGGCAACCCGGCCGCCTTGAAGGCGTCGTAGTGCACGGCGTCCTTGAAGCGGGTGAGGTACTCGTGGAGTTGCTCGGCACGAGAGCGACCGCGGCCCCGGTGCGCCTTGAGTTCATCGAGCGTCAACTGGACGTCGCTGGGGCGGTGGCTTCTGGAGTGGGCTCCGGGGCGAGCACAACGAGCCCCTCGGACGCAGGCAGGGGACCCAAGCCCGCGCGACGCGACGGAGCCGGCACGGAGAGTGACCTCAGCAGTCTGGCCCCAAGGTTTTCGACGCCTCATCAAAGCTGACAACTGCGCTGAGACGAGCATGTCTCGCCTCGGCGGCGGGGAACGGGTCCACGAGTGTGGTTGACCAGCAGAGGGCCCAAGACCGAGGGCATTGCCTGAGCCCTGAAGCTCTCGAGTCAGGGTGAACTGGGGCGGTGGTGGAGGCCCGGACGAGCCGCCACGCCCATCCAACGTTCAGCCACCCAAGACGAAACGTTTCGCCAGGGCGTCGTCCAGGGCCCCGCGGCCCTGAGAGCGGGCCCCCTCGCCCGGCGGGCGAGGGCAGGGGGAGTGGGCGAAGGAGACGCCCATAGGTGGAGTCCGTTCCACTGCGGATGAGCGGTGCCTCAGGCTCCTCGGTGCCTCAGCCCCCTCGTTATCCTAACGTCTTCATCTCCGTCACCAGCCGCTGGAGCGTCGACTTCGCATCACCGAACAACAACGACGTCTTCTCATCCACAAACAAATCATTCTCGATCCCCGCGAACCCCGCCCCCTTCCCTCTCTTGAGCACGAAGATGCGCCGGGCCTGGTCGACGTTGAGGATCGGCATTCCATAAATCGGGCTCGCCGGGTCGTTCTTCGCCGCCGGGTTCACCACGTCGTTCGCCCCGATGACCACCGCCACGTCCACGTCGTGGAATTGGCCGTTGATCTCCTCCATCTCGACGATCTTCTCCCACGAGATGTTCGCCTCGGCGAGGAGCACGTTCATGTGCCCCGGCATTCGGCCTGCCACCGGGTGCACCGCATACCGCACCTGATTCCCATGGCCCTCGAGGAGCTCCGCCAGCTCACCCACCGTCTTCTGCGCCTGCGCCACCGCCAACCCATACCCCGGCACCACCACCACGCTCTTCGCATACCGGAGCGCCAGCGCCGCGTCCTCCATCGTCACTTCCTTCATCTCGCCCTTGGCCCCCGCGCTCAGCGCCGCCTTCGTCGTGCTCCCGAAGGCACCGAACAGCACGTTGCTGAACGAGCGATTCATCGCTTTCGACATGATGACCGACAGCAGGAAGCCCGAGGCCCCGTCGAGCGCGCCGGCGATGATGAGCACCGGGTTGCCGATGGCAAAACCAGTCGCCGAGGCCGCCAGCCCGGCGTAGCTGTTCAGCAGCGACACCACCACCGGCATGTCGGCCCCACCGATGGGCAACACCAGCGTGAAGCCCGAGAGGAAACCAATGCCCACCATCGTGTAGAAGGCCCAGGTCGCCGAAGGGTCAACCACCAGGTACACCAAGAGCACAGTCGCGCTCCCGAAGATGATGAGGTTGACGAAGTTCTGCCCCTTGAAGGTGATGGCGTGGCCAGGGAGAATCTCGTGGAGCTTGCCGAAGGCCATGAAGCTTCCCGACACCGTGAGCGAGCCGAAGAGCACCTCGAAGCCCAACGCCGCCATCTGCGCCCGCGGCACGCTTCCCTCGAGAATGTGCGAGTAGTACTCGGCGATGCCCACCAGGCTCGCCGCCAAGGCCCCAAACAGGTGCGAGATGGCGATGCGCTGCGGCATCTGCGTCATCGCCACCCGAGTGCCCAGCGGCCAGCCGATGATGGTCCCCACGGCCATGCCCACCAGCACCATGGTGTACGAGACGATGTGGTGGTTCACCAGCGTGCCGGCGATGGCCGCCAGCATGCCAAACAGGGCCAGCTGCATCCCTCGACGGGCCGTGTCTGGCTTGGTCAGACCACGCAAGCCGAGGATGAAGGAAATCGACGCCGCCAGGTAGGCAATGGAAATGAAGCTCAGCCGAATGGGGTCCGCGACAGCTTCGACCGCCGCCACGGCGAGCACGGGAGCGAGGTTCACTTGGCCACCCCTTCCTTCTTCTTCTCGGGGTGGAACATCTTCAGCATTCGGTCGGTGATGATGTAGCCGCCGACGAAGTTGATGGTGGCCGCGGTCACCGCGATGGTGCCCAGCACCGTCGAGAGCTCATTGCGATGGCTCCCCGCCACCACGATGGAGCCCACCAGAGAGATGGCGGAGATCATGTTGGTCGCCGACATCAAGGGCGTGTGCAACAGCGGGGGGACCCGCGTGATGACCTGGTAGCCGACGAAGCCGGCGAGCACGAAGATGAACAGTTCGGCAAATACGAGTTCCATGGTGAATCCTTCTCGATCAAGGGTGGCGAATGGCGCCATCGAGGGTGGTGAGCATCGCCGCCACGATGTCGTCTTGGAGGTTCAGCGCCAGAGTGCCCTCCTTGGTGATGCACAGAAGCATCAGCGTCAGCACGTTCTTGGCGTACATCGCGCTGGCGTGGAACGGCATGGTCGCCGCCAGGTTCCGCGCCCCGATGACGATGGCTCCGTTCGGGGTGATGACCTCCTCACCCACTTGGGTCAGCTCGCAGTTACCGCCAGTCTCGGCGGCCAGGTCCACGATGACCGAGCCGTACTTCATCGCCAGCACCATCTCTTTGGTGATGAGCCGCGGCGCCGGCTTGTTGGGAATTTGCGCCGTGGTGATGACCAGGTCGGCCTGAGGAACATGCTTGTTCAGGGTTGAGAGGATGCGCGCCTGGTCGTCCTGGCCGACCTCCTTGGCGTAGCCACCGGTGCCCTCGGCGTTCGACACCCCTTCGATTTCAATGAACTTCGCGCCCAACGACTGGATCTGCTCCTTCACCGCCGCTCGCACGTCGAAGGCCGACACCGCCGCCCCCAACCGGTTCGCCGTCGCGATGGCCTGCAACCCTGCCACGCCGGCACCGAGAATGAGCGCCTTCCCCGGAGTCAACGTGCCTGCCGCCGTGGTCATCATCGGCAAGAGGCGATTCAACCTCCCGGCACCCAGCAGCACGGCCTTGTAGCCAGCCACCGTCGCCTGCGACGACAGCGCGTCGACCGCCTGGCCACGGGTGGTGCGCGGCACCCGCTCCATCGCCATGGCGTTCACCTTCTTCGCCGCCAGCTTCTCCTTGAACGACGGAGGCTGAAACGACACCAGCAGCGTCCCCGGCCGAATCATCTCGAGCTCGGCGTCGGTCGGCGGCTGAACCTTGAGCACCACCTGCGCGGCGTCCAGCGCCTCCGCCGGCGTCGCCACCAGCTTCGCCCCCACCTTCTCGTACGAGGCGTCATCATACCCAGCCACTTGTCCAGCACCGCGTTCCACCAACACCGTGGCGCCCGCCTTGACGAGCTTATGAACGGTATCAGGGACCTGTGCCACGCGACACTCGTGCTCTCGCGATTCTCGCAGGACGACGATGTTCAAGTTGACTCTCCTTGGGTGGCCGCCGCCTCAAGGGTGATGGCGGCGGCCGCTTGTCTATTTTGGGCGTCGAGCGGGAACGGCTCGCGGCGCCCGACCGACGTGACTACGCGTTGCTGAAGTGAGGAATCTGATCGAAATTCATGTACCGGTAGATCTCACCGGACTTCTTCTCGACCGCTGCCATTTGTTTCATGTACTCGTCGACCGAGGGGATCTTCCCCAGCTGGGCGCAGACCGCCGCCAGCTCGGCCGACCCGAGATACACCTGGGTGTCCAGGCCCACTCGGTTGGGGAAGTTTCGGGTCGAGGTCGACATCACCGACGCACCTTTGCGCGTTTGCGCCTGGTTGCCCATACACAGCGAGCACCCTGGCATTTCCATGCGCGCGCCTGATGTCGCGAACACGCTGTAGTAGCCCTCTTCTCGGAGGACCATCGAGTCCATCAAAGTGGGAGGCGCCACCCACAGCCGGGTCGGGAGGTCTGCCTTTCCTCCCAAGAGTTGTCCCGCGGCGCGGAAGTGACCGATGTTCGTCATGCACGACCCGATGAAGACCTCGTCAATGGGCTTCCCGGCCACGTCCGACAGCAGCTTCACGTCGTCCGGGTCGTTCGGGCAGGCAACCACCGGCTCCTTCAGCTCGTTCAGGTCGATGTCGATGACTGTCGCGTACTCGGCGTCGGCGTCGGCCTGGAGCAGCGTGGGCGCGGCCAGCCACGACTCCATGCCCTTGATTCGACGCTCGATCGTCGTCTTGTCCTGGAAGCCGTTGGCCATCATCCACCGCATGAGAGCGATGTTCGACTTCAGGTACTCGATGACGGGCTCCTTGTTGA
>PMBV01000126.1 GCA_003153055.1 Myxococcales bacterium
GTCTCCGTCATCGAGCTGTTGCCCCCCACCCTCCCGTAAGGCACTCCGGGGGTCAGCACAACCAGGCGGAAGAATGGCGTGCCGCGGCCCACCCGTCGCCCCCGCCTAAGGGCTCTCACGCCCTCACGTGGCGAAGGCGATGGAGCACTCGCTCAGCTCGCGGGCCGGCAGGCGCGTGAATCCCTGACACTCCCGGCGTCTTTCGGATGCCGGCAGCGCCTCCCCCCGCTACACGAGCGCGATGACCCGCTCTCCCACCCACGACGCGGTCGCGACGGTGAGCCACCCAGGTCCGTCTCGCCGCGCGGCCGTCGGGCCTGCCGACGCCGACCGGAGCCGTGCGACCGACGGCGGAATTCCCTCCCAGCAAAGGCCCAGAGGCCTGCTCAAGGCGGGGGGTTGCGAGGTCCACGGCAATTCGGCGGCGCGCGCGCGCTCGAACACCCCCTTCGCAGCACAAAGGAGGACCCATGAAACCAGAAAATCCGAAGGTGGCAGTCATCGTGGTTCCAGGAGTATCCGCGACCAGCCTCGTCAACACGAAGACGAAGGCGAAACTTTGGAACGTGAACAGCGCGTGGGACATGGTGATGGAGAACATCACGCAGTCCTCCGTCTATCAGATGGAGAACCTCTCGAACCCGGCCGATATCGCCGTGCTCGAGTCGCCGGAGAAAGACCTGAAGACGCGCCTGGGNNGCGAAGGAGGACCGGTATCAGCCGTTCATGATCGAATGCGAGAAAGAGAAGCTCCCGTTCGAGCCGGTCCTCTGGTTGGTGGGCTACAACTGGGTCCTCTCCAACGAGCAAGCCTGCGACCGCATCATCGAGAAGACCAAGCTCGCGCTGAGTCAAGACGGCGTCGAGGGATTCATCTACGTCGCGCACAGCATGGGGGGGCTCGCGGTGCGCGCCGCCCTTCAGAAGATGCTCAAGAACCCAAACGACGACACGCCCAAGAGACTCATCGGCGTCGTCCAGGTGGGCACGCCCAACTACGGGACGCCGCTGCTCTACCGGCGAGCGTGGAGCGGTAACGACGAGTCAGACGCCAAGATGCAGCTGGTGATGGGGAGCACCGGCTGGGAATGGCTGACGATGATATGCAAGATCCGAGGGCTGTGGGAGCTGCTGCCGACCCGGAACTACCGAATGAACCAGGAGCCGTGGCTCAAGGTGATCGCGGACGATCCTCATCATGAGTTCTCGTCTTTCGGTACTCCGAGCACGATCTCCTTCGAGGTGACGAATGTCGCGGATCTCTACTCGGACACCTCCACGCAGAAGTACAACGTCCTCGCGCTCGCAACCGACGCGCTGTCCGCTCGCCACAAGCCGACGCTCTCAGGCTGGTGGGACTCGGCCCAGAAGGTTCGCGACCAGATCCTCGCCGACGTGCAGCTTCGCGCGAGCCAAGCGTTCGATTTTCACGAGCGGCTGGACCGGGAGCTCGATTCGCTGCCTGGCAAAGCGATGCTGAAGGCCCGTACGCGCGCCGTCGTCGCGACAGGGGTCTCGACTGTCGTCGGCTGCGAGGTGGATGTCTCCAACCCAGACGGGCTCACCGTCACCGCGATCAAGAGCATGCGCGGGGACGAGATGGTGCCGCTCGACAGCCAGAAAGCGGACCTTCCATCCGCGAGCATTCTCGAAGTGACCGGAGTGAAGCACGGCGACCTGATGGGGGCCGCGGGTGGCCAGGCCGACGTCTTCAAGAACGTCTTCAAGTTGATGACGGACCTCTACTCGCAGAAGTGGCGATACAGCATGGAGGACCCTGACTGAGAAGGGAGGAGCCTCAGGGCTCTCACGGACCTGGCCCTCACGCGGCAAGCACGATGGACCACTCGGTCAGCTCGCCAGCCACCGTCACCTCGATGACGTCCCCCACCCGCTTCCCCATCAACGCGCGTCCAAAGGGCGAGCCGGGCGTGACGACGGAGAGGAACCCATCTCCACCCGGCCCGGTGAGCTCCTCGCCGGCCCCCGCCGGAGCCTCGAAGTCCTCGATGGCCTTGCACGCCGTCTGGGCCGCCTCCAAGCGGGTGCGGGTGGCGGTGAAGAAGAAGAAGAGGACAAAGAAAGCGGCGAACCTGAGCACCCTCCTTGAGCCAGCCAGCGGATGAGGGTGTGGGAGCATTGGTCGGGAGCTCGCGAGTGGGCGCCTCGACGTGCTGGTGAACAACGCGGGCTCGGCGTTCCAGGAGCGCAGGCTCACCAGTGACGGCGTCGAGCGAACCTTCGCGGTGAATCACCTCGGGTACTTCCTGTTGACCAACCTCCTCTTGGAGCTCCTGGAGCGGAGCGCACCGGCGCGCGTCGTGGTGGTCGCCTCGGTGGGCCACTACCGCGGCACGATGGACCTGGGGGACCTCGGCTTCGAGCGGGGTGGCTACACTGTCATGGCCGCGTACCAACGATCGAAGCTGGCCAACGTGATGATGACCCACCGGCTGGCCGCTCAGCTCGAGAGCAAGCGCGTAACGGTGAACGCACTCCACCCAGGCGCGGTGGCGACCAACATCTGGTCCGCGGCCCCACGGTGGACCAAGCCCTTGCTCGCGGTGGCGAAGGCGCTGTTCATGATCAGCCCCGAGGAGGGCGCCCGGACCCTGACGTACCTCGCCTTGTCACCGGAGGTCGAGGGCAAGACCGGCCTCAAGACCTTCTCTCACTCCGTCGGTGTCGTCTGGGGTTGCCGCCTGATGGGGGCCGGTGGGTAGAAGGTCAAATCGACGCGTGAAGAGGGCCCGAATCGGCCCAATGCGTTCTTTGCGGTGACCTCAATCGAGTTGGGTCCAGGACGAAGTGTCCACGCCAGGTGCTCATCCTCTTGTTCCATTGGACGGCCGTTGAGCGAGATCTCATAGCGGCACGCCCAGGGGCATGAATTCGTCAGCTGCACGGAGAGAGTATCGCCCGGACTTTCCGCTTCGCGGTGGGCGGCAAGGTTCACATGTACCTGATTGAGGGCGGGGTAGAGGCGCGCTCCGTCCACTGACTGGATTTCCGCCGTTGGGCTCCCTTGAAAGAGCAGCTCGGGGCCAGTGTCGCGCGGCACGAGAAGAACGTGCTCCTGGCTTCCACCTGGTTTCTGGTCGAAGATCGCGTTGTCATTGGAGTAGGAGCTGGAGTGGAAGTAGCGGAGCCAATTGTTCATGTCTGGAGGTTCCCGTATCCAGGTGGAGCCGCGATGGTTCATCTTCAGGGCCGCTGTCTTGCCAGCGAGCCGTCGATCTCGAATCTCCATCGCGCTGGCTGTAGTGCTCACGGAGCGAAACGGTCTTCAGGTTCTCGAGTGAGTCGAATCTGATGGCAGTCAGAGGGAGATCTGGATTCATCCAGGATGTGACGTGAAAGATGCGAAGTTTGTGGTCTCCTTTCCTCATCTCCGAGAGCAGCGTCTCGAACTTCGGATGAGCGCGGAGGCTCGCAAGATCCTCATCTGCTCGTGCGTGCTCCACATCGGTAAATCCGCCATACGCGGCACGAGCCAGCGCCTCAAGAGCTTGGTCCGGCTTGCCGAGTCGGGCGAAAGTACATGCGAGGCCGTAGGCCACGTTTGCTCTGAGCCCCTCAAGGTCAGGTGGCAGCTTCTCGGAATAGACCGATTCCAGCAGGGGGATCGCCTCCAAGTACGCTTTCGCTCTTGTGGCGGCGCTTGCCTTATCGAGTCGCTCTTGCAACGAACGCAGGAGCCTTGGATCGACAGATGGATTGATGCAGCATCGCTCTCCAATACAATGGACCGTACTCAGTGGAAAGAACTCGAGGCCCGCACAGGCCTATACGTTCTGTCTCGACCCCTCAGAGTACTTCGCGTTCGCCGCGGGCGTACTGAAGGGAATCGACGCGAAGGCCGGCGACCGGCGCTCGGCGACGACTCTCCCCCATCCGTGGTTCGGTCAGCTCAACGCGAGGGGCTGGCTCTGGCTGCTCGGCGCGCACACCAGGGTTCACCTGAGACAGGTGCGGGAGATCCGCAAGGGAATGTAGCGTCGCGACCGCCAGGTCGACCCGCACTCACACTCGCTCGTGGGACGTGTCGTTGGCCAAGATGCCGAGGTACTCTGCGTCGAGAGCGAAGGAAGGTGAGGAGCCCAGCGAAGACGGCGAGCTCTCCGCCTGGAGCCGCGCCACAGCTGCAGCCTCCAGTGGGTGGAGGCGGCGGCTGATCTGGACTAGCGTCGCTCCCTCCGTCCGTGTCGTCATGGGTCCCCGCGTCGGCTCCAGCGTCGCCCCCTCCATCCGTGTCGTCATGGGTCCCCGCGTCGGATCCCGCGTCGCCCCCTCCGTCCGTGTCGTCATGGGTCCCCGCGTCGGCTCCCGCGTCGCCCCCTCCGTCCCAGCGGCCGTCGCTCCCCGCGTCGGCTCCTGCGCCGCCCCCTCCGTCCGTGTCGTCATGGGTCCCCGCGTCGCCCCCTCCGTCCGTGTCGTCATGGGTCCCCGCGTCGGCTCCCGCGTCGCCACCTCCGTCCCAGCGGCCGTCGCTCCCCGCGTCGGCTCCTGCGTCGACGCCGCAATTCCCCGGCGCGCACGGCTCGCAGGCCGGAGCGACGTAGCCTGAAGCGCAGGAGCAGGACCCATCGGCCTTGGCTGTTCCGTGCCCGCTGCACGTGGTGGCGTCGCCGTATTGACAGGAGGTGCCGACGTACCCGGGGCCGCAGGCGCAGGTGCCCGAGGTGGTGCAGCTTCCGCTGCCGTGGCACGTCGTGGCCGCCTGGCAGTATGTGCACGTCGGGTAGCCGTAGAAGTCCGCCGCGCATCGGTCGCACTGTGGGTTGGCGAACTCGGCGGCGCAGGTGCACGAGCCGTTTGCTTCGGCCGCGCCGTGGCCGTTGCACGTCATCGCATCGCTGAACTCGCAGGTCGCCCCGGCGTGGCCCGCGCTGCAGGCGCAGGTACCGGTGGCGCCGCAACTTCCCCCTCCGTGGCAGGTGGTGGCGGCCAGACAGTACGTGCACGATGGATAGCTGAAGAAGTTGGGTGCGCACTGCTGACATTGACTCCCGTCGAACCCGGCGCCACACGCGCAGGCCCCCTCGGCGTTGGCGGTGCCGTGAGCGTTGCACGTCGTCGCGTCGCCGTACTGGCAGGCTGGGCCGGTGAAGCCCGAAGCGCAGGTGCAGGAGCCATCGGCCTTGGCTGTGCCGTGGCTCCCGCAGGTGGTGGCGTGACCGTACTGACAGGAAGCCCCGACGTAGCCAGGGTCGCAGGTGCAGGCGCCCGCGGGGGTGCAGGTTCCGCCGCCGTGGCAGGTCGTCGCCGCCTGGCAGAACACACAACTCGGGTAGCCATAGAAGTCCGCCGCGCATCCGTCGCAGCGGGCGCCAGCGAAGCCCGCGGCGCAAGTGCAGGAGCCGTCGGCCTTGGCGTTGCCGTGGCCAGTGCACGTGGTGGCGTCACCGTACTGGCAGGCCGTGCCGATGAACCCGGCTTGGCAGACACAGGCTGCTGTGGGGCTGCACGTGCCGTTTCCGTTGCAGGTTGTCGCGGCCGAGCAGTACATGCAAGCTGGATAGCCGGAGTAGTCCTGAGCGCACTGACCGCAGCTCGTCCCGGAAAACCCCGGGTTGCACGAGCACGAGCCGGTCGAGCTGCATGCCCCTTTGCCGCTGCACGTCGTGGAGGCCTCGCAGTAGGTGCAAGTCGGGTAGTCGTAGTGGCTCGACGCGCACCCGGTGCAGTCGGGGTCCGTGAACCCATCCGAACAGACGCAGCTCCCGTCCGCCTGGGCCTTGCCGTGAGCATGACAGGTCGTGGCATCACTGTATTGGCAGGCGCTGCCTGTGAAGCCGGCCAGGCAAACACAAGAGCCCGACGAGCCGCAGGTGCCGTTCCCGCCGCAGTTCGTCGAAGCCAGGCAGGAGGTGCACGTTGGATAGGCGTAGTGGTCCAGAGCGCACTGGCCGCAGGTCGTGCCGCCGAAGCCGGGGTCGCAGCTGCAGCTCCCATCGCCACAGGCCCCATGCCCCGAGCAAGCGAGCGAGACACAGGCGCCGTCGGTGCAGGCGGGGATCTGCGCGCAGGCATCGGCCAAGTAGGAGAACCCGATGGCGATGGCCTTCAGTGCGGCGCTCGCCCGCCCGTCTCCCAGCTGGCCGTCGCGATCGTACCCCCAGGCCCACACCGTGCCGTCCCTCTTCAGGACGACGGCGTGCAACCTCCCTGCCGCCACCGCGACCACCTCACTCAACCCGGGCACTTGCGCCGGAGTGCCGTGTTGTACGGTCGTCCCATCGCCGAGCTGGCCGTAGGAGTTGTCGCCCCAGGTCCAGACGGTGCCGTCCCCCTTGAGGGCCACGGTGAAGGCCCCGGCGGCGGCGACCCCGACGGCTCCGGTGAGGCTGCTCGCCCGCACCACGGTCATGGGCCTGGCTGTCAACGTTCCGTCGCCCAGCTGGCCCCGGAGGTTGTTGCCCCATGTCCACACCGTTCCATCACTCTTCACTGCTGCGTTGTGGAAGTCACCGGCGGCCACCCCAATGGCGCTGGTCAGTCCGGTCACCTCCACCGGCACCAGCTCATTCATCTTTCCGTACCAGGGCAGCGCATACTCGGTTGCGCCCCAAGCCCAGACCGTTCCCGCGTCGTCCACGGCCACGCTGTGAAAGGTGCTCGTGCTCACCCCGACTGCGTTGGTCAGGTACATGGCCTTGACCGGGGTGCTTCTCCAGTCCATCGAACCGACGACAGACACGCCCAGGACGCCAGAGAGGTTGTCTCCGCATCCCCAGACCGTGCCGTTTCGCAGGCGCGCTTCGGTGTGAGAGCCACCCGCGGCCACCTCCATGACCTCGGTGAGGCCGCTCACCGGCGCTCCGGTGGTGCGCCTGAGCACGATCCCGTCGCAGAGCTGGCCGGCGTAGTTGGCGCCCCAAGCCCAGACCGTGCGGTCGCGCCTCACCGCCACCGAGTGGGCCCCTCCGGCGGCGATCCCCATGGCCCATGTCACTCCGTCCGCCTGTACGGGAATGCTGCTCGCGGACCGGGTTCCGTCCCCCAGCTGGCCCTCGGAGTTGTCGCCCCAGGCCCAGACCGTGTCATCGCTCCTGAGGGCCAGAGTGTGAGAGTCACCGGCGGCCAGCGCCCGGACGCCGTCGAGGTTGCTCACCCGCGCCGGAGCGGTGCGCCAGAGCGTGCCGTCGCCAAGCTCGCCTTCCCGGTCGTCACCCCACGCCAAGACCGTTCCGTCGCCCGCCAGCGCCACGCCGTGGGAATGGCCGGCGGCCACGGCGACGACTCCGGCGACGCCTAGCCCGAGCACCCTCACCGGGGTGCTGCGTCGGCTCGTCGTTCCGTCTCCCAGCTGGCCGAAGTCATTGGAGCCCCAAGCCCAGGCCGTCCCGTCGCTCTTCAGCGCCACGGTGTGCCAGGTGCTGGCTGCGACCGCGACGACCCCGGTGAGGCTGGTGACCGGCCGCGGAGAGCTGCGCCCCGTCGTAGTGCCGTCGCCGAGCTGGCCGAAGGAGTTGCCGCCCCAGGCCCAGACTGTTCCGTCGGCCTTGAGCGCGACGGTGTGGTCCTGGCCGGCGGCCACCGCCGCGACTCCGGTGAGGCCGGTGACCTGCACGGGGGCGGCTTCGCTGAACAGGCTCGTTACGCCCAGCTGTCCGTAGCTGTTGGAGCCCCAGGCCCACACGGAACCGTCGCTCTTGAGCGCCAGCGTGTGGGAGGCACCCGTCGCGAGCCCGACAACGTCGGCGAGACCGGCGACCTGCCGCGGAGCGCCGTGCTGGGTACTTGTTCCGTCGCCCAGTTGGCACTGTGAGTTGGCGCCCCAGGCCCACACGGTTCCGTCGCTCCTGAGCGCAGCCGTGTGAGAGTCTCCCGCGGCCAGGGCGACCACGCCTTCGAGATCGAGGACCTGCCGTGGGGTGTTCTGGTCAGTCGTCGTGCCGTCGCCCAGTTGGCCGCTGGAGTTGCTGCCCCAGGCCCAGACCGTGCCGTCGCTCTTGAGCGCCACGGTGTGCGCACCCCCAGCAGACACGGCGACGACTCCGGTCAAGCCTCCCACCCGCGCCGGAGCCATGCGCTGGGCCGTCGTGCCGTCGCCCAGCTGGCCGTTGGAGTTGCTGCCCCAGGCCCAGACCGTGCCGTCGCTCTTGAGCGCCACAGTGTGGTGCCTGCCAGCGGCGATGAGCGGCGTCGCGCATGGTGCGTTGGAGGTGCAGCTGACCGTCGACGCAGAGGGCGTGGCGGCGCGTCGGGTTAGTGCCCCAACCTTGACCGCGATCTCCGGCAACTCGCCTCCTCCGCTCGCGGGCTCCGGTCGGGAGCCGGTGCACCCGAGAGCCACCACCAGGAAGGCAGGCAACCAACACCGACTCCGATGCCCGTCAAACATGGAGGCTCCTTTGCTCGCTGAGAAAAATCTGGCCGGCACACGCCGATACCCGCGGGTGCATCGGCTCTGGCAAATACTGGGAGGCTCTCCTCGCGCACGGGACGCACTCTCGTGCGCCGGAGGGAGGCCACCGATCGAGCCGAATTCAGAAGACTGAAGAGATCTGCTCGTTGTCAATCCACTTGAATGCCGACTGCGAAAGGGTGAATTGAATACACGTATGGCCAACGTGGGGTCAAGCAACGACTCGACGCTGGCCTCTGCACTTGTCGCACGTCAGGACGTCTTCAGCGAAGGTTTTCTCGCTCTAGAGGCGGACCGGCCCAGGATGTCCGTGGGCAGCGCCGCCAGGGAGTAGCCAGGGCGCTTGGAGCAGGGGCCGGAGGAGAAGTTCGGGTTCTGGGGCTTCTGGGTGGGCTTCATCGGACCAGAGAGTCTACCATCGCCGCCGTCGACCCTCATCGCCTCAGCCATCGCGACGCAACTCACGGTCGCGACGAAGAGGAGATGACCTCCGTTCGGGATGGGCGTCGAGGAGGCTGTGAAGGAGCCCTTCGCGGCCCCATGAGACCCGCGCTCAGAGCCCTCCGGAGATCGCCAGCATCGTCGTCCCCGTCAACGGGTCGAAGGCCACCGACGGGGTTATCCGCGATTCTTTGCGATGAAGGTATGGAACGGCGAAGCCTGAAGCCGCGCCAATCAGCAGCCCAGTGATCACGTCGGTGGGAAAGTGCAGGCCAGCCTGGACTCGCGCGAACCCGGTCGCAAGCGAGAGCGAAATGCCCGCCGCGAGTATGACGTAGCGCAGCTTCGACTCCAGGTGCCGAAGGAAGACCGTCGTGGTGAGCGCGGTGGTTGCCGCGGCCACGAGCGCGCTATGACCCGAAGGCATCGAAAGCTGCGAGTCGATGTTGACTCCGGTGACCGGCGATGAATAGTTGATCGGCCGTGGTCGCCTAAACGCGAACTTGAGCACCGTCTGGACTGTCGCCGTCAGCGCCAGCGACTCGGCGATCACGAGGGAATCGTTGATGAAGTCGCCCCATGGCTGACGGGTGGGGAGCGTCAGACTCTCGAGCCCGAGGTACAGAATGAGCATAGGAAGGTGGGCACACCTGCAGGTCGAGTGCCACGTTGTAGGCAACCACCGCGGGGATCGCGACCGCGAGGCCCTCCCGGAGGATCGCGGCCTCCATTCCGCGGGTGTTTGCGATGGCCCGTTGGACGGCCAGGTAGTCGCCCTTCACCAGCGCGAGGAGCACGTGTTCCGGGTTGGTGAGACGGTGGGTGCTGAAGTAGATGCCGCGCTCCAGCATCACGGCGATCGAGAGCACCGAGAGCCCCGCGAGCAGCCACAGCACCCACTCGGCGTTGGCGGTGAGGGTGCTCAGCATCCTTTGGGTGAGCCATCCATGCGGCGCGTCGCTCAACTGGGCAAGCGTGGAGAAAGTCATGTCGGGTCGCCGCTCCCCGCCGGCAGTGCAGGTCTTCGCATCGAGTGGTTTCCTTTCGGCAAGTTGGGGTTTTCAACACCGAAGGGTCCCCAGACGGTCACTGTGAGTCAGTCACCGACGCGAGTTCGAGCGTTCAAAGCCTCAGGACGCACAGCCGGAATCGAGTCGGCAGGTAGCGCAGGAGGCCGCACCCACGGCTCCGCCCTCGTGACGCAAGGCGCTGGGACGCGACGGGCTTCGGTGGCCCCAGGGGGACGTCTATGCTGTCTCTCGTTGCGCGGCGCCACGAAGTGAGGTGTCTCAGGCGAGGAGGTGCTCGTGGCAATCAAGGGAGTGGGCGGAGGCTCCATCGCTTGACAGCGTGAGGCCCGGTCTTAGGCTTCGGTTCAATGGGACGACACCCGCGTGGCGTGGCTCGCTGGTTGCGGCTCTCGCTCGCGTGCCTGTTGCTCGGCGCCAGCGGGGGCTGGGCCCGCGCCATGCCCGACGCGAAGGTCGTCATCGAGGCCCGGGTCGCTCAGCCTGAGCCCGGCGCGCGGGCGACCTCACAGACCGTCGAGCTTGCGTCGAGCGCCCTTCGCACTGCTCCCTCGCGGTGCTGGCAAAGAGGCCCCTCGGCACGCGCCTTCGAATCCTTCGCCGGGTCGAGCACCCACCGGGCGAGCAAGCTCTTCGTACTCCATCGAGCGCTCCTTCGCTGAGGCGAGGTGGAGCGGGGTTCCGTCCGTCTCGCCAGCCGTGAGCTGTCACGCCTCCAAGCGGCGGTGGAACTCGAGATAGACCCTCCGCTCCTGCCATCGAATCTGGCGCCCGCAGCGAAACGTGTTCGGTGCGCCGTGCCGTCGCGAATCCACCCCCAGAGACTTTCTGGGCGGGCCAGACGCCAAAAGAGGCGCCCGCGAGCCGAGTCAAGGAAGCGAGTCCATCGATGCGAGCTGGGAACACCAAACCGAAGAGCAGTTCAGACGCCGAGGGCGCCAGGGCGAGCGAAGGCCAGGCATCCGCTTCGATTCACCTCGGGGGGACCCGACCATGTTGAAGGCCCGGCTCACTGCGCTTTGGCAAAGGATCTCCGGATCCCCAATCGGTTTCGATCTTGCTTTGTATCGACTTCGCGTGGCCGAGGTCGCCGCACTCGAGCCCGCACTCGAGGCGCTGAGCCAGGCCCAGCTCGAGGAGACCGCGCGTCGGTGTCTGGATTCGCTCCGGGCGACGGGCGACGGGGACGCAGCGCGCGAGGGAACACCGCTCCTCTTCGCCGTCGTCCGCGAGGGTGCGCGTCGCTCCCTCGGAATGCGCCTGTTCGATGAGCAGGTGATCGCCGGCCTGGCGCTCGCCGAAGGCCACGTCGTCGAAATGCATCCCCCGTGGGCCACGTCTTCGCCAGCTGTCGCAACATTCGCCTCAGCACCGCCTCCACCGCGGCGTCGTCCGGCGGAGGCACCACCACCTGTCGGCCGCCTGCATCCCACACCGCCTCGGCCACCAGCACATGCAGGTGCGGCGTCACCTGCAGCCGGTGAGCCGATGGTGCGGGCCGATCGCTGCGCCGTCTGGTAGGCGGGGCTGGCAAGGGGAGGGTGCTGCTCAATCAGCGTGAGGAGGCCCGGAAGGCGCCCGAGCTGCTATCTGGCGCCGATTCATGTCGCCTGCCCTCCGGGACGTCGCGCGGTCGCCGAGGGCGCCCTATTGGCCGAAGGTGATGACCTGGATCTGGTTCGCGTTGGTGGCGACCAGCAGACGGCCGTCTCGGTCCAACGTCATTCCGAACACCCGGTACGAGGGGATGGCGAGCGCTCGGCGAAGGAACCGTCTTCGTTGAAGCGGAAGATCTTCCTCGACCAGTAGCCAGAAATGAGGATCTGCCCGCCTGGGAGCTGCAGGATGCCCGCGGGGAGGTACATGTCGGCGCGGCTGATGGTCCCGTCGGTGAGCTGGCCCCCGGCCGCGCCCGTCTCGAGGGCGTGCCGAGCTTGAAGAACTGAGCCGGGCCAATGAGCGCCCGGGTCGCCGTGCTGCCCATCAACGGCTCGCACTCCGGCGCGAGGATTCGCTGGCCCTCGTGAAACCGGAGCCGCTGGGCCAGTCGAGCACTCCTGACCCAGCAACTACTCCAATGTGGGTCTTATGCCAACCGCGGGTCGGAGATTCTATTCTGTGTCGATGGCAGATCCATCGAAAACAATCTCTGTCGCCGATGTCCGTAGCTGCTCGATCCAGGTACGTAGCTTCGGACGCTCCGCCGAATCGATCTTGTAGGAATGAGCGGCGCACCACCGCGCCGCGCAAGGCTCCAATCGGGAAGTCGTGACCAACAGGCCAGACGCCGCCTTCTCGTCGAGGACATCCGCATACAATGCCTTGACGTACACTTGCTTGACGACGTCCTTCTGGCGCTTGCATTGGATCAACATGAGCGGCGGACCGTTTCCGCCAGCGCGCCACACCCGAACATCAACACCTCCGTCGCCGCGACCGGGACCGAGTTCCACGTTGTACCCCTGACGGGTGAAGAACTCGGCCGTGAGCCGCTCGAACTGCCGCCAATGGATCGCGCCAACCTCCTCGGCATTGGTCGAGAGGTAGTCGATATACCGCTGGTCAAAGAAGTGCCCATGATTTGGGTTGAATCCAGCATCACGAAACAGGGAATCGAGATCTACTCCGTCCTTCCACTGTTTTCTACGGATCCTGTTCCAGGAAAACGCAATAGCGTCGTGATTGACGTAGCCGACGATCTTCAGGGCAAGCTCAAAGGCCGCAAGTCCGCCCTTGGTGGCGCACTCTTCTATCCACGGCATCGCATCGACAGGCTCCGGACTCGTGAATGGGTTGATCCCGCTTGCGATACGTTGAAGCACTTGATTCTTGACATGCCAAGCCATCGCATCCAAAACCAGTCGATACGTTGCCTGCAATTGGGGCGGCGCTGCGGCCTGCTCGGCCAGCAGCCTTTCGTGAGCACCCGGCACAAACTGCGGAAGCGCACCAACGCGAAACAGGAGCCATGACACGATGGTCTGAAATTCCTCGGCGCGCATCCGAGCCGGCGCTGTCGAGGGAGCGGGCCAATGCACCTGAATCTCGGAAGGCGCTGTGGCCTTCATTCCCTCAAGCCGCGACGGAGCGACCACCAGGCCCGCCTTGAATCCGAGTATCTCGGTCAGCACTGAGACGAACTCGCCGCTATCGAAGTTGATGTGCACAGCGCTCCTCGGCCGAAGTGGGCCCTCCATCGGTGGACAGGCCGAGAGGGAGAGCTGTGACCTTGCCTTGCCGCAATCACACGTCGTTGTGAACCCACTCGGAGCCCTGTCACTCCTTTGGTCGCTACGATCGTGGTTGCCCCCGCGTCGAGGTGTTTCCCGGTGTCCTCAAGAGGATGGCTAAGATGCACCTCCGCGTAAGGGATGCGGCGAGTCTATCATGGACGAAGCCAGCATCGTGGTGGCACGAACGCAGGTCGGGGTTCTGAGACGTTGCCTGATCGGCGACCGTGGATGGTTGGGGCCCCGGCAGGGCCGGCGCTCCATTTGGCTTCGATGGGGACGGGGCCGGACTATGCCGCCGGAGGCTCAGGCGCCGTCTCCGTCTGTGGACATCTTGCCGGCAAGGAGCACAGCGCCCTCCTCGGCAACATCCGAAGGCGTACGCGTACGACCGCGGCGGCTGGAGCGAAAGGAACGTCGCCGAACTGAAGAAGCAGGGCGTCGAGGAGGTGGGCCTGGCCCCCCGGGAGAAAGCCGAGTGGAAGGTGAGCGCCGCCACCAAGAAGAGGCTCGTCAGCGAACGCGCCCAGGTCGAGGGCGGAATCAGAACCATCAAGCACCGCAGGTATGGCTTCAATCGGCCAGCGGCCCGCTCGGCCAAGATGATGGGCTTCTGCGGTCAATCAGCCGTGCTGGGCTTCAACCTCAACAAACTGACGCGGGAGTTGGCGAAGCGAGAAGAGCGACAGTTGGTCGGCTGACGAGAGCGGTCGCCGGCTCGCGGCCGCGCCCTCGCGGTGCGCGACGGCCCCAACTTCTCCGCCCACCTCCCGGCCTCCTCGCGGAACTCCGCTGGGAGCCATGCGCCACGCGGTCGCTCTCGACGACATCGCTCAAATGCGCTCCCGAAGCTCCGCGAGCCCAGCAGGGGCGCCAGTCGTTGCTCTCTTCATCGGTCGGTCTCCTCGTCCACGCTTGGGACGGCCGACCAGCTTGCTGGGCTTCGCCCTCAGACTCAACGCACCCTCACCGGAGGGACACGGGTGAACGGAGGGCGGTCAAGGTACCCGGGCTCTCGGGGCATCAGGGGTCGGCTTCCGGCACATCACGTCCCTCGCCGAAGCCAAGCACGACGAAGGGCGCAGGCGTCTCGCGCAGCGCAGCCTCGAGCGCCTCGACCGGCTCGGTCTCTCCGTCATCGGCGAGCTGGAACGTCCCGTAGTGCATCGGCACCGCCATCGACGCGCGCAGGTCGAGGGCCGCCTGCACGGCCTGCGCCGGAGACTCGTGCACCCGCCCCATGAACCACTCGGGACGGTACGCGCCGATGGGGAGCACCGCGAGGCGAAACGGGCCGACGCGTTCGCCTGCCTCCTTGAAGTGCGGCCCATAGCCGGTATCGCCGCCAAAGTATGCCTTGCCGCCCTGGCCTTCGAGCGACCAGGCAGTCCACAGCGTATTGTCGCTGTCGCCCAGCCCGCGGTTGGAGAAGTGCTGGTTCGGCACGCTGCGAATGGTGATGCCCTTGAGCTGACGCGCCTCCCACCAGTCGAGCTCGATGACCTCGAGGCCCTTCCGCTCGAGCAAGGCGCGCGTCCCCAGCCCTGCGAAGACGCGCATCGCCGGCCAGGCCTGGGCGAGGCGTTTCAGCGTGGGGACGTCGAGGTGATCGTAGTGATCGTGACTCAAGATGACCGCGTCGATCCGTGGCAAGTCCTCGAAGCGAATGCCCGGTGGCCGCACCCGCCGCGGACCGATGAAGTCGAAGGGGCTGCACCGACGGGAGTAGATCGGATCCGTCAGCACGTTCACCCCGTCGAGCTGGATCAACGTGGTGGCGTGGTTGATGAACGTGACGCGGAGCTTCCCCGGCCCCACGTCACGCGGCGGCCGAGGACCATACGGCTCGTCGTGGTATTCGCGCCACGGGCCTCGCTGGCGGTGCGCCTGCCAGGTGAGCAACGCAGAGAGCCACTTCGGCGAGTCGAAGCCGTCGGCCGAGTCGGCGCCCGGACCAAAGAATCGGTGCCCGTCGAAGTGCTCGGTGGCAGGCCCTCTCCAGCCTGGCGCGGCAATGGCGCAACCGACGCCGGTTCCGCCCGCGCTGACGATGGTAACGCCCAAGAGGAAGAAGGCGGCGCGCCGCCCCAGCGGACCCACGACACGGACATAGCGCGGAGTCGTCGCGGAACCCACGCGGAGTGCAGAATGACTCGCTCCGGGGTGCTGCGGCCACACTGCCTCCAGCTCGCACACGGAGTGGTCCGCGAGGTACCATGCGCGGCCATGTCCCACGGACCCGAGACGCGAGGAAAGAAGATCAAGGAGCTCGAGGTGATGGTGGCGGAGGTTCGCCAAGAAACGCCCGACACCGTCACGCTGGTCCTCTTCACCGGGAACGACAGGCTCGAGTACCAACCAGGCCACTTCTGCACCATCGACCCCCACCAGTTCGGCGCGCTGCGGCGCTTCACCTCGTACCTCGAGGACCTCAAGGGCAAGCGTGAGTCCCCTCGGGCTTACTCCCTCGCGTCGGCGCCTCACGAGCAGTACGTCGCCATCACGGTGAAGGAAGAGGTGTACGTCAGCGGGAAGACGAAGTACCCGCCGCTGTTGTCACCGCTTCTGGTGAAGCAGCTCGACCGGGGCACCCGCCTTCACATCACCGGCTTCACCGGGCCCTACACCCTGCCAGCGGACATCGAGGCGCGGACGGACCACCTCGTGCACGTGGTGGCGGGCTCTGGAGCAGTGCCGAACTTCTCCATCATCAAGCACGCGCTTCACACCGGCCTCAAGCTCCGCCATACCTTCATCGGGTCGAATCGAACCTACGAAGACATCTGCTTCCGGCGCGAGCTCGACGAGCTGGCTCAGCTGCACCCAGACAAGCTCAAGGTCGTCAACACCCTCACACGCGAGAGCGACACGCGCCGCTTCGGTCCCACGGTGCGGCAGGGCCGTTTGAGCCGGGAGCTCCTCGAGGAGTTCATTCCCGACGCTGCCACCTGCGTGGTCTACACGTGCGGCCCAGCCGTCGGCCCACTGGAGCGAGCGGCGGCCAAGGAGAAGGGGCTCACGCCCGAGCCGCGCTTCCTCGAGGCCGCCATCGAGCACCTGACGGCCATCGGCGTGCCGTCGGATCGCATCAAGCGGGAGTCCTACGGCTGAGGTCGCGGTGAAGGCACCTCTGGCCGCTCCGGAATTGATCCCACTCGATGGTTCGCAGCCCGGGAGTAGAGTCCGCGCATGATGCGACTCGTTGCGTGGCTTCTCGCGGCGGCCTGCCTCGCGCTCGCGCTGGTGGGCTTCTCCCGCGGTGGGGCCATCGCCGCCGCGACCCTCGGGCTTCCCGGCTCCAGCGCGGCCTTCTTCTTCCTGACGCTGGCCCGCGTGACCGCCATGGAGCGCGGCCAGGTGACGAAGCTCGGGGCCTGGCCGTTCTACGCCTCAGGAGCCATCCTCTCGGTCAGTGCGCTCTTCGCGACGTCGACGTTCATCACCCCGGGGCGGGGCCTGGCGGCCCTGGTGCTGGCCGTCATCGGGAGCCCACTCTTGGCGGTTGCCTGTCTGCGGCTCTCGACGGCCTTCGAGCGCAAGACGAGCTGGTACGGCGTGGCCGTGGCGGCGATGGGGCTGGCGATGGCGGGCGTCGTCCTGGTGGTGCGCCTCTGGCAGGCGTGAAGTCGCCCCGAAGAGAGGGTGGCGCCCGGTCGAGGTCGGCATCATATGAAGCTCGTGAGCCTCCGAATCACCCTCTGGTCCGACTTCGTCTGACCCTTCTGCTACGTCGCCGAGACGAGCAGCCTGGTCAGGCTGCAGCAGGAGTACGACGTCTCCCTCGACTGGCGGGGCTTCGAGCTGCACCCCGACACGCCGCTGGGTGGGCGCCAGCTGGCTGAGGTGTTCGGCGAGGAGCGGTCGAAGGCGATGGGCGCTCAGCTCCTCCGCTTCGCCGCGTCCTTCGGGGTGACGGCCATGAGATTCCCCGACCGCTCGCCCAACACCCGGAAGGCCCTGGCGATGGCCGAGCACGCCCGAGACGAGGGGCGCCTCCACCCGTTCCGTCGCGCGGCGATGGACGCCCACTGGCTCCGGGGCGAGGACCTCGAGGCGCGGGAGGTACTGGCGAGCTGCGCGGCGGCCGCGGGGCTCGACCCCGAGAAGGCGCTGGCGGCGATGGAGGAGCCGTCGCTCCGCGCGCGCGTCGACGCGATGGGACGCGACGCGGCCCGGGCGGGAGTCACGGGCATCCCCACCTTCCTCATCGGCGAACGGAGGGTCGTCGGCTGCCAGCCCTACGAGGTGCTCCGGGCCACAGCCGAGACCGCTGGGGCGACCCACCGGTTCACCTGACGGGCACTATCGGCGGGTCTGATCGAGGAGCGCGAGGTCGAGGAGATCCTTCGGTCGCCCGGACGCCCGCTTGTTGCGGATGTACTGAGCCCTCCCGAGGACGTTGACCCGAACGCCGCCCAGCTCTGCTCTCACCCGATGCTTCCAGGCGGTACCGAAGCCAACACCGCTGATGCTCGTGAGAATGTCGATCCTCACCGGCGGCACGCCGAGCCGAATCACCATGTCTGACCGGGTGAGATCCGCCTCGGAGACGCCGAGCGAGCCGAAGCCAAAAGCCCCGAGCATTGACACGACCCGTTTGGCGTTAGCGGCTGCCGGCTCAACGAGAACGTCGAGATCTCCGGTGAACCGCGGCTGACCGTGAACCGCCAGCGCGTGCGCGCCCACCACCACGTACCGAACACGGTGGGCGTTCAACAACGACAAGAACTCTCTCCAGTCGGCGTGAAGTGCCATCGACGAATGACCTCAAGTGCTCAACTGCAGCGAGCCGCTCGCTCACCGGGCGCGTCACCCAGTAGTTGGCATCGGGCTCTTCCTCACCGAGTCGCTGGATCCGGACCACGCGTTTCACGGCGGCAAACGTACCCCAAAACGAAGCACCACCCAAGAGCGCTGCTTCATGTGCGCTTGGAGGACGCCCGGGGCGCGACAACGGCCGGCACCTGCTCGACGCGCAGCTCGAACAACCGGTCGCCCGCATCCAGCAACGCCTCGCTGTACAGCACATTCTTCCTGAGCCGCGCTGGAATGGCCTCGAGCCCAAGCGACGCCGCCACGATGGCTCCGGCCACGCCGGCGGCGACGTCGACCTCGCCACCGCTCCGAAGCACCAGGGCGAGGGCGGCTCGGAAATCGCCCGGCGCCTTGATGACGCCGTACAGCGCAGTGAGGAGCACCGGCGTCACGTGGGCCGGCAAGCCCATGTCGAAGTCGTAGTCCGCGGGCGGCACGCCGACCTTCCGGAGCGCGGCGAGGGCTCGCTCCTCGTCCCAGCCCAGCACTCGTGGCAGGTAATACACCTCGTCGGCCAGCTCCTGGTCTGCCGCGGCGCCGACCTTCGACACCGCCTCGCAATACGACGCCGCGTCGAGCGGCTCTCCCTCGAGGCCGAGCTGAATGGCGCGCCCGACCATCGCGGCGGCGGCGGCGCAGGCGGGGTCCTTGTGCGTCATCACCGTCAGCACCTGGGCGCAGTGGGCCAGGCGAGCCGGTGATGACTCGCTCACCAGCCCCACCACCACGCCTCGAGACAGCGCGGCCGGGTCCCTCACGCCGAGGGGCGCTCCGGCGCTCATCCACGGCGTCCCGCCGAGCAACGCCTCCATGGCGCGGCTGGTGGCAGGCTGGGGCTGGAGGATGGTGCCTTCTTCCCACAGCCAGGACAGGTGCTGGGCGGCGACGCGCCCATCGACTCCGCGCTGCCGCACCACGGAATCGGCCACCGCGAGCAGCATCTGGGTGTCGTCGGAGAACTGGCCCTTGGCGAAGCCACCCCGGGGCCGCGAGGCGAAGTCCTCGGCGAGGAAGGGCTGCCGGGCAAGCGCGGGGGGAGGCAGCCCCCGGAAGGGGAAGCCCAGGGCGTCACCGATGCCGAACCCCAGCACCGCCGCGCGAAATCTATTGTGCAGCTCGACCCGAGTACGCCGCATTGAGTTCGAAAGGACGGGGCCACCATACGCCGTCTGCGGCGTTCCAAGCCACCCGCCCACTTTCCTCACTTGTGGTAGGGCTCGCCCCGGAGAATGGTGAAGGCGCGGTACACCTGCTCCGCAAGCACCAGCCGGGCCAAGCGGTGCGGCAGGGTCATCGCCGACAACGACAGCACCAAGGCGGCCCGCTCGCGCACCGCCGCGCCGAGGCCCTCGTCGCCCCCGATGGCGAAGGCGACGTCTTTCGCTTGATCCTGTTGCCGCCCGAGCCAGCGGGCGAACTCCACGCTTCCCAGGACCTTCCCGCCCTGGTCGAGGGCGACCAGCACGTCTCTGGGGCCGAGCTTGCCCACGAGCGCGCGGGCCTCCTCGTCACGCGCTTCCTCGCCGGTCGCGCGAGAGGCGCCAAGCTCGATGGACTGCACCTTCGCCACGTGGCCCAGGCGCTTCAAGTACTCGTCGACGCCGGGCGCAAAGAGGCCCGAGCGGTCCTTGCCGACCGAGAGGAACGTCAGCCGCATGGCGAAGGCCCTCTACTCCAGGGACACCCGGGGAGCGTCGCTCCACAGGCCTTCGAGATCGTACGTGCCGCGGGTGTCGGGCGTGAAGAAGTGGGCCACCACGTCGTGGTAGTTGGCGAGGACCCAGTCGCCCGACGCCTCGACGCTGGCGGCGCGGGTGCCCTGGGGGCGCAAAGTTTGATCGACGGCGGTGGCGATGGCCTCGAGCTGGCGATCCGATTCGCCCGAGGCAATGACGACGTAGTCGTAGCCCACCGCCGAGCCGCGAGCGCGCGTGTCGATGATGAGGACGTCGTTGGCCTTCTTCTCCACCGCGACGTGGGCGATGGCGCGGGCGAGCGCGAGCGCCTGGGGGTTCTCGGGGTACGTCGTCGCCTTGGGAAGGGCGCGGGCGGGGCGCTTGGGCCGAATGCTGGGCCGCCGCGACTTCACCTGCGGTCGCCGCTTCGCCGGGCCACTCGCCGCCTTGGGCTTCTTCGAAGGGGCCCGACGGGTGGAGCCTTTCGAGTGCCCGGGCTTCTTGGCCGCGGTCTTCTTGACCGCTGGCTTCTTGGCCGCAGCCTTCTTCGCCGGCTTCTTCGCGCTCTTCTTGACCGCCATGATTCGCCGCTCTTATCCGGTTCTGGCCAAAGCGAGGAGTCTTTCCACCTCAGTCGCTCTCGAGGGCGGAGAGGAGCGTCTTGAGCTGGGCCACGGCCGAGAGGAGCGGGTCCGAGGCGCCTCCGATGGTGATGGCCTTGAGCTCCTTGGGCTGAGGCAGCTTCTCCACCAGGCTGGGGAGGGCGGCGAGCGCGCGGGCGCTGAGCCCCGCGGGGGTGAGGCCGTTGTCCACCGCCTGCTCGAGGGCGCGGCCGGCGGCGGCGAGCTCGGCGAGCTTGAAGTGGGCCTGGGCCTCGGCGACCTGGAGCGCGAGCTGCGCGTCATGGGCGGCCTTCTCGCGGGCCTGAGCGGCCTCGTCCTTGACGCGCTCGAGCTCGACGTCGGCGAGGTGCCGTGCCTGCATGAGCTGGGTGGCCTCGACGTGGGTGGTCTGCTCCTCGACCGCGAGGGCGCGGGCGGCCTCTTCTTTGAGTTTGGCGCGACGCGCGGTCTCGGCCTGCTCGCGGTTGAAGGTCTCGGCGGCGGCCTCGGCGCGCTGGGCGGAGAGCTGGCGCTCCATGGTGAGGCGGGCCGAGTCGCGGCGGCGCTCCTGCTCGAGTTCGCGGTGGGTGACGACCTCCTGGGCCTCGAGCTCGGCGATGCGGGCCACCCGGTCGCGCTCGGCGCGAAAGGGCTTCTGCAGGCTCTCCCACAACCTGGGCGAGCTGACGACGGCCTCCTTGATCTGCACGGTGACGATGCGCAGCCCCAGCCCCTGGTCGCTGCCGCCCGCCCCCTCGGCGACGCCCCTGAGCCTAGCGGTGAGCTCCTCGATGATGGGCTCTTTGTCCGAGAGGACGTCGTCGATGCTCATGGTGGCGACCTTGTCCTTGATGGCCGCCTCCGCCTGCTCGCGCAGNNCGAAGTCCTGGATGATCCACTGCACGTAGGCCTGGACCAGCACGCCCTGACGCTCGCGGCAGATGGAGCGGGCGCTGATGACGATGGTCTGCATCGCCCCGGGGACGACGAGGAAGGCGTCGCTGGCGGGGTCGTAGCGGAAAGACACGCCCAGGCCGATGGTGACGGGCTCTTTCCTGCCGCGCCGGGTGTGCACCACGTACGCGTTGGGTGGCACGACGACGGTCCGCCACCACCACCAGCCGGTGATGCGCACCTCGACGGCCGGCCCGGAGGTGGCCTCCCGCTGGGCCTCACGCATCCGCATCGGTCCGGCGACCTGGGGCGCGGACGCCTGGCGCCTCACCTTGAGGTTTCGCTCGAGCTGCGCCTGCTGCTCGACGACCTCGTCAAGGTAGGTATTGCGAACCGACGGGACGTCATTGCTCATGCTTCCTCCCCGGGAAAGGACACACCGTATAGCCCAGGGGAAGCGAAGGCGAGCGGCCAGAGAAATCGACCCGAGCGCGACGCGTACCCAGATGAGTCGCGCCACGACCCCATCGCGGGACGCGACTGCGGTCGGTGCCGGCACCCATCGCCGGACACCGGCCGACGTGGGGTCCGCCGTTGGCGGTTCGGCCAGGAAGGGAGTGTGCTACGTCTCACGGTTCATGTCAGGCCGCACGTCCCCCGGCTCGCTCGCCCTTCCAGCGTCGACCCTCTTCAGGGTAGCGCTCCTCGCGCTCGTCTCGGCCCAGGCTCGAGCGCACGAGCCGGTGCGTTTCGGGTCGAACGACGTGAAGATCGTCTTCGCCATCGGGAAGAGCGACGATCACAACCAGGTCCAGTACGCGCTGCGGCTGACCCCCGACTGCCTTCCGGCGACCAAGGCGCCGGTGTTCGGCTACTGGCGGCTGTACGACGACCACGAGCGGCTGTTGCCGATGTCGTGGCTCGACTCCATCGCCTACGGCATCGGCTCTCAGGCGGTGAAGTCGTCGGAGGTGACGATGACGATCAAGACGGCTCCGGACCGGGTCATCTCCATCGAGGTCGGCCGAGACGCCGACGGCCGGTGCTCGGCGAGGCCGTACGTCAGCATCCTGGGGCATCGCGCGAGGTTGTCGCTCATCTTCCTCAAGCTGAGTGGGCCTCTGTCGGTGTCGTGGGTGGAGATTCGCGGGACCTCGGTCGACACCGGGGAGCCCGTCGTGGAGCGGGTGCTCCCCTAAAAGGGTGGCGATCCGGCGGGCACCGACGGGCACCGAGGCTGGCCTGCGTCACCTCACTGCGCAGTGCCAAGATCTTCGCGCTCGGCGGAAGCTTCCCACTCCCCCTCACCCCTCGCCTGTGGCGAGGGGGGCGCGCTCTTAGGGCC
>PMBV01000523.1 GCA_003153055.1 Myxococcales bacterium
TCAGTTCGTCACTCGGCGAAGTCTGATGCGCTTGGTTCACTTGAGCAATCCACACTATGAGATCTCGGTCACCGTCAGGAGTGAGGCGTCGCGGGCGCTGGCGAGTCGGCGATGTCGCAGCAGTTCCCTTTGGAAATGGCCGCGAAGGCTATGGGTGGGTGTTGACCTTTCCGCTCGTCGCCTTTCTCGAGGTCTCGTCTCGCGGTGAGGAAGATCGGCCAGATATCTCACGGATCGTTGGCGCCCCGGTTGCATTCAGGATCTGGGTGATGCGTCGGGCTCTCACGGCGCGTGTCTGGCCCATCATTGGATCTGCTTCTCCGCCGCCGGAGATTCTCGAGGAACCCTGGTTCTTCAAGCGGGACCGGATTGCACGAACTCTCTCGATCTACCGAAGGGGAATCGAGGTGGCTGCGGACCGGAAGGCGTGTCAGGGGCTCGAGTGCGCTGCCGTGTGGGATCCGGAGCACGTAGCTGATCGACTTCGCGACCACTTCGATGGCCGTCCCAACGAGTGGGTTGAGTCGCTCAGGCTGAAAGACTGAGGAAGACGACGACGGTGAGCGAGAGGTCCTGGTGGAGCATCTGCGCTTCGTCAGAAGACGCCGATGTTGAAGTGCGCATCGTCCTCAGCCCGGTGGAGGAATCGGGCCCCACCGGGGCAGATGGGCGGCGTCGTCGTGAAGCGGTCCTGGTCGTCACCCTTCTGAGGCCGCATGGCAGCGGCCGATAAGGGGCGGCGGAATGGTTCCCCGTCGAAAAACGCATCCAGCCGGTTGATGGCTTTTGTTACTGCGTCTGCCCGCAGAACCTGGTGCCGCCACAGCCCGAGAAGCAGGCCCAATGTCGCGACGGATCGAGGGGAGTGCAGTCGGCGTCGGCTGTGCAACTCCTCGAGCAGACCTTGGGGCCCGCCACGCAGGAGTTGCCTGCGTCGGGAAAGGTGTCGAAGGACAAGCACGACCCGCTGGCACAGTCCAAGTCCGCGCCGCAGGCAGCCCCCGCGTGAATCGAGTTCGCCCCACACGCCGACAACCACAGCGCGGCAACACACAACAATGACAACCAGCGCCCGCTTCTCATCATTCTCAATGCCTCACAGAAGGTTCAAGGTTGGTAGCTTCGGCTTCTCCAACGTTCGATCCATTTTCCAATTTCATCGGACTTGGCGCCAAAGCCAAAGCGACCCCGCCTCGATTGGGCCAACCCTCCAGGCTCGCACCTTCGGCGAGAACGTGTGGCGCTGCACCTGCGGCGGAGGCCGAAAAGTCCTGGTCGTGGTGTCGAGCCATCGCACTGCCGAGGAGGTCCTCCAGCGCCTCGGCCTCCTCGAGCACCGCAAGCGGCTCCCTCCCTTCCACGGCCCCGCCCCTTCCCTGTCCTTGTGACGCGACGCGGTGGACGCGAGGGGCTTCGACAACCCCCGAGTCCCCTCGCACGGACGCCCACGCCGAGGACAGGGTCCGCATCGCCTTGAACGTCTCCTCGATGGCGAAGGGGTCGTCGTCGAAGCAGGCGCAGGTCGAGCAGGTGGGCTGGGGCGCTGGCGAGACCGCGGGCTTCGGTTGCCTCATCGCGCCCTCCGCTACAGAGACCCAGTACGAGCGAAACAGCACCGTGGAGAGGAAGTACCCCAAGATCAAGGACGGATAGCCGGCCTTTTCGAGCCGGCCTTCTGAGCACTCTCCCCGGCCAGCGCCTCTTCAACGTCGAGTCGGCCAGTGCCTTCCACCTGTCGCGCGGTTAGCCGCAGGCGCTGACGATCACCTTCGTCCTCGGAGGCGTCGCGGCCGTCAGAGGAGTCACCGCCATGCGCGACCTAGAGATTGCACGCCTTCTTGCAAGCAGACGCCGTCATACAGCTCGCGGGCACGTTGCAATCGCAGCACACCCGCCCACCGGAACAAGTCGGGCCGCCTGGGTCCGCGCACGTGAGCGGCGGGGGATTCGGGTAGATCGAATAGATGATACTATTGTAGTACTGGAAATTATACCCATCCACATTGAAGTTCTGATAGTATCCGTTATAAGCGCCATTCCAACCCCAGTTCATGTGAAGAAAATCAAGCGACCCCGAGCACGTCGTGAAGTGTTCGTACCCGTCACTCACCCACGCGTGACCCTCGCCATTGGCCCAGCACCAGAAGAGAAAGCAACTCTGGTCGGTGAACCCGTCATGCAAGACCGGCCGACCCGCGAGGTGTTCATTCTTAACCGTATTGAGGTCATAGCCACCATATTGAGCCTTGTAAGAAAACCGGTTCACGAGCGCCGACTGAAGCTTCGAGAACTCTGCCCCAGATGCATCGCAGCCGTAGCTCATACTGACAGCCCCTCCGACGTCACCGATCAGCCGGGCGACCTCGGCGGTTCCTGCCACAAAGTCGCTCGAGGATGAACAGGTGCCACTGCAGCCGGTGATGGTGGATGGCATCGAACTCCAGGAATATTGCGTCGGGTACCTGAAGTAGCGCATCACCTGAGCTCCGGCCGTTGCCACGCAGCCCGTCTGAGCGTGCCCGCAATTGCTGCTACACCCGCTCGGAGTATCGAGATTGTATCCACATCCTTGAGACCATAAGGTGGTCATCAGGGGCCCAACGGTCGAGATCAGGACCGGCCCACAGTCCATGGAGCTGATCGCGTTCGAAGAGCTTCCGTGCGTCGACTGCAAGGCCAGCGCGTCCCAAAGTTCGACGACTCTTTCTCTGGGCCGGGTGTTCCCCGCGCGGACGCCTTCGATGCGGCGCATGTGCTCTGCAAGCCAGACGTTCACGCCCACGGGACCCACAACGTTGGAGCCAACGGGAAACGTGTTCGTCGCAGAGTACGCGAGGACAGGCGAGACTCGCCTATCCGCCGACAGTACAACGAAGCCGCCCCCCTCAAATTGTACGACATGCATCGCAACGGATCCCGATCTGTCGGGGAAGGAGGTCGTATCGTGGATGGCATGGCGACGAAACGGCGCCCTTGTCTGCATGTGACTCAGCGCAAGCCTCGATGCCTCGTCGCTTTCGACCAAGAACTCCTGTCCAGCATAGCTGCTACTCGCAGCGAGCGACAAGGCCGCGAACAGCGCGACACTCAAATTGCGCATGATGATTCTCCACCCAAGCAAGGATGTTACAAGTACGCATTCGGAAACATCGACACGGCACTCTCGCTCACATTGAATCGTTTCTTTCGCAAGCGCACAGTTCACATCTGGCGGTCGCAGCGCGACCGGGTGATGGCCTGAGTGCACTAGAACAAGGTAGTCGGATCAACTTGCGCCAATCAGTGGCTGGCAATTCCACCCAGGCACGGTCCGTGCGGTGGACCTTCGTCGGAATCGTATGATGTGGAGGCGAGCGACCCGCGAACCGTCGATACATGTAGCCTCAGCAACACGCGTCGTCTGGCCGTTCAATTGTGACACGAGTCTGCCCCCAAATTCGGCATGCTATGCATTTGCGTTCACCGGTCAAGTCATTTCGTCGTCGGCCGTTGTCGGCCTCCTCGCAGTGCTGCTGCGGTGGCTCCGAGCAAGCAAGAACACCAGACCGGTCGGGCCAAGGCGCACGCTGCGCGCGAGGGACCACGGCGGTGCCCCCACCTGAGCCGGCCACAACCCGCGGCAGGGACTGAAAGCGCCCGGCCGAGCTCGAGGCCGCGGTAGCTCACCGCTCAATGGCAGCCGGCACGACCCCGGTTGGTATGGATAAGGACGCCGGTGGGTCCAGCGCCACTCCCACCCGCTTCCCCCGGCGCTTGCACGAGTACCCGACGAGAAACTCGTCCTTGCGCTTGATGTGGACGACACGCAAAGGCCGCGCGCGAGCACGCCGTCCGGTTCATGTCATGGATGCGAGCGGAGCGGTGTTGCAGGGAGACACTGCCGCTGAACCTGAAGGTCGCGACTTGCGACTTCTCTCTGTGACTCAGACCGTCGCAGGCGGCTGTGCCGGTTGGGCGGGTTGGGCCTGCTTCTGCATCTCCTGAAACCTCCGCACCAAGAACACCAGGCGCGAAGGACGCCCCTTTTCAGTTCCGAAGAGATGCGCTCCGACGATCTCAGCCCCCTTCCGCTCGAGAAGCAGCGCAAGAAGGAGGTCGCTCAGCGTCGGATCAATCGAGTCCTTTTCGTTGCTGGCAGCAAAGTACGCCTTCAGCTGCGCCACGAGTTGCTTGGCACGCGCACTGTCGGCGGGCTTCTTGTCCAAGATGGCGGTCCGGATGTCACCGGGGCTCTCGAGGCCGAGGCGTCCAAGTTCGTCTATCAACCTGATTAGCCGAAGCCGCACAACGACCGCGGTCAAAATGCGCAAGTGGAGGCCAGCGATGGACCATATGGGCATCGACGAGCGCAAGAGGGAACACCAGCTGTGCATCATCACGGGGACAGGCGAGGTTGTGGAGCGACGGATTCGCACTGAGCGAGGGCGGTTCAGACTTCGAGCGCGTGCTGGCGGCGCAGGCCAACGCGCGCTCCAGTCTGCGTGACGCCTCAGGGGTACGCGCCGACGGACGCGTCCGCGGCGCCGCAGTCCGTGGCCACCTGGTAGACGTTGGTCTGGTTGCCCTGGCCGTCGGGACCTGACGGAGCGTACGGCGACGCGCGCACCACGGTGACGAAGGCCGGGCCCGCGTCGATGCCGCCGTCGGCGTCCTCGAGGCCCGCGTCGGCGTCAACTCCCGCGTCGTCGAGGAACGGCGCGCCCGCGTCGAACGCGAAGGTGAACTCGTACTGGTACGGGATGACGGCGTTCAGCGGCATGCAGAAGGCGGCGGACCAGCCCGCGTCCGTGCGCGCCAGCGGCAGGCCATCGCGCAGGCCTGCGAGTAACGCGCGCACCACGCCCGTCGCGTCGGCTGGCTCTTCGGCCGGAATCTGGAACACGACGTTGCAGCAGCGCTGGTCGATGACGAACTCGCCGGCGTCCTCGACCCAGTCCTCGACCGGGGGCACGTCTTCGGGCTGAGGCAGCGCGCCGTTGGTCGTCTCTCCGGTGTACTCGACGGCTGCGTCCGAGGTGCCGGGCGCAGGCGTCGTCGAGCAGCCAGTCAGCGCGAGCGCCGCGCAGGCCGTGAGGAGAATCGTGGGCTTCATGGCGCGACTCCCGTCGTCGGAGTAGTGGGGTTGAGGGGCGGTGCCTGCGACCCGGGACCGGTGCCCGCGTGCAGCGCCGCCGACACGTCGTCACCGGGCACGTACTGCGCGATGACGGAGTACAGCCCGGACGTCGTGCCGACCTCCTTCACCGCCTGCGCCACCAGTGCCTGTCGCACGAAGTCATACTTCGAAGCGTTGGGCGCCAGGATGCGCACCAGCGGCTGGCGCGTCAGCAGCACCGGCTGCGCCACCAGGTCCTTCACGGCCTGCCGCGACAGCGCCTCGGTGGCGACGAGCTGGTCATCCAACAACTGGTGCTGGATGACGCTGTACAGCTCCTGTTTCACGTCGGGGCTCGTCTCCCGCTGCAGCCACTCGAGGGTGAAGTCGGCGATGACGTCCTGGTGCAGCCGGCGCATGCCCTGCGGGACCTGCGCGCGCACGTCGGGGTTCGAGTGCTTCGACAGCGCGATGATGGTCGGCAGGTCGGCTGGGTCACCGAGGTTGCCCATGGCGCCCATGGCAGCGGGGAACGAGATGCCACCTCCCCCACTCATGTCGGAGGATTCGAGCGCCTCGGAGATGGCGGAGCGCGCCACGCTGGCGACGGCCGCGTCCTGGTTCTGCCGCAGCGCGGAGAACATCCCCAGCGCCAGCAGCGCGTTCCGCCCGTAGAAGCCGCGCGCCGAGTTGGGCTGACTGAACATCGCCTGCGAGTCCTGGTGCAGCGCCCTGGCCAACTCAACGCCCACGTCCTCACGCCCGACGAGCGACAGCGTGGCGCGGATTCGGTCGAACGGCTCGGCGCCCGCGTCGTCGCGCACCACCAGCAGCGCGTCGCGCGCCTCGGTGCCCTGCGCGTGGCCCACGGCGACGTAGCCCAGAGCCTTCAGCTCCTCGGGGAAGTCCCGCTGCTGCATGCTGCCCACGAAGTCTCGCACGTGCTCCGGGTGCACCGTGAAGTAGCGGGCCAGGTCCTTCCACTTGGCGTCCATGTTCGGCTCGGCCACCACCTTCGCGGCGAACTCCCGCACCGCCTCCTTGAACGGCTTGTCCACCATCGCGGCCAGGTGAGCACGCTCTTCGCGCGATGGCTCCTTGCTGGCGGTCGGCAGGACCAGGCGCGGGAGCAGATCCTCCCATACGTACTCACCTTCATCGCGCGCGACGTGCGCCAAGACCGAGACGTCGGCGGTGGCGCGCGTCACCTTGAGCTCGACGCTGGCCGACGAGAAGAGGCCCATCGAGACGACCTCGCGACTGGACAGAGAATCGAACCACGGTCCCGCCCCCACCTGCGCCGAGAGGAAGCTGTCGGTCACGGACGGCACCTGCGCACTGCTCCAGGCCCGCTCGTAGGCGACGACGCGGCGCTGCACGACGCGGCCGTCACGCGCCAACACCGCGCGGAAGGGGCCCAGGCCGTTCTCTGCCGTCGCGGGCTCCGTCTGCGCGTGCGGCAGGCGGAACCATAGCTGAGCCAGGGTCGCCTGCTGGGCCCGGGCGCCGCCGAGCGGGGCGCTGCGGTGACGCGCGAACGCGATGGGTTCGCAGCTCGTCGACAGCCGGAACAGGAACGCCGTGTCGGCGATGCCAGGCGCGGCCTGCGTCGTCGTCGCGTCGACGCCCACCAGCCGTGCCAGCACGAGGCTCCCGTCGTCGAGGCTGCGCAACGCCTCGAGCTGCAACGTCGCGTGGAGCTCTCCCGTGTTCCGAGTGCCCAGCTCTGCCTGGCCAGCGACCGCGCCGAGGGCCTGGGCGTCGACCTTCGCGCTGGTGCGCGTCGCCAACTCGTAGGCCAGTCGGGTGTGAGGTACGAGCAAGCACGCCGGGGTGTCCGCCGCGCCGGGGCGCTGCGCCTCGACCGCCGACCTCGTCACCGCCGGGCTCGTCTTGGGTTGCGTCGCCGCTTCGCCCGACCACCGCGAGAGCAGCACCGCCCCCACGGCCAGGGTCGCCACCGCAGCACCACCAATGAAGTGAATGGTCTTCATGTGCATGGACCCTTTCATTGCCGCGTGGGGAATTCGTGTTTGTAGAGTTCCCACTCCAGCTTGCTGAAGCCGTCGAACGTGACCAGGTCGTACGAGATGCTGAAGAACAGCAGCTTCACCTCGACGCTGATGGCCCCGGTGATGAACGAGAGACTGGCGGTAATCTTGAATGCGTCGGTGCCCTGGGCGCTGACCAGCAGGCCCTGGGGGTCCCAGATTCGGGTGTTGGCGCGCTCAAAGACGAAACCCATCTGCGCGTCGACGAAGTTGATGCCGGCGCTCAGGCAGATGCCGAGGCTGGAATGCGGGACGCATATCGAGAAGGACGCGCCCACCGCCGCGCTCAGCACGATGCCAGCCGACCAGGTGCTGGCGCGCGCCTTCGACGCCGGGGCGAACTCACACACGAAGGGTCGCAGGTCGGTCTCGCTGCCGCTGCGGAGCGTGTCGCCGCTCGCATTGGCCGCCTTCTGCAGCGTCACGCCACCCAGCGACGGCACACGCGGCCGCAACGCGCTCAACTGGCTGAGCGAGCCGCCGAAGGCCGCCGCGTAGCTCGTCGTGTTGAACAGCTCGCTGCCCCGGGCGTGTTGCTCGGCGAAGGGTGTGTTGCTCTTGATCCACCGGTACCGCGTCAGGCTCTGGCTGATGCAGGCCGAGTCGTTGGGGTTCCCTGCGCACGACGGCTGCGGCCACAAGATGGCCTGCTGGCCACCGACCCAGTACTGGAGCGTCGTATCGGTGATGGCCGCGCGCGCACCGGCCAACGCGTTGGCACTCGACAGCTCGGCCAATTGACCGCCCGCGTCCTGGCAGATGGCGTTCGCGTCAGTCAGGTTCAGCCGCTCGCTGTGGGCGACGTAGCACCGCTGCGTGCCGATGCAGGGGTAGTCGCTGTTCAAGTCATAGGCGAACTGCAGGCTCAAGCCGAACCCGGCAGTGAGGCTGACCTCGGCCATGATGGGGATGGGGCCGATGAAGATGAAGAAGCTGCGGCCCAGGCCGATGCCCAGCCCCTTGCGACCACCCACGAACCTGGCCGGCGCGATCATGGGCTGCAACAACGCGGCCTCGCTCGCCGCCCTCACTCCTTCCCGCGCGATGTCGATGATGACGTCCCAGTCGGGGTTGATGGTGAAGGTGCCCTTCGCCCCAGGCGTGGTCCAGGCCGAGGTGCTGCTCTGCTGCAGGACGTTGAAGCCCAGCAGCTCGCCGGTGCCGCCGCTGGTCGCCGAGCCGCCGCTGGCTTGGTTGTCGTCGCTGACGCTGCTGCTCGACGTGCGCAGCATCGACGCGCCGAACACACCCGTACCGCCCGAGCTGTCGCGCGTCTGGGACGAGCAGCGGCTCGAGCTGCCACCCGTGCACACGCCCGAGGCGCAGGTCTGCCCTGTTCCACAGTCGGCGGTGACGGTACAGCGCCGTGTGCACGTGCCGACGTTGCCCATGTCGGTGGCGTTGTTCACGTCCCCGTTGCCCTGGTCGACGCTCTGGCCGACCTGCGTGTCGGCGCCGTCGTGGTCATGGGGCAGCAACTTCTTCTCCATGGTGCGCCTGACGATGAACACCTGGTCCGAGACGACGCAGCGCCGGTAGGTGTCCATCGGGGGCGCGCCGAGCGAGACCCCGAAGCCCTCGTCGCCGCGCTGGGTACGCTCACCTGAACCGACAATGTCCAGGCCGAACATTCGCTGGTGCGCGTCCATGTCGATGCACACGCGCACCTTGAACTCGCGCATGGCCTCGTCCTGCGCCCCCATCCACCCGTTGTTGTCGGACGTCTTGACCAGCACCAGGCGTGCGCGAAGCGCCTCGGAGAAGGTCGCCATGACACGCGTGGTGGTGCCGGTGGGCTGGCCCTCGCCGAGCGGCGTGCCCTGCACGGCGCCGACCACCATCGCGTCGAACCATTGCTGCTGCGGGTTCCCAGCGTAGGCGTCGAAGACCGACTTCGGCTGGATTTCGACAGTGGCGCCCAGGTTGCGCTGCGAGGTGTTCTGGATGCTGGTCGAGAGCACCTGCGAGGGTGAGTACGGGTTCCGGCCAGGCGAATCGCCGGCCATCATCCAGTCGAAGTCCAGCTCGAGCAGCGGCAGCCGGGTGGCGTCGTACAGGTCGACCTCGGCCTCGGCTTTGCGCAGCGTGGCCTTGTTCGCCGCGAAGACGATGGTGTTCCACGTGCGGAACTGCACCCGCGGCCTCAAGCTCAAGTCGGCCGGGTCGTCACGCACATCGCGCAGCGGCAGGCGCGTCTGCTCGTAGAACGACAGGAAGTCCACCCACAGCAGCGGCGGGTTGTAGAAGAAGCCGATGGGGTTCGGCACCAGCGCCGTCGTCTCGGTGGTGCCCGCCGTGCGCAGCGCCGCCGTCTTGCCCTCGGGGTCGAAGGCCACGCGCAGCTCGGTGTAGCCAACTTCGAAGGTCTGCCGGAAGTCGGCCTCGCTCACTGTGGTGCCGGTCTGCTGCCGGTAGCGGCGCAGCGCGTCTCGCCAACTGGGCACGTTGGTGCCGAAGCAGTTGGCGGGCGCGACGAAGTTGTTGGCCTGGGCGACCAGCACCTTGCCCGCGGCGATGGCCGCTGAGTCCACCTTCGGGATGGTGGTGGTGGTGCGTGGCCGGCGCAGACCCGGGTTGGCCACCACGCAGCGGAAGCCCTCGATGTACTCGCGCCCGCCGTTGACGCGCTGGGTGAAGCGGTCGACGGCGTAGACGGTCGCCTGCGCCAGCTCGGTGTCGTACGGCAGCGAGGAGGACAGCGCCTGGTCGAAGGTGGTGCTGACGAGCAACGACAGGGGCCAGTTCTGGCGCAGCTGCGCGTACTCGTTTTCAGACGTGAAGAGCGACCACTTCGAGGGCGCCGGGATGACCGTCTTGGTCAGGTCGTTCACGCAGGCCAGGTTCCCGTCGCGCCGCGTCTTGCCGACGCACTGCTGTGGCACGCAGGCCTTTCGCACGTACGGCGTGGTCGGCGCGGTGCACGTCAGCACACCCGTGGCCTGGGATGCATCGGCCGGCAGCGTAGCGGTTTTGAGGGTCGGGTCCGGCCCGCAGCGGTAGGTGACGGTGAAGGTAGGCGAGCAGCCGGTCGGGGCGCTGGCGAGGCCCAGGTGGTTGACGCCGAAGCTGCACGTGCCCAGGCGGCCGTTGCACTGCTGCCCGAGCGCCGTGGTTGCGTTGCCGGTCGTCGCGTTGGCGCAGTTGCCTCCGAAGGTGGCGCTCTGCACGGTGACGGCGGGCTCACAGGAGAGCTTCACCGACGCGCCAAGTGCGGACACCAGCCCGCTGACGGTGTGCACCTCTTCGTCCTCGCCGCAGCGGTAGCTCACCTGCACGTCGGGCGCGGCGCACTCGGGGGCCTGCACGGGCAGCGCGGTGGACATGGCGCACGCGTCCTGGCCGGTGCATGTGTAGGCGTTGGCGTAGAGATTGTTGCGCAGGCGCTCAGGCGGTGCGCCCCGGCAGCCGAGGCCGCGGCTCGCCTCGATGATGCGGATGCCGTGCACCGAGTTGTCGGGCGCGGGCGCCGCGGGGCACGACACCTCGACCGGCCCGTTCCACGCCAGGCGCTGCGTCTTGACCTCGGTGGACGCGCCGCAGGTATAGGTGACCACGAGCGCGCGCTGATCGGCGGTGCAGTTGTTCATCCACGAGCGCGGCGAGCGGTACGGCGCGGGGATGGAGCAGCGACCGCGCTTGTTGCACCGGTCCGTGACGAGGCTCTTGAAGTCGACGGACTCGCGGGCTGACTCGGTGGCGTTGCAGTCCTTGCCGACGGTGGCGTCGGTCACCGTCATGGGCAAGCTGCAGCGCAGGGTGATGTTCTGGCTGGTGCTGGTCGTCAACCGCACCGGGTCCTGGCCGCCACCGGCTCCGCAGTCATATTCCAGGTAGAAGTCGCGCGACTGGCCAGGTTGTGGGTCGGTCTCGCCGGGCATGAGCAGCGGGCGAGTACAGGTCGTGCGGCCGTCGCAGGCGCCCTTGAACTTCGCGGCCAGGTCCAGCTCGCCGAAGCGCGCGGAGCGCACGCTGATGGCGATGGTGCTGCGGCTGGGTGACGGCTCGCAGCTGAAGCGAATGGGGTTCGGCGTCCCGGTCTGCCAGTCGTAGTCCGCGACCTGACGGGTGATGACGGTCGGGTCCGTGCCGCAGGTGAACTGGACCTCCGCCGTGGGGGCGTTCTGCCCGCCGCAACCCTCCATGGAGAACTGGCCCGTCGCCACCTCCCTGAGGCCGTGAGGAAGCGAACACATTCGCAGACCGTTGCAGCGCGCCAACACACCGGCGGTGGCGTTGCCGGTGTTCACCGCCGCGCGGCCTGTGGCGGCGTCGCAGTTCTTGCCGAGGGACGCCGAGACGATGGTCAGCTTCGGCCCGCAGGCCAGGCGGACCTCGTCGGGGAAGCCCAGCCCGGTGAACTCGGCCTCGTAGACGGTCTCTTCGGCGCCGCACTGGTACTTCACGTTCGTCTTCGATGTGACGCAGTCGGGCACGGGGTTCGTCTCGGTCGCCAGAAACGCGGGGCGCGAGCAGGTCGTCACGCCGTTGCACGACGCGGCGAAGGAGTCGGTGCGATTGCCCGCTGACGCATTGCAGCCCACGCCGACGGTAGCCTCGACGATGCGGATTTCGTTCGAGTGCTGCAACACCTTGACGTCGTCGCCGTTGCCGCCGGTCGAGAAGTCCCAGCCGACTTTCCCGGTCTCGCAAATCAGCGATGGGTCGACGGCGTTGAAGTCAGGCGGTGGCTGTGCGCTCTTGCACGCCGACAGCACCAGTACTCCCCCCAGGAACAGTCTGCGCATAGGTTCTCCAGGCCGTGAGAGCTTCGGGTTACGGGTGTGCGATGCCCCACGCAGCGGTGAGGTCGGTGACGAGTTGGTCGGTCTCCGCGGACGACAACGCGCGGTTGAAGTAGAGGAGCTCGCCGATGAGGGCGTTGGACGACTCGCCGATGTCCGAGCGGCCGACCCACAGCGCCTTGGTGCCGGCGCTGATGCTGACGCCGCTGCCGGACACCTGTCGGTCTCCCGTGGAGTCGACCAGGCGCAGCGTGCGCGTCGTGCCCTCGAGCGTGCCCACCAGCAGCATGGGCTCGGCGGCCCGGCACACCAACTGGACGCCGGAGTTGTCGTTCGACGATTGGAAGTGGAGCGTGTTGGGCGTGGTGCTGACCTGTTCGAGCGACCAGTCCATGTCGCGGCTGCCGTGGTGCGCGAGGTTGCCCCACATATCGGGTGCGCTGCCCCAGGCCACCACCATCAGCACCGTGACGTTCGTCGTCAGCGTGAAGGGCTGGCTGATGAGCCCCTTGCCGGTGGCGAAGTCGAGCGCCGGGAGGCCGTTGAGCGCTGCTGCGACCCAGGTCGGGGCCGCGGAGTTCGGTGCCAGCGGGTGGCCGCTGCCCGACAAGTCGTTCCAGGTGTCGACGCTGACGCCGGTGAGGCTCACCCCGCTGAACTCGCGCGCGGAGTAGTGCGCGACGAGCCCGCTGGTGACGGGCGGCAGCGGGTGCAGGCGCGCCAGCCACAGGTCGTTGCCGGTGCTGCCCTCGGAGACCGAGCCGACGCCCCAGCTGAGCGTGGTGTTGTCGAAGTTGCCGACGGCGTAGACGTCGCCGTCATCGGCGAGCACCAGGGCCTGCGCCGAGGGCGTGGACCCGCCGCTGGCCACCTTCGCAAAGCGGTAGTTGAGCGCGCCGTCGTAGCCCGCCACGAAGGCGCCGGCGCGTGTCGACCCGCCGCCGAAGTCCGCGCCGCCGTTGTTGACGTTGCCGGCGACCAGGACGTTGCCGGCCGCGTCGTACTGCACGTCGTTGCCCATCACCGGCGCGCCCGTGAGGAAGCCGCGCTGCGCGACGAAGGCGCCGTCGGCCGTGGCGAAGACGCCCAGCACGCCCACGTTGACGCCTCCGAAGCCGACGCCGCCAGGGCTGGGCGTGGTCAACGCGCCGCCACCCAGGTTGATGGTGTCGAGGAAGCGGATGAAGGTCGCCACGTGGCCCGCGCCGTCGACGGCGACGCCAGCAGCCGCCGAGTCGACGTAGCTGGTGCCGGACGCGACGAGCGACTTCGACCACCGGTGAACGCCGCCTTGGTCGTAGCTGGCCAACAGCGCCGTCATCTGCCCCGCGTAGGGCAGCACCGCGCCGCCGACGTCGCCGTTGGGCCCGCCGAGGTGGCCCGCGCCGTAGAGGTTGCCGCTGGAGTCGTAGACCAGGTCGTCGAACGAGCTGTCGGGCGTGAAGGGCGCCGGGTCCGCGCCGTAGACGTGGGCCCAGCGCGTCGTCTGGCCGTCGTTCGAGTAGGTGACCAGGAACATGTCGCCCGAGCCGCGCGCCTGCTGCACGCCCAGGCCGTAGTCGAAGGCGCCGTTGGCCCAGCCCGAGACCGAGACGTTCCCCGAGGGGCTGACGGCCACGGAGCGCGCCTCGGACGCCAGGGCGCGGCTCCAGCGGTAGACGCCCGCCGACGTGTAACTGGCCACGAAGCCACCGGTGGCGGACAGGCTGTCGGTCTGGCTCAGCCAGAAGGGCGTGGCCCTCGAGGTGCCGACGATGAACAGGTTCCCCGACCCGTCGATGGCCAGCTTGCCCGCGCCGTCGTGGCCGCTGCTGCCGAGCAGCACGCCCCAGCGCGCCTGGCCCGCGGGGTCGAAGGACACCAGCGCCACGTCGTTGCCGCCCTGCGCACCGAGGGTGACGCCGTTGCCGTACGAGGTCGGCCCATTCACCATCAGCGACACGTAGAGGTTGCCGGCAGTATCGCGGACCAGGTCGAGCACGGTCTCGCTGGTGTTCAGGTTGGTGGGCGAGAGCACGAATTCGATGAGGGTGGCGCACAGGGCGCCCGTTCGACCCGGCTGACACAAGCAGGTGGGCGGGGCCGCGACGTGGTTCGTGCAGGTCGCCGCCGTGAGCAGACCACAGCCGCCGTTGTTGGTCGCGCACTCGTTGATGTCCGCGCACGTGGGTGCGGCGCCGACGTTGTTGGTGCAGGTCATGTAGCGCGCGTCCCCGCAGCCGCCGTTGTTGGTGAGGCACTCATCGACGTCGGCGCACGTCGTCCCGTCGCCCGAGAAGCCCGACGCGCAGGTGCAGGTCGCCTTCCCGCTGGCGTCGGCGCAGGCGGCGTGGGGGTCACACGTCGTGGCCGCGCAGGAGGCCTCGCAGGTGCCGTCGTGGTCGTGGTCCTGCGTGCCCGGCGGGCAGTCGGGCGACGTCACGGACACCTCGCTCGTCCAGGCTGACGCGCCGAAGGCATTCGTCGCGCGCACCCGGTACCGGTAAGTGTCCGAAGCGACGACCAGAGTGTCGAGGTGCGCTTCGGTGTCGGCCGGCAGCTCGACCAGCTGGGTGAAGGCGCCGGTGCCGAGCGCGCGCTCGACGACGAAGTGCTCCTCGTAGCGGGACGCGTCGTGCCAGTTCAGCTGCACGCGGTTGTAGGCGACGGCCGTGGCGCTGAGCGCCTGGGGCGGTGCGGGCGGAGATTGGGGGCCGTGGTTCTCGACCGGCAGCGCCATCTCTGGCGTGCCATCGCCATCCTGGTCGACGGTGACCTCGAGCACGCCCGCGTCCTGCGAGTAGCCCGAAATGTTGAGGCCCAGCGAGCCGCTGGCGGGCGCCGTCACCGTGCCCTCGATGACGACGTCTCCACCCGACGACGAGCTGACGATGGAGATGTCGACGTCCACGTCTTGGTTGCCGTGCGCTTCGACGGTGGCGTTGCCCGTTTGCGGGTCGACGGTGACGGAGCTGGTCTCGACCTGGCCGGCGTCCGCGGAGATGGTCATCTGCACCTCGGTCTGCCCGCCGTCGGCGGTCTGGGCGATGGCCGAGACGGTGAACTCACCGCCCGCGCCGGGTGCGTGCTCGACGCTGACGCGCGTGCCGCCGTTGGAGACCGTCACCACGTCGCTGGCGCCCTGCGGCGGGGCTGCGCCGGACACGCCCACCGAGAAGCCCGCGCCGAACATCGTCATGTGCATCGCCTCCGAGCCACCGGTGCCAGCGACGCGGAAACGCAACGGCCCTCCAGTGCGGGTGAGCGCAGGGACGAAGACGATGGGCGGCATGGGGTCCTCCCACGGGTCGACCGAGAAGTTCGGCGAGAGGGAGGCGCCCGGCAGCGTGTTGACGAACTGCCCGTCGACGACACCCGTGGCGTGGCCCTGCGCGTCGACCGCGGCCACCTCGACGCTGCCGAAGCTGAAGATCTGGTTCAGCGCCGTCTCGGCCTCGTCGCCGTTGAGCCCGCAGAACGAGCAGCGCTGCGTGCCAGTGCGGTTCTTCAGCGGCGCCAGGTACAGCAGGTTGTGGTTGTCTGTGGTGCCCTTGTAGAGCGACAGCGGCGCGTCCGGCGTGCTCGAGGCCTGGTACTCCCAGCTGTTGGCCTGCGCGTCGACGAGGATGAAGCGCGCCTCGCCGGGGTGGTTGTTGTCGTACACCTGGATGCGGAAGCGCTTGTCGGCCTCGTCGACGAGCACGGCGGTGGCCACCATGGCGTGCCCGCCCGTCACCTTGCCGTCGTCGCCCACGCGAACCATGCCCACGCGGTACAGGTCTTCGACGGGGACCTTCTTGTACTGCGTGGAGAGGAAAGACGCCGCCCCGCGCGCGTCGAGGCTGTGGGTGCTCTCCCGGACGACATCGCGCAGGAACTGGGTCGAGAACCAGTACGCAATCTCCCGGCTCAGCGGTGGGTGGTTCTGCAGGTCGAGGTCGAAGGCGTCCTTCGCGCCGAAGTCCTCGGGGCGCAGGACCTGCTGGTAGAAGAGGCCACTGAGCACGGCGAAGCCCTCGCACCGCCCGCCCCGCATCGACGCGTTCACCTTCGACATCCACTGGTTCGCCAGGGGCGTCAGCCGACACTCACCCTCGGGGTTGGTGCACACGCTCTCGGGGCCGAACATGCGGGCCACCAGCGCCGGTGTGAGCCTGGCCGTCTGGCTGTCCCCGCCGAAGTTGGGGAACGAGAAGCCGTCGACGTTCACCTCGAAGCCGCTCTGCGCGTCGCTCTTCGGCAGCTCGACCGGCGCCTGGCAGGCGGCCAGCGCGACGGCGAGCGCAGCGCACACCTGTCGAGCCCCCCCTCGGACGCGCATGGGTGCCCACTTTGCAACCTCCGCGCCTCGCGCAGACCCTTGAATCGTCTCGGATCAAGCACAGGTCGCCCGGACCCGGTCGGTCGCACCTGACACCCAAGGCCTGACGGGTCAGCCGGGCGTCAGAAGACGCCGATGTTGAAGTGCACCACGTAGGCCGGCTCGTTGATGGCGGTGTCCGGAGCGAGGTTCACGCCGACGTCCAAGGCCAGAGGGCCGATGGGGGTCACGTAGCGAATGCCGCCCCCCGCCACCGTACGCAGCCGGAAGGAGGTCGGGGCCGCGAGCCAGAGGTTGCCCGCCTCGAAGAAGGCCCCCAGGTCGAAGGAACCGAAGAGGGGAACGCGGAGCTCTGCTTTGAAGAGCAGGAACAGCTCGCCCCCTTGAGAGGGCACCGGGCCACCGTCGCGGAGCCGTTGAGCAGCGGGAGTGCAGCCGTCTTGCACCACCAGCACCTGGCAGTCCCGACGCTCCGCCCGGTACTGGCCACGGACGTCCTCGGCGATGAGCTGGTCTTCGTTGAAGCCGCGCATCGAGGTCGCGCCACCGAGGAAGAAGCGCCTCACCGGGGGCGTCGACGACTTTGGATCCAGCGCGAAGATGCGCCCGGCCCGAGCGTTGAGGGCCAAGACGACCCTCGGGCCCAGCGGCAGGTAGGCGCTGACCAGCCCCGACATCTTGAGGAAGCTCACGGTCACCGGCTGGTGCTGGTCGTCCTCGGCGAACAGAGCTCCGGTGACCTCGGCGCTGCCCTGCACCAGCAGGCCCCGATGGGGGTTGAGGGCGTTGTCCCTGAGATCCAAGCTGGGGCTCAGACGCACCGTCTGCAAGACGAAGGTGCCGAGCCTGAACCTCAGGCGGTCTTGATCGGACGCGTTGGTCGTCAGGAAGAGGCCATCGGCGCTGGCGCTCGACGTCACATACGACCACTCGACGTCGTACTGGAGCGCGAGCCACAGCTTGGGTCTCACCCATGCGATGCCGGGGACCTCGAAGGTCGTGCCCCAGTCGATGGTCGGCCCCAGCGCGAAACGGTTGAAGAGAAACTGGGGGCGAAAGACCCGCTCGCCGCTGGCGTCGGCTCGAAGCCCGAGGTTCGCCGGCAACAGGCTCCGCGACTGCAGACCGAGATTGACTCGACCCCCCAGGAGCTCCCAGGGGGCGAGACCCGCGGTGGAGACCTGCCCACTGATCGCGGGGGTCGAGAGCATGAACCAGTTCACCTGCCCGTGGGCATTCAGATTGATGGCCCGGCCACCCAGGTTGGGCGCGTCGAGATCGAACGCCAGCCGGGGTCCATCGGCGACGAAGTAGCCAAGGCCGAACTCCCCCGACAGCGGCGGGCGCTCACCCACCTTGAGCAGCACGGTCTTGAGCGGCTCGGGTCGCTCGGGCGAGAGCATCTGCACCTCGACGGTTCGAAAGATGCCCAGCCCCGAGAGGTTGTTCTGGGTCTTGATGATCGCCTCGGCGTCGAGGGGCGCTCCCTCGAGCACCGTGGACTGCCGCAGCACCACTTCGTCCAAGGTACGGTGGTTCCCCACCGGCAACACCGCCCGCACTCGCACCTGGGGGCCCGCGTCGACCGCGACCAAGGGCTCGGCGAAGCGGCCCGTGGCGTCGAGGGAGTAGCTCGCGGTCACCGACGCGAAGAGGTAGCCCTTTCGCCCTAGATCCCGCAGCAGCCCCTGACGGATCCCCTCGAGCAGGTCGGGGCTGAAGGGGACGTCGGCCTTCATCTGGCCCAAGGAGTCCGCGCGAAAGCCTGGCGGGAGCCCCGTCGTCTTCAGGGCCATGAGGCGCGCCTGAGGGCCCTCGACGACCGTGAACCGAGCTCGGGCCTCCGAGCCCTCGAGGTCGACGTGGTCGAGCTGCACCGAGGCCTTGAGGTAGCCACGACTCCGGTAGACCGCGGCCATCGCCCGGGCTGCCTCGGCCCAGGCGTCCTCCTCGAGCACCGTGTCCCACGGTGGGTTCGGCAGCTCGGCGGCGAAGAGGGCCCCCATGCGGCCCTCGAGCGCGAGAGGGTCGACCGGCGCGCGCACGTCGAGCCCGGTGGAGGGCGCGCTCTGCTCCATCACCACCCGCAGCACCTCGCGCAGCTCCTCGGGTGTGACCTGGGTCGCGCCGTCGAAGGCCAGCTCGACCACCCTCACGGGAGCGCCCTCGACGATGGAGAAGGTGAGCGTGGCGACGCCGTGCTCGAGGTCGACCCGCTCTTCGGGAACGACCTTCACGTCGTGGAAGCCACGAAACCGGTAGAAGCGGCTGACCCTCTGGGCGAGCCGCTGCGAGAGGCCGGTGTCCAACAACTCTTCTCCGTCGTAGCCCACCACCGCGGTGAGCGACTTGTCGGTGAACTGGTGGTTGCCCCGAAACCCCAGCCGATAGCGAGGGCCAGCCGTCACCGAGAAGAGCACTCGCCCCCCAGGCTCGAGGCGCGGTTGGTCGACCCGCGCCCGGTAGAAGGTCGCCTTTTTCAGGGCCCGCCGGAGCGCGTCGGTGCCCTCCTCGAGGTGAGACACGTCGAGCACGTCACCGAGCTTGGCGCCGACGACCTCGAGCACCTCGCGCAGCGGGAGCCCCGGGTCACCGACCACCGAGAGGGCCGAGATGCGAGTGGGGAGCCCTTCGACGATGACGAACCCCAGCCAGACTCCGGTCTCTCCCGGGTCGACCCTCGGCTCGACCTGCACTTCCTGGTAGCCCTTGCGACGGTAGGCCTGCGCCACCCGATCGGCCGCCGCCACGGCGCGCTCGGGCCAGTACTCGCTGCCTGCCTCGAGCTTGGCCGCCGCCAGCACCTCGGCTTGAGAGAGCGCGTCGCGGCCCTCGACGTAGACCTCGCCCAACAACCGCCGGGGGACGAGCTCGAAGACCAGCTCGGCTCGCCCCGAGGCCTCGTCGACCTCGACCAGCACGTCGGAGAACCGGCCGGTGGCCCAGAGGTTCTCGATGGAGCGCTGAACCGAGCGCCGCGAGAGGGTCTGGCCCTTGCGCACGGTGATGAGCGTCGTCACCTTGTCGAGCAGCTTCTCGTCAGCGCCCGATGGGAGCCTCACCTCGACGCTGCCAATGACCACCGCGGGCCCGGTCACGGGGCCCGCCTGCGACAGCACAGCGAGGAGGAGGAGCGTCACTCCCATTCGAAGCGAAAGCGCAGGTCCACTCCGGGGTTCCCGAAGGGTGTGTTCTGGTTCTGGTCATCCCACTGAGCGCGCGCCGAGACTTGCTTGCCGAAGCGATACTCGGCCTGAGCCTTGACGCTCCGCCCGGTGACCGGCTTGGTGATGCCGACCTTGAAGTTGTCCCACAGCACCTTGGTGTCGAACGCCACCGCGGGCTCCACGTTGCCGGTCACCTCGTTGAAGCTGGTCGTGAACTTGAGCTGTTGGTCTTTGAGGCCAAGGTCTCGAGAGAGGAAGCGCTGCACCACCTGATCGAGGCCCGACGCCGAGAGGATCGCCCCCGCCGCGAAGCCCGCCCCGGCCGACCTGTCGCGCTCTCGAGAGGTGACGCCCAGGGTGAGCAGCGAGAGAATGTCGGTCTCCGGGAGCGAGGGCTCGCTCGAGAAGTTCACCTTGGGGTCATCGAGGCGGCCGAAGGCCTTCACCGACACCAAGTATTCGCGAACCTGCGACTGAGCGACGAGGTCGAAGCTGGGTGATTGGCCGTTGAACTGCAAGAGCCCGCGGCTGAGAAAGAAGGTGTTGCCCGCGAAGAAGGCCTGGGCCCCCTCGCCGACCTCGACGACGCCCACCAGCTGGGGCCGCACGTTGGTGCCCGTCAGCTTCAGCTTCCCCACCAGTCGGGCACGGGCCAGGTTGTTGTCGATGCGCACATCGCCAGCGCTCGTGAGGTCGACGTCGAGCCTCAACCACTCCTCGGGCGCCTCATCGCTGGGCAGGCCCTTCTTGGCGCTGACGAGCAGGTTGGTGAGGGTCAGCGGCTGAGTGTAGCGGAGCTTCTGCACATCGAGCCCACCCTGGAGCTGCCAGATCGTCCCGGTGCGAGTCGCCACCGAGAGCGACCCCGATACGGTCACTGGCACCTCTGGCCTCACCTGCACGGTCACGTCTTCGAGGTCGGCCTCGAGCTCGACCGCGCGCATGCTCAGGTGGTCGAGCTTGACGTCTCCCCGGGCCCGCAGGCGCCCGTCGTTGAGGAAGCCCTGGACATCCTGGAACAACACTCTCGACTCCGAGAAGTCGGCCCGGCCACCCAAGGATCGAACCTGGAGATCCGCTCCCCTGACGGCGAAACGAACGTCGGAGATCTCCGCGGTGCCCGCCAGGGCCGGAGCCCGCGCCGGGCCAGAGAAGGCCGCCGTGAAGTCGACCTTTCCCTGAGGGCGTTCGATGACCGGAACGAAGCTGGACAGCAGGCGGAGATCGATGGACCCCCGAGACTGCAAGTTGACCAGCGCCGGGCCCCAGGTGCCATCGACCGCCAGCTCGCTGGTGGGCCCCTTGAGCGACAGCGAGCGCACCTGGTACGCCCCCGCTTCGTAGGCGAGATCCACCGGGCCGGTGTTCGACGCGCTCGTCTCGCCGCGGCCGATCGTCAGCTGTTCGAGGCTGGCCGAAGCCTTGGATTGCCGCCATTGCCGCATGGGCCCAGACGCGCGCACGGTGCCCTTCACCTTCGCCCAGAGCTCCTTGGGCAGGAACGCCGAGAGATCATTCAGCTCGACGGTCAGGTTGGCCTGGTACGGCCATTCGTTCTTGAAGGCGAGGCCCACGGTGCCCTTCACCCCAGGAAAGAGCGTGCCGAAGATCGAGAAGTCTCGCCCCACCAGCCGACCCTCGAGGTGGGTGGCCCCCAGCCGTCGGCCCTTCCAGCTCACCTCCGGGGAGCCGAGCCAGCCGTCGACCAGCACCGTGTCGGTGGTGCCCCCCACCTTCGCCCTCGAGGAGAACGAGCCTGCCACCGGCACGCCGCCCACCCCTCGAGGGTCAACCAGCTCGGCGACCGAGCCCTCATCGAGGGAGAGCTCGTACGACAGCGGGCCAGCGAAGGCCCAGCGCCCGGCGGCCTTGAACCGCCCCAGCGGCCCAACGAGCTCGAGCGGCTCGAGCACCAGCGCCTCACCGCGATCGAAGCGAGCGACGATCTCCGCCGACCCGAGGCGACGGTCGAGGTACTCGACGTCGTGAACCCTCGCGGCGATGACGCCCATGAGCTCGCGCGCCGGGCTGTCGACCGCGGCCAGAGCGCTCAGGCGCCCGGTCACGACACCGTCTTGGAGGTTCTCCACGAACGGGCTCAAGTCGGCCAACAGGTCGACCATGTCTTCGACCCGGCCGTCGGGGAGCTGCACCGACGAGCGCACGTGGAGCCCCTGAGGCAAGAAGTCGAGGGCCACGTCACCGAAGTACTGGGTCTGCCCCTTCTGGGCCACCACCGTGGGGAACGACAAGACCTTGCCGTCGAGGCGAACGGGGCTCTGCACGACACCCAGCGAGTAGCCCGCGAGCTTGAAGTCACGCAGCGTCGCGTGACCATCGACCCCGATGCGAGCATAGGGCCCCGCGATGGCGGCCTGCAGCGACCCGACCCCCGCCCAGGGGAGCCCGGCGATGTGGCCGAAGTCCTTCAAGTCGAAGGCGTCCGAGGCGGCGAAGATGTCCAGGCCCTTGCTGGGATCGTAGTTGAGCCTCACCCGACCGGTGACCCTCGTGTGACCTTCGGCCCCCGCTCGCAACGCGATGTCATCGAAGGTGACGGCCTCACCACTCACCCCGAAGCGAAAGGTCCCAGCGGAGGCGGCGAACGTCAGAATGTCTTCTCCGTCGGAGCGAGGGGCGTCGAAGGGCCGAGCGGCGAGGATGAACCGGCCGGTGCGGAACTCCATGTCTCCCGACAGCGACGGCGTCGGCAAGAGGTGGCCGGTCACCCCGCCCTTCACCGACGCGGGGAACTCGACCCAGGCGCCAGGGATGCTGCAACGAGCCATCACTCTGGCAAACGAGGCGTCGTGGGTCTCGACCCGCGCCTTGACCGGCCACCCCTCGGTGAGCTGGAGCTCGCCCGTCACCCGGATGTCGCCCTCACCCGACTGGGCCGAGAAGTCCTCGAGGAGCACCCGACGGCCGCTCCACACGACTCGCGCCGAGAAGTCGCCCGGCGCGTAGATGCCCAGGGCCAGTTGGGTCGCCTGCACCTCCGCGCGAATCGTCGGCTCGTCGACGCGGCCGTTGACCTCCACCCGTGCCCACACCTGGCCCGAGGGCGTCGGCAGCTCGATGCCCAGCCGCCCGAGCGCGTCGAGCGGCACGTAGACCTGCCCGCGCGCGGCGACCTGGGGCACTGCCTCGCAGAGGCCATCGAGCTGCCCCGACAGGTTCACCGACACGCCCTCGACGTTGAGCTCGCCCCGGTGCACGTCGAGCTGAGCAGCGCTCTGATCGAGGGCGCTCTCGAGGGTCAGCTTACCCAGGCGCAGCTCACGGTTTCCCAGCCTCAGCGCCCCTGACCGGCCGTCGACCGCCAGCTCGAAGTCGCGGCGTCCCAGGGTGGCGCGCACCGACACGCCCTCGAGGCGAAGCTCGCGGTCACCCGACCTGACGCGCACCCGCGCCTCATCTATCTCGAGCTCGGCCAGGCGCACTCGCTTGAGCACGTCCAGCGGACAGGTGCGGGGCGCTGGAGGGCCCCCGCTCACCGGGGCCGGGGCGGCCAAGGTGATGTTGATCTCGGGCCGCACGAGGCGCACGTCTTGAAGCGAGACGCCTCCGAAGAAGAAGCCCCTGAGCGATACGCGGGCGCGCTCGGCGGTCACCAAGGGTTCAGCTCTGTCGGGCGTGGTGACCCTCACCCGGCTCACCTCGACCGCGGCGGTGAGCGGGTCGACCTCGCACCGGCCGATGGAGACCTCGGCCCCCAGAGCGGCGGGCAGGCGCTGCCTGAGCTCCTCGCACAACAGCTCGCCCGCGCGATCGGTCTTGAGGAGCAACACCCCGGAAAGAGCGCCCAGCGCCGCCAGGACCAGCGCTTGTCTGAGGCGGCGTTTTCGCATGCGTGCGAGAGCTCCGACGTACCACCGAGACGGGTTATTCCCTCGAGGCAGTCGAGCACAGCCCGCCCCGCCGACCCAACAGGTTCCGGCGCTAGGTGACTGGGTGTGAAACGCCGACCGAGCCCGAANNAGCGCGTTTCACACCAGTCACCTAGGTCACCTTCCGCTTCTCGGCGTCACAGCTTCCCCAGACCTTCGAGGTATCGATCGATCTCCGCCAGGTCCACCGGGGGGCGGGGAGAGGCCGCTGGCGGAGGCGGCGGGCTTGTCGGGGGCGCTTCGGGCCCCGACGCAACGGCCGGCAACGTCGGAGGAGGCGGCGGCACGGGAGGCGCGAGCGGGGCCGAGCCTGGTCGAACCGGGACCACCGACGGGACCACGCTCGACACCGGAGGCATCGGGCGTACCTCTGAGGGTCGCGACGGAGCCACCGGCCTGGGGGCGACGACCGACGGCGAGGCGCTTACCGGGGGCCCGTTCCTGGGCGCGATGGGGGCTGGGGGCGACAGCTTCGGCTTCGACTCGATGCCCAGGTTGTCGGCGATGGTGTCGATTGAGCCGGCCCTGATATCGGTGGCGCGGGCGAGAAAGGCCTCGAACAGCGCGTTGTCGCAGATGGTATTGATGATGCGCGGGGTTCCCGAGGAGCGACGGTGAATGGCGTCGATGGCGTCCGGGGTGAACGGCATTCGCGGGCTATTCGCCAACCTCAGGCGATGCTTGATGTAGGCCTCGGTGGACTCGGAGTTGAAGGGCTCGAGGCGGTAGCGCATGGCGACCCGCTGGGCGAGCGGAGGGTCGAGCTTCAAGTTCTGCTCGATCTCGGGAAGGCCGAACAAGACGAAGCTGATGAGCTTTCGCTCCGGCACCTCGAGGTTGAGCAGCCCGCGGAACTCCTCCATCAGCTCGCGGGTCTCGAGCATCTGCGCCTCGTCGATGAGCACCACCGCCTTGCGCCCTTGCTCGTGGATCTGCAGGAGTCGCTGGTAGAGCTGACTGAGGAGCGCCAGCTTCTCGGTCGCCGGGTTCTCGACGCCCAATTGAAGGGCGATGCGGCGCAACAGCCAGGCGGCGGTGATCCCCGAGTGGATGATCACCAGGAGCGCGGCTTCGTATTCTTCCTCGTTGAGCGAATCGAGGAGCCGCCGGGCCAGCGTCGTCTTTCCCGCGCCGATGTCGCCCACCAGGATCGCCAGGCCCTTCATCGAGTTGGTGGCGTAGAGCAGGCGGGTCAGGGCCTGCTGGTGCTGGGGCGCGTTGTAATAGAACCGGCTCACCGGGGCGTTGCTGAAGGGCTCGGAACCAAGACCGAAGAACTCCAGGTAGCTCATGGCTAGATGTATCCGACCTTCCGGGCCCCTGCCGAACCCTTGGGCACTGGCCGACCACCCGGCACGTCGTCGTCTTCTGGGGCCGTCAACGTCTCGAGCCGACCGATGTGGGCGGCCACGTCACGGAAGCCGGGGTCGTGCTGCTGCACCTTGAGGTACTGCCCCAGCGCCTTGCCCAGGTACCCCTGCCCCTCGTAGGCCGCAGCCATGTCGTAGCGAATCGCCTTCTCTACGTCGCCAGCGGCGTGCTCGGTGCGGAGCGCCTGGGCAAAGGCGTCGACCGACTGAGCGAAGTCGCCCTTGAGCTGCTGAAGCAGGCCGATCATCGTGAGGCAGTCCAGTTCCTTGCGCTTCCCCATGCAGCCCTTGCGAGCGATGGTGAACTCGGTGACGGCGTCGTCGATCAGCCCCATCTCCTTGTAGGCCACCCCGAGATCGTAGTGCGTATCGACGTCTTCGGGCTTGACCACCTTCTCGAGGCCCTTCTTGAACTCGGCGAACACCTCCTCCACCGAGACCTGGTAGTCCTCGGCGGGAGCGGCCTCGGCGACCGGGGCCTCGTGTTCCAGCTCACCCAGCTCACTGGCCAGCTCGGCAGCGAGATCGAAGGCGTCTCGCCCTTCGGTGGCGTGGGCTCCCGGGCCCTCGGCCGAAGGCTCAGCGGTCGGCGCACCGGCGTCCATCGAAGCCAACAGCTGCGCCGCCCGCACGTGATCGGGGTAGGCGATCAACACCGTCTCGAGGATCTCGCGGGCTTCGTCGAAGAGCCCCTGGTCGAGGAAGAACGCGGCCTCGTCGATCTCCTCCGCCGCCGGCTCGTCTTCTGGAGGGGCTTCGACCGGCTCCTCGACGAACACCGGCGACTCGACCGGCTCCTCGGCGGGAAAAGGCGCCTGGTGACGAGCCCAGTCATGCTCCGCCTGGGCAGTGCCCGCGCCAGTCAGGCTCGCAGGGTCGAGCAAGGGCGTGAGGCGCGTCGGCTGCTCGTAGACTTCATCGCCCAGGGGCGCGGCGAATTCCTCCTCGCTGGGCACTGCCATCGAGCCGGTGTCCTCCAGCTCGTCACCCAGCTGAGCCTCCCCGACCCCAGCGTCGTCGGAGGGCGAGACCACCACGGTGGGCTGCCAGATCGGCTCGTCGTGGAGCTGCTCCTCGGACATCGACAGTGGCGAGGCCGCGACCTCGAGCGCCATGTCGTCGGCCATGGCGGGCTCATCGAGGCTGGCGTCGTCGATGAGGTTGGGCTGAGAGAGGCTGACCTCAGAGGAGACGATCTCTTCTTGGGGCTCGTCGGCCACGATGAACTCGTCATCGCTCGAGTCGACCAGGATCGCGTCGTCGGTCACCCGCTCGAGCTGCCCGCCGTCATCACCCTCGTCCGACGCTTCGATCCGGAGCGCGGAGACGAAGACCGGCACCTCGGGGTGCGAGGGGTTCTGCTGGAGGATCGCCGCCAGGTACGGCTGGGCCCGGGGTGCGTCAGCCGAGCGGGTGTGCAACCGGAGCACGTTCAGGAGCTGCTCGAACGCCTGGGCGTGGTTGTTCGAGGCCACGTAGATGGCGTACGCCTTCTCGTGGGCGTCGATGTTCTCTGGCTCCACCGCGAACACCTTGCGCAGGTGCTCGAGCGCTTTGTCGTGGAGCCCGTACTTCACGTACACGTCCGTCTCGGTCAGCAGCTTGGCGATGGTGTCGCCCTTGCCCTTGCTTTGTGGGAGCGCGGGGGGTGGGGCGTAGCTCGGCTGCGGAGAGGGCGAAGTCGCGGCCACCGGCTGTCTGGGAGACGGCTGGAGCGACGGTGGCGGTTCGTCTTCGAGGAGCGGAGCCTCCTCTTCGTACCCGGCCGCCTCCTCGACCGGCGCAGGCATGCGCGCGGCGAGATCGCCGTCGTGAGGGTCGAGCTGCGCCACCTGGGCCCACACCTGCTCAGCCTCGGAGCTCTGCCCCCGCTCCTCGTAGGCCCTCGCCATCTCTTTGTAGACGCTGATCGTCTTCGAGGTCTGCCCCAGGCCCTGGAACGCCACGGCCAGGAGTCGCAGCGTGTCGATGTCTCGATTGTCGGCCTTGAAGCAGACCTGCAGCTTGGCCAACGCCCGCTTTTGATCGTTGCGGGTGAGGTACATCTCGGC
>PMBV01000262.1:0-151 GCA_003153055.1 Myxococcales bacterium
ACGGCGGCGCCAACGAGGCCGTGCTCCGGATGCTCCGAGAGATCGGCGACAAGAAGAACGTCCCCGAGTTCATCAAGCAGGTGAAGGACAAGGACGGCCAGCAGCGCCTCATGGGCTTCGGCCACCGCGTGTACAAAAACTACGACCCGCG
>PMBV01000262.1:169-6499 GCA_003153055.1 Myxococcales bacterium
CCTCATCTACGAGGCGATGGGCTTCCCGGTCGACTTCTTCACCTGCCTCTTCGCCATTCCGCGCACGGTGGGCTGGGTCACCCAGTGGGAAGAGATGATCACCGACACCGAGCAGAAGATCGCCCGCCCCCGCCAGGTCTTCACCGGTCACAAGACCCGCGACTACCTGCCGATCGAGAAGCGCGGGTAACGCCAACCCTTCAAAGAGAAGACCCGCGGCGGGCGATCAACTTCGCTCGCCGTGTCTTTTTGCCCTCCGGCTGCTCAGCGAGCCGAGCCCGACCGCTCCTCGGAGATCGACAGGAAGCCTTCTTCGTCGAGGGCGCCACGGTCCCCCGTATGCAGCCAGCCTCCCCGGAGCAGCTCCGCCTCACGGGGGGCGTCCTTGAACGAGCCCGCGCACACGTTGGCGCCGCGCACCAGCACCTCGCCATCTGGCGCCACCCGAACTTCGATCCCCAGCATCGGCCGGCCCTGCGACCCAAACTTGGCGGCCCCCGGCGCATTGAGCGAGATGACGCCGGTGGCAGCGGCTTGGCCGTACAGCTCCGACACCACCACATCGAGCGATGCCAGGCGCTCGAAGGTCTCCCGCTGAGCCAGCCTCCCGAGCGTCGCGAGGAGCCGACCACGGTCGAGCCCCAGCCGCTCCTTCAACGGGCCCAGCACCAGGCGGCGAGCCAGCGCGTACTGCCCCTGGAGCCCCAGCCCTGAAGGTTGGTGCCCCTGGGCCTCGAGGTGAATTCGCCGAGCCACCGGCCGAGCCCTGACGAGCAGGCCATGGAGCGAACCCGGCGCCCCCGCGAGCGCCTCGGCCCTGGCGTCGATAAGCCCCCACACCTCGGGGCTCGCGAAGAAGAGGGTCGGCCGAACCTCCGCCAGGTCGTCCATCACCTGCGCGGCGCCTTGACCGAAGGAGGTCTGTGCTCCGGCCAGCAGGGGGAGGTGCACCGACACCACCTGCGCCGACGCTTTCGAGAGCGAGGCGCAGCACATCAGGACGTCGTCTTCCCCCACCCCGTAGGTCAGCGCCAGCTGCGAGGCCGTCCACGCGAGGTTGTGGTGAGTCAGCGTCACCGCCTCGAGCTGGGGCTCCTCGCCATAGACCAACTGGGCCGGGTCGCCGCCCTTCACCGCCTCCAGCGCGGAGTAGAAGTCTGCCTCGTCTCCCCGGCTTCCGAGCTCGACGAGCTCGGCGAACGAGCTCACCCCACGGGCGCGTTGAGCCGCCGCGTCCATCAAGACGAGGTGGCGCACGGAAGGCGCCCGGGCCAGGGCCGGCCACGCCGAAGCGAGCATCGAGGGGCCCTCCACCAGCGCCACGGTCGCCTCACAATGAACCGCCACCGAGGCGAGCCGCTCCGGCCCCCACGAGGGGTCGACCCCGACGGCCACGCCGCCCAGAGCCATCGCCCCGAGGCTCCCCACCACCCACTCCTCTCGGCTGGGCCCAGTCACCAGCAGCACCTGCCCTCGCCCAAAGCCGAGAGACGAGAGCCCGAGCGCGCAGTGGCGCACTCGCTGCGCGTAGTGACGCCAGGAGGTGGCCTGCCAGCGCCCGCCACGGCGGTGCCAGAGCGCGGGTCGATCCCTCAGGCGCTCGGCCTGAGCATTCAACTGATGAACCACTGTCATGGGAAGGGCGGCCATCGCGATACCCGAAGGTCCCCGAACGCCGTTGACAGGTCAATCGCCACGCCCTATCTCGCCCCCGACCATGGCGACGATCGATTTCACCTGTCAGAAGTGCGAAGGCAACTTCGAGCTCGACTCCCAGGACCTCGTAGATGGCTCCGAGGCCCTCGAGTGCCCCCACTGCGGAAGCAAGCTGGCCAAAGCGGCTCTGGAGGATTTCACCTCCGCCCTGGCCGACTTTCAGGCTCAGGTCGCCGTCATCTCCAAGAAGTTCACCCTCACCGTCGAATTCGACTCCGAGGACATCGGCGAGGAAGACCTCGACGATGACGAGGAGGAAGACGACAAGGCGGAGGCTGACGACGAGGACGATGACGACGACGACGACGACGATGATGATGACGACGACGAGGACTACGACGAAGAAGACGACGGCAAGGACAACGGCTGAGCCGTCTGTCTCACCCACCGGGCCCCGAAAGCCCGGTCCCCCTCCCAGGGATACCGGGCCTTCGGAGCTTCCCGCAGGCTTCTAGAATTTGTCGGCCAGATCCGCGAGCACCGGAAGCCGCCATCGCTCACCCCTGAGCGCGCGCACGATGGCGACGACCGAGACCCCCAGGAGCCCGAGGTTGAGCAGGGTCCCGAGGCAGCCGCCGCCCACGAAGGACAGCAGCACCGAGAGCACCGATACCACGATCTCGGCCCCGAGCAGCACCAGGCCCTGCTTGGCGTGCCACGTGACGTACGGGCTGTCTTTCACCGTCAGGTAGGGAATCAGCGACAGGCACCCGAGGTAGGCCAGCACCAGGTGAATCTTGTCTTGGTCGCGAACGGCATCGGCGCCCACCGGCTGAATTCGGTCCTGCTCATCTTGCGGCGTCATGCACGCTCCTGGAGAGAAACGAAGACGACCGTGATCTTCGTAAGGCGAGCCCACGAATCAGTCAAGGCGGCAGGAGCACCCCGCCGATGGCAAACACCTTGACTGTACCCAGCCTCCGGGCCGCCGCGCGCAGCGCGTCACGCTCCGAGGCGCGAAGCCGGGCCCCAAGAGGCACCACGACTTCGACCGAGGTGAGCCCAGCCGAGCCCAGCTGCACCAGCACACTCGCCGCGACGCTGATACGCTGCCCCAGGCCCGTCAGCTCGTCGTGCTGGGAGAGCTCGATGCGCAGCGAGGTGAACCGGCCCTCGGGCCGCTCGAGCGAGAAGAGCGTCTCGCCGTACTCCACCGACCACCGCTGCCCAGCCCGCCACCAGCGCTCCCAGCCCTGCACCGCGCCGCCGAGCAACCAGTGCGCAGCCCCTTCAACCACCCCAAACCGGGGGAGCAGCCGCACCTCGTGAAGGTGTCTCCAGGCCCCTTTCTGAGACAGCAGGGCGTCGGTGATCTCCTTGACCACCAACGGGTTGACGAACTCGCTCGTCACCAACTCGAGACGCCGCGCCCCCCGGATCGCTTCGACGGCGGCCAAGACCTCGAGCTCTTGGCGGAAGACGCTCCAGCTGGAAACAGCCACGTCAAGCAGCGAAAAGGCCGGCTGTGGCGCGGCCCGCAACAGGCCCCAGGCCGAAGCGGTCGCTTGGAGGCGCTTGACCTCCTTGAGCCTCGGGCTGCGGAGGAAGACCCCTTGGTCAGGCGACTCGGGCCCGACCGGCAGCGTCACGCTCGTCACCGTGGCCAGCCGGACATCGTCAGCCAGCCGCCGCCACGCCTCGGCCGAAGTGGGGGTTTGACAGGCGAGGTGGCTGAGGAAGCCGCCCTCGAAGCGACACGAGGCTGCGTCTGCCAGCTCGACCAGCGGCCCCAGCCATTTCCTGGCGTTGTCTTCAATCAGGCGCGCCAGGCGCCTGCGCTCGCTCAGTGACAGCGAGCCCCGCTCGGCGAGGGCAATGACCTCACCGCGCGGGTCACCTCGCTCAGACAGCCAATCAGCGAACACCAGCCGCAGTGTCCGGTCGAAAGGCCGGGAGGCGAGTTGCTCGAGGAGCTCGTTCTCTCGTTCCACGAAGCTCCCAGAGCGCACCTCAATCAGGCCAGCATGGCCTTGATCGCGTCACGCTCGTCAACCAACTCCTTCAACGTCGCTGCCATCTTGCCCTTGGAGTACTCGTCGATCTCCAGGCCCTTGATGACTTCATACGTTCCAGCGCCTTTGCACAAGGTGGGGACGCCGTAGATGATGTCTTCTGGCACGCCGTAGTCACCGTTCGACGGCACGCCCATGGTCACCCAGCGAGACCCAGCACCCAGCCACCAGTCGCGCACGTGGTCGATGGCCGCCGAGGCCGCCGAGGCCGCCGAGGAGAGCCCGCGAGCCTCGAGCACCGCCGCCCCACGCTTGCCCACGGTGGGAACGAAGACGTCCTTCACCCAGGCGTCGTCGTTGACGAGCTGCTTGACCGGCGTACCGCCCGAGCTCGCGAAGCGAATGTCGGGGTACATGGTCGGTGAGTGGTTGCCCCACACCACGAGCTTCTCGAAGCTGTCGACCGGACGGCCAGTCTTCTTGGCCAACTGGCTCTGTGCGCGGTTGTAGTCGAGGCGAAGCATCGCGCTGAAGCACTCCCGCTTGAGGCTGGGGGCGCTCTTCATGGCAATGTAGGCGTTGGTGTTCGCTGGGTTGCCCACCACCAGCACCTTGACGTTCCGACTGGCCGACTCATTGAGCGCTCGACCCTGGATCTTGAAGACTTCGGCGTTCTTCTCGAGGAGATCTCGGCGCTCCATGCCGGGCTTGCGGGGCGTCGCACCGATGAGCAGGGCTACGTCGACGTCCTTGAACCCGACCTTCGGATCATCACTTGCGCTCAACCCCGCGAGAAGAGGGAAAGCGCAGTCGTCGAGCTCCATCATGACGCCATTGGTCGCCTTGAGCGCCGGAGTCACTTCGATGAGGCTGAGGATGACGGGTTGATCCTTCCCCAGCATCTCGCCAGAGGCGATACGGTAAAGGACGCTGTAGCCAATCTGCCCGGCAGCGCCGGTGACGGCGACGCGAATAGGGGTCTTCATAGGTATGCTCCTTCGGGGGTTCCTACGACGTTGCTCCGCTCGGCCCAACTCGGAATCGGCTTCGCGATGCGGCGGCGGCGACTGTGGGCCGACCCCCGGCCCAGGTCAAAGAGAAAAAAGGCTACATCGGGCGCGTTGTAGCGACACCACGCATCGGTGTAGTGAGTTGAAGTTGAAATGGCCCAGGCGACCCAACCGCTGCAGCGAACGTCAGCTCTTCTCCGCCTCGATCGCGTCACTGGGACGCTGAAGGAGCGCCGCTTCCGCGTCTCGGTGGTCTCGGGGCCCGATGCGGGCACCGTGCTCGACTTCGACGGAACCGTGGTGGTCGGCACGCACCCCGACGCCGGCTTGACCCTCAAAGACACCACCATCTCGCGCTACCACGTCGAGCTCACCGCGCGACCCGATGGGGTCAGAGTGAGAGACCTGGAGTCGACCAACGGCACCTACCTCGGCGGCACGCGCATCGCCGAGATCATCGTAGAAGAGGCGGCGACCATCAGCCTGGGCAAGACGGTGCTGAAGGTGGGCATGACCGAGGCCGATCTCGGCAAGCCAGCCGAGCAGGCCTCGTTCGGGCCCGCGGTGGGCTCTTCGGCGGTGATGAAGCAGCTGTTCGGCATTCTCAACCGCGTGTCGATGTCCGACTCGACGGTGCTGCTCCTGGGAGAGACGGGCACTGGCAAGGAGGTCATGGCCCGAGCCATTCACGAGCGGTCCCGGCGCATCGGGCGGCCCTTCGTGGTGGTCGACTGTGGCGCGGTGGCCCCGTCGCTCATCGAGAGCGAGCTGTTCGGCCACATCAAGGGCGCCTTCACCGGAGCCGTCGCCGACCGCAACGGAGCCTTCCTCGAGGCCGACGGCGGAACGGTGTTCCTCGACGAGCTGGGCGAGCTGCCCCTCGAGCTGCAGCCCAAGCTCCTGCGGGTGCTCGAGGCCGGAACGGTTCGCCGGGTGGGAGAAGACAAACACCGCAAGGTCGACGTGCGCATCGTCGCCGCGACGCATCGAGATCTCGAGAAAGAGGTCGAGGCCAACCGCTTCCGCCGAGATCTCTACTACCGCCTGGCGGTGGTGCCGGTGACGGTTCCCCCGCTCAGAGATCGCCTCGACGACATTCCGATGCTCGCCCAGCACTTCGTCAAGGGCATGGGCCGCGGCGAGTTCGAGCTGCCCCGGGCGTTGATGGCCCGCTTCTCGGCCTACCACTGGCCGGGCAACGTTCGAGAGCTTCGCAACCTGGTCGAGCGGGCCCTCGCTGGAGCCGACGTCGAGCCGTTGCCGCAGGAGTCGAGCACCGCCCGCTCCCTCGCCTCGAATACCGAGAGCATCACCGACCTGCCCTTCAAGGAAGCCAAGGAGCGGCTCGTCGACAGCTTCACCAAGGAGTACCTGGTCGCCCTGCTCGAGAAGTGCGGCGGCAACATCTCTCAGATGGCGCGGGAAGCAGGCATCGCGAGGAACTACGTGCACCGGCTGGTGACGAAGTACGGCCTCAAGGCCACTGAGTGAGGCTCCGCGGGCGCTAGGTCACCCCCACCAACTCCAGGCTCGAAGCCCTGCGCCTGCGTCGACTCCCGCGTCAGTGCCCGCGTCCTCCTGCCCAGCATCTGGCTGGCCGGAATCGGGTGGCCCAGCGTCTGGATCGCCCGCGTCTGGCTGGCCCGCGTCTG
>PMBV01000018.1:0-15818 GCA_003153055.1 Myxococcales bacterium
GACGAGGGAACCTGACGACCGCCCTCGGCAAGCAACCGAAAGTCCCATGTCGGGCCCGCCCGCCGAAGACCGACCACCTGCCCATCAGAGCGGCCTCCCAGCGTGCCCTGGCGCCCTGCAACACGGAGCAGGGACCTCCACTGTGCCCCCGGCGGGCGGACCGCGAGGACAGATGCAACGCTCGAACGCACCGGAGACACGAGTCATATCGCCACGGATACCTCGGCCGCTCAGTGTCACCCACCGCCGTTGGGGCCCTTCTCGAACAACGGGTCCTCGGCCAGCTGCCCATGGGTCTCGGCCCGAACCTCGGCGTGAAAGGCCTCGTACTCACGCCGCTCGACGGCCTCCATGCGATCCAAGGCGAAGTTGAGCTGGGCGCGCAGCTTCACGAGGCGCTTCTTCGCGTCATCGACCCGGGCCTTCACGGCGACGTACTCAGGGGCCTCGTCAGCAGACACCCCACCCACCCGCAGCGCGTCGAGGCGCTGCTCGCCATCTTCTTCGACCTTCTCCAATGAGCCGATCTCCTTCTGGCAGTCCCACGCCAGCTTCTGGGGCCCGCTCTTCAGCCGCTCGAGGCCGGCTCGCAACGCCCTCGCCTGGAGGCCCGCCTTGGCCTGGGCCTCCAAGTGCTGCAGCTTCTGGATCAGCTCGTCGGCCGAATCGGACATGCGGAGAGCGTAGCCCGAGGAGCCCCGGGCGGAGAATGGACGGCCACCCGCGGGCTCAAAGCGGGGCGATGCGGAGGTTGTCGAACTCGGCCTCGGTCTCCCAGCCATCGAAGCCGAAGCGATCGTGCCCTTCGCCCTGGAGCGGCTGGGGGTCGTCGAGGGACAAGAAGCGCTGCCCGTCGATCCACCACTCGAGGTGGCCGCCCTTCTTGGACAAGGCCCAGTGGTACTTGTGCCCGGGAATGACCGGAACGTCGGTCCGGCGCGGCACCGAGGCGTCTCGTTGCCAGGTGTGCTCGTTCTGCCGGGCGATGACCGACAAGCGGTTGCGCCACCCGCCGAAGATGAAGCGGTACCCGCTGGCCATGTAGATGGCATCGCGGCGAACGTCGTCGTCGCTCTCGAAGCGCACCCCGTCGCCCATCACCTCGACCTTGAGGTCGCCGTCGGGGCTGTGGCCGGTGACGTCGAGATCGATGCGCCAGTCGTCAGGCAGACGCCGCTGGAGCCAGAGCGGGTGGTTGTGGGCCATGGAGAACACCAGCGCTCCCTGCGCCAGGCGGTACGGGCCACCGGTGTTCTTCCAGTCGGCGCCGAGCTCGGGGCGCTCGAAGCCATCGACGAAGGGGCTGTAGAGCGGGGCCGGGCCACGAGCTGGGCAGGCCAGGAGCAAGAGCGTCATCCCAGCGAGACACCTGCACGGCAGCTTCGGGTCGCGGTGGCTGTGCTGCATAGGGCCACGGAACCTACGAGGTGGCGAGGGCGGTCACAAGCCAGCACTCGGGTCAGCGGGCGCCGAGCGGCGAGCACGCCTTGAGGTGCGAGGGCGGGGCTGCTGCCTAACCGCCGAGGCCGAATGTCCAGCCCCTCGGCCCGAGAGCGCAGGAGGCTCCAGCCTGGGCCGAGTTGCCCGTGAGGCGCCAGGAGAGGCCAGTGAGCACCGCCGCCAGGGCGTTGCCGAGAGGACAGCGGCGCCCAGCGCCTGGTGGAGATACTCGTCCACGACCCAAAGGCCTTCTCAAAGCGCCCCGTGAAGCCGACGCGGGGCCATGCGGAAAGGTGGCGCCAGCTCTGACGTCCGCGGGAGTTCCCTCCGGTCTGCGCCAGGCGCGGCGAGGCGAGAGCTCCGAGCGCACCGACCTGGAGGCCTGGTCACTCCCCAGCCCTGTCATCACGGATGACAGATTTGTACACCGTGATGACACGCCCGGAGACCCCTCCCCACCCTCCACCTGTCCTGGCCGCACGAGGCGACCTCGGTTCATCTGGACGAGCGCTGGAGCCGGCGACGCGCAGCTCATGCACCACCCCACCGACCGGCCGAGGGGCTGGTGCTGCTCGCCCGGAGCCCCGACTCCTTTCCCTCGACCCATGCCTCGGGCCCAGCCGCGCGCCCTCAGTCGGAATTCGCTCCCGCACCATCGAGCACCCGCCGCACCCGCTCCAGGAGCTCCGTGGCGATGAACGGCTTCTCGAGCAGCTCGACCCCTTCATCGAGCACTCCATGGTGGGCGATGGTGTCGGCGGTGAAGCCCGAGACGTAGAGCACCTTGAGTCCTCGGTGGCGAGCCTTGAGGCGCCCCGCGAGCTGCGAGCCGTCGAGCCCAGGCATCACCACATCGGTGATGAGAAGCGAGACGCTCCCTTCGGGAATCGCCAGGGCCAGCGCCTCGTCGCCGTCCTGGGCGACCAGCACCTCGTACCCCGCCTTCCTCAGAGTGCGCTCGGCCACCTGCCTGACCAACCGCTCGTCCTCCACCAGCAGCACCCGCTCGCCACCGCCCACCGCGGTCTCGGCCGTGGGACGTGGCCCCGATGGCTCAGGCGAGCACCGAGGCAGAGAGATGTGCATCGCCGTGCCTCTCCCGGGCTCGCTCTCGACCACGATGCCGCCGCCGAGCTGCTTCACGATGCCGTGCACCGCCGCGAGTCCCAGCCCGGTGCCTCGCCCCAGAGCCTTGGTGGTGAAGAAGGGCTCGAAGAGGTGCGCTTGGGCGTCGAGGGAGATCCCCACGCCAGTGTCACGGACACAGAGGCACACGTACTCACCCGGGGCCGCCGCGCCAGCGCCGACCGCCTCCTCGGCGTCCAGCACCCGTTTCCGGGTCTCGATGGTGAGCTGCCCGCCCGACGGCATGGCGTCGCGAGCGTTCGACGCCAGGTTGAGGATCACCTGCCGGAGCTGCCCGGCGTCGGCGCGCACCAACCATGGATCGCAGGCCTCGGAGATCGTCAGCGCGATGCTCTCGGGCAAGAGCCGGCGAATGAGCCGCTCCATCTCGCGCGTCAGGGCCCCGAGTGCCACCGGCGCCGCCGCGAGGGGCTGCCGTCGGGCGAACGCGAGGAGCTGGTGGGTGAGCTCGCTGGCTCGCTTGGCCGCGTCGAGCACCATCTCGATGTCGTCCCTCTGCGGGAGCGCGCCCTCGTCGATGCTGTCACGCGCACACTCGGCTCCCCCGAGAATGGCGGTGAGCAAGTTGTTGAAGTCGTGAGCCACGCCACCGGCCAGTTGACCGATGCTCTCCAGTCGCTGGGCGTCGGCGAGCCGCTCCCTGAGCCGCACTTGCTCGGTGATGTCCCGCGCGTTCACCACGATGCCGCCCAAGACCGAGTCACCCAGGTGATTGCGGGCCGCGGCGTCCAAGACTCGCCAGCTTCCGTCTCGATGCCTGAATCGATACGTGACATGGGTGGTGTCCGCCGGCTGGGCCAGGAGGCTCTGAAAGGCGCGCGCCACGGTCGGCTCGTCGTCCGGGTGAATGAACTCGGGCGGGTGGTGGCCCACCATCTCGGCCTCCGCCCAACCCAGCGCGGCAGTCCCTCCGGGGCTGAAGAACCGAATGACGCGCTCGGCGTCGATGACCACCACCACATCGGTGGACTTCTCGATGAGTCCTCGGAACCGTGCTTCGCTGTCGCTCAGGGCCTTGGCGCGCTCGATGGCCCGTGCCCCCTCCTCGGCCTGCTTTCGGTCGGTCACGTCGAGCACGATGCCCACCAGGCGCACGGCCCGGCCGTCCCCCTCGCCCAACCGCCGCCCGCGCGTCATGAGCCAGCGCGTCGGGTGGCTCCCTCCCACGCGCCACTCCACCTCGAGCTCGGCGCCGGCTCGAGCCAACTCCACGGCCGCGACGACCCGAGCGCGATCCTCGGGGCAGACGGTCTCGAGCCACGCCTCCTGCGACGGCTCGCGGCTCCCCTGGGCCAGCCCGTAGAGGTCCCACATGGCTCCAGACCAGAAGGTCCGCCCCGTGGAGAGATCCATCTCCCAGGAGCCTGCCCTCGCCGCCTCCTGAGCGAAGCGGAGCCGCTCTTCCTTCTCGATCAGCGCGTCGGCAGCCCGCTCGAAGTTCAAGTAGACCAGGCCACAGACGAACACCACCTGGGTCGCCACCACCAGCAGCACCAACGGGCCGATCGTGGGGTCAGCGAGGAGCCCCCCGCTCGCCGGGACCGAAAACACGTGCCAGAGCGCCCGAGCCAGGTAGCCGAGGGCCAGCGCGAGGAACGCGCCGGAGAGCACCCGCTGGGTTCGGTTGCTCCGTGCCTCGGGAGCCGCCAGCGGCGCGAGGGCGCAGTACGTGTGCAGCGACGCCCCCACCACGCCGAAGATGATGACGCGCGCAGGCAGGTTCGGGTCGATCCAGGTGTACCAACCGAGCAGCGTCACTGCCGCGACCAACAACCCGACATCGGGCCCAAGGCCGCGGGGCGCGGCGAGGCCGTAGAAACGCCGAAAGCCACGCAGCGCCACGATGGGGTGCGCGAGGATGAGGACGTTCGCCGCGATGACGCTCAAGAGCTCGGGCGCCAAACCCCGGAGGCCCAGGAGCACCAACCCGAGGGCGCCCAACACCTGCGCCAGCGCCCACTCACGGAACCCGGGAAAGACCCGTCGCAGTGAGGCGAAGAAGACCATCATCGCAGCGAGCCCCGCCAACGCCGCGGCGGCCGTTGCGAACACCATCGGGATGCTCACGTGCCCCTCTCGACCATGACGACCCTGGGACCCAACACTAGCCGCGTGGATCCGCAGGGGCCACGAGTGAATCGTCAGAGGCCGGCCCATTCACTCTGGATGGAAATTCGAGCCTGGACGGACCGCGTCAGGGACCAAAGCCAGTGACCGAGATCTTCAGCCGCTGAGCCCACTTGATGAGCGCCGGGGCGTCGAGCAGCACCGTGTGACGGGCCTCGACGGCGAGCACCGACGCGCCGGCCTCCCGCATCACCTCGAGGGTGACGGGGCCGATGGCCGGGCGATCGAACCTGAGGTCCTGCCCTGGCTTGAGCCGCTTGACGACCACGGCGCCAGGGCCGCCGCAGCGCCCCGCGCGACGAATGCACTCGTCGGTCCCCTCCACCGCCTCCACCGCGAGCACCACGCCTTCTCTCACCACCACCGTCTGGCCCACGTCGGCCTGGCCCAGATGGAAGCCCACCTGTTTGCCCAGCTCGACGTCTCGCGCCTGCACCTCGGTCAGCTTCGGCCCGGCGAGGTGCCCGTCGGGAGCCAGCACTTCGCTGACGTAGTCGGTCGGCGACACGATGGTGAGCCCGAGGGACTGAACGTACTCGGCCACCGCCCGCAGCAGCTCGTCGTCGCGGCGGCTCGGCAGCCTCGAGAGAATGCGCCACGCCCCGAGATCGGGCCAGATGTTCTTCAACGAGCGGATACGCCCGATGCCGCCGGCCATCACCGCCTTGCTCGCCCCTTTCGCCTTGAGGGCCCTCACCATGCCGTTGACCTGACCCACCTTCATCCACTGGAGCGACGCGACCTCGGCCTCGAGGCATGGGTCGGCCTCCCCGAGGAAGCCCACGGCGTGCACCTCGAGCCCCTGGGCCCGCGCGGCCCGAGCGAACAGCACCGGGAAGACGCCGTTGCCGGCGATGAGGCCAATGGGCTCGCCCATGGCTTTAGCGGCTCCTGGGCGTGGCGGCGCCCGCTCGGGTCACCGGGTAATGCCCCGCTTGGACTGCACGATGAACTCGAGGAGCTGGTCGATCTCCGAGTGCCCGCCGTGCTCGGCCTTGAGCGAGTCGATCGCCTCTGCCAGCCCCAGCTTGGAGCGAAAGAGGATGCGGTAGGCGTCTTTGATTCTCGAGATCTGCTCGTCGGTGAAGCCGTGCCGCGAGAGGCCCACCGTGTTGAGCCCGGCCAGCTCGGCGCGATCGCCCTGCGCGATGCAGTAGGGCGGCACGTCCATCACCACCATCGTGCCGCCGGAGATGAAGGCGTGCTTGCCCAGCCTGGTGAACTGGTGAATCGCCGACAGCCCGCCCAAGATGACGTGGTCACCGATTTCAACGTGGCCCGCCAGGGTCGCCCCATTGGCGAAGACACAGCCGCTGCCCACCAGGCAGTCGTGGGCCACGTGGCTGTAGGCCATGAAGAGGTTCTTGTCGCCCACCCGCGTCACCCCGCCCCCGCCCACGGTGCCCCGGTGCAGGGTGGTGAATTCGCGAATCAGGTTCTCGTCGCCGATTTCGAGCGTGGTCTCCTCACCCGCGTACTTGAGATCTTGCGGAGCCGCCCCGACCGACGCGTGGTGGAAAATGTGGTTCTTCCGCCCGATGGTGGTGTCTCCATCGATGACCGCGTGGGACCCGACGATGCTGTCGGCGCCGATGCGCACCCGAGCGCCGATGATGGCGTAGGGGCCGACCTCGGCACTGGAGTCGACCTCGGCGCCGGCCGAGACGATGGCCGTGGGGTGAATGCTCACGGCAGGCCCCCCGCCTTGACGGTGGTGGCGACGAAATCGGCCTCGGCCACGACCTTGCCCTCGACGGTCGCCGTGCCCCGCTGCTTCCACACCAGGCTCTTGTGCCGGAGGACCTCGGCGGTCAGCACCAGCTTGTCACCCGGCACCACCGGCCGACGGAACTTCGCCCCGTCGATGGACATCAGGTACACGACGTATTCCTTTGGGTCGATCTGCATGCTCTTGAACGCGAGGATGGCGCACGACTGGGCCAGAGCCTCGAGCACCAGCACGCCGGGCATCACCGGGTGCCCGGGGAAGTGACCGTTGAAGAACTCCTCGTTGGCGGTGACGTTCTTGTAGGCCACCAGCCGCTTCTCGAGCTCGAGCTCGACCACCCGATCCACCAGCAAGAGGGGGTAGCGGTGAGGGAGGATCTTCTGGATCTCGATGACGTCCATGATCACGGGCGTGGTTCCTTCTCGAGTGCGGCGAGCCGACGCTCCAGCTCGCGGAGTTGCTTGTTCAACGTGGGGAGCTTCGAAAACAGCGCGATGGACCGAAGCCAGTCTTTGTGCGCGAAGGCCGGCGCCCCCGCCACGGTCTCGCCGGAGGGGAGGTCGCCCAGCACCGCCGCTCGGGCGGCGACGCGCACCATGTCACCCAGCCGCTGGTGGCCCGCGGTGCCTGCCTGGCCGCCCATCACCACGCCCATGCCGAGCTCGGTGCTCCCCGACAGCCCCACCTGAGCGCAGAGGATCGACAGCGGACCCACCGTGGAGTTGTGGCCGACCTGCACCAGGTTGTCGATCTTGCTCCCCCGCCCCACCACCGTCTCGCCCGTCGTCGCCCGATCGACGCAGGAGCAGGCACCGATCTCGACGTCGTCCTCCACCCGCGCGATGCCGACCTGGGGCACCTTGACGTGGGCGGGCACCTTCAGATCGAGCACGAACCCGAAGCCGTCGGCGCCGATGACGACGCCGGGGTGCAGCAAACACCGAGCCCCCACCACGCAGCCGTCCATCACCACCGCGTTGGGCTTGAGCACCGTGTCGTCACCCACCCGGGCTCCTTCGCCGATGTACACGCCGGGGTAGAGCACGACGCGCTCGCCCAGCTCGGCGCCCGCCGAGACCGTGGCCCCGCTCATCACCGTCGCGCTCTGGGAGACCTTCGCGCTGGGGTGCACGTTCGCGGCCGACCCCACCCCGGCTGGTGGCCGCTGGGGCGGGTGAAAGAACTGGGCCAGGCGAGCGAAGGCCAGGTGTGGGTTGTCGACTCGAACCAGCGTCAGTGCCAGCGCGCCAGGCTCGAAGTCGCGGGGCACCAACACCAGCGACGCCTTGGTCGCGTCGAGCGCGGCCCGGTACCGCTGGTTGGCGAAGAACGAGAGCTGCCCGGGGGTCGCGTCTTCGAGCCGGCCCACGCCGTTCACCGCGAGGCTGGAGTCGCCCACGACTTCGCCACCGACCATCGCGGCGAGCTCACCGGCGCGCTCGGTCCTCACGGCTTGACCACCTGGCTCGGGGAGCTCCGGGAGTCCTTCACCTTCGTCGGGTAGCGCTCGTTGTAGGTTCGAATGAGCTCCGGGGTGAGCTCCATCGTGGGCAGCGCGTAGACCAGGCCCGAGTCGGTCTTCTCGAACACCATGGCCAGGCCTTCCCGCTGAGCGATGCCCGAGACGATGGGGTCCATCTTGTCGAAGATCTTCTTCAGCTCCACGCGCTCTTTCTCGGCGAGCTCGAGCTGCTTCTTCTCGGCCTTCTGGGCGGTCTCGATCATGCGTCGCTGCCACTCGGCGAACTTCTGGGCCCGCACTTCCTCCGACATCATCGAGCCTTGCTTGTCGAGCACCAGCTTCTCACTGCCCAGCCGGTTCTTCTCCGACTCCAGCTCTGACCGATTTCGATCTTGCTCTGACTTGAGCCGGGCCTTCGCCTCGCGCCCCTCGCCAACCTCGGCCAACGCCTTCTGGAGGTCGACGAACCCCAACTTCAGGTCAGCCCGAGCCTCCACCGACACCAGGGCCAAACAGAGCACGGCGCACCATGATGTCCGCATGAGACGACCCTCGGCGACAGGAGAACGGGCGACCCTTTACGTGCCCCTCCTGGCCCACGCAAGCCTCGAGGCTCGCACGAAGGCCCTTGACCAAGGATTGGGCAGCTCGGAGCGCTGACTGGCACCGAGGGAGGAGTCTGGCTCGACGATGCCCCCGGGAGACTGGTACATGCGCGCCTGAGTGGACAAGCGGCGGATCCTCATCATCGACGACAGCGAGTTGACCCTCGAGCTGGAGCGAGGGGTGCTGGAGGCACGAGGCTACGAGGTGCGGGCCACTCGCTCGCTGATGGAGTTCGAGCGAGTCCTCGCCGACTTCAAGCCCGACCTCATCCTCACCGACATTCACATGCCCGAGGTGCAGGGCACCGACATCTGCCGCACGCTGAAGCGCGAGTACCAGACGCAAGATCTCCCCATCGTGTTGTTCTCGTCGCTGGGAGACGACGAGCTCGAGCGCCTGGCCCACCAGGTGGGCGCCGACGGGTTCCTCTCGAAGATGCACGGCCTCGAGGCCCTCGGCGAGAAGGTCGACGCGCTCGTCGAGAGCATCCTGTGGTGAGATGGCCGGTCTGGGTGGCCGGAGCGTGCCTGCTCATGACCGCCTCCTCGTGTGCCCTGTGGCCCGGGCGCGGCGAGGCGCCGAAGGAGGCCCGACTCACCTTGCTCCTCTCGGCCTCGCTGGAGGGCTCGCTGGCCCCCTGTGGCTGCTCGGCCAACATGCGCGGCGGTCTGGCCCGGGCGGCGGCGGTGGTGCGCGCGGCTCGCACCGAGGCCGTGGCGGTGCACTACCTCGACTCAGGCGCTGGGCTCTTCCCCCCGGCTGAGCTCCCCAAGGCCTCCGTGGCTCAGTACGAACGAAAGGCGCGCGCCGTCGCCCGAGCCTTCACCGAGATGGGGCTCGAGGCACGCGTGGCAGGGCCGGCCGACGATGCCCGGGGCGCGGCCTTCCGCGTGGGCCTGGGGCTCCCCGAGATTCCCAAAGGCACGGTGCGCTTCATCGATGCAGGGAGCCAGCGGGTGGCCGTCGTAGCCACCAGCTCGATTGCGGTGGCCCGGGCGCTGGCGGCGATGGCGCGACGGGCCGGTGCGCACTTCGTGGTGGCGCTCCTCGACGACTCCTTCCAGTCGGCCCAGGGCAATCTGGCCGAGGTCGGGGGTATCGACCTGGTGGTCGCCGCCCGCCCGACCGATGCGCTGTCGGCCGAGCAAGACAAGGTGGTGAGCCTCGAGCAGAGCCGCCTCGTGCAGATCGCCAACAAGGGCCGCTCGCTGGCGCGCGTCGATCTGGTGCTGCGAGGCGAGGGCCCTGTCACCTGGCTCCAGGGGTCCGCCCAGCGAGCGCTCGAGCGCAAGACCCTCGAGGAGCGCATCGAGCTCCTCAAAGCGCAGATCGACGAGCCCGGCGTGGCCGCGGCGCTCAAGGCCTTGCGGCAGGCGAAGCTCGAGGAGCTCCTGACCCGGCAAGCCGAGGCCGATCGCCAGAAGCTCCCCGAGCCACCGACCGGCAGCCTGGCCACCCTGCGCTTCTTGCCCATCGAGGGCACCATCAAAGAGGATCCGGCGGTGGCGGAGATCCTCAAACAGGCTGATCGCGACATCGGGGCCATCAACCTCGAGTGGGCCCGAGCCCACGGCGAAGACTGCGAGGCCCCCAGCGCGTCGAACCCCGGCTTCGTCGGTACCACGCTGTGCGGCTCCTGCCACCCCGAGGCCCTCGCCGTGTGGAAGAAGACCCGCCACGCTCACGCCTACGAGGATCTCGAAAAAGTGGGCAAGCAGTACCACCTCGACTGCATCGGCTGTCATGTCGCCGGCTGGCAGCGCCCCGGGGGAGTGTGCCGGATCGACAAGACCGAGAACCGCCGCGAGGTGACCTGCGAGTCCTGCCACGGCCCTGGCACCCTGCACGTCATCAAGCCCGTGAAGGACACCATTCGCAGGGCCGACTCGAGGGACTGCGAGGGGTGTCATGATCACGAGAACTCCCCACACTTCTCCTACGAAACCTACCTGCCGCAGATCAAAGGCCTCGGCCATGGCGTCCCCCGATAAAACGGCCTACGCTGCGAGCCCAAGAACGCATGCTCCCCCTCGTCGTCTTCATCTTGGCCGCGCCGGAGCTGCCAATGCCCCCGCCGCCACCGGGCATGGTGCAGCTCACCCAGCGCTCGACACACGGACAGTCTGACGGCGGGAGCCTGGGTGAGGAGACCGACCAGGACACCGAGCTCGAAGAGATGCGGGCGCTGGAGGAGGCCGCCATCGATCCAGGCGCGCGCGCCGGCGCCTCCATGCGAAACACCCTCGGCCAGCTGGGCGCGGGGACGCTGACGAGAGACCGGCTCGAGGAGGCGCTGGAGACCGCCGAGCAATCGGGAGAGGAGCTGTCCTTCGAGTTGTCACCCATCACCGACGTCGATCGCTTCGACGTGTCGCTGGTGAAGGAGCGCTACGACATCCCCGTCGAGATGCAGCCCCTGGTGGCGCAGTACATCCACTTCTTCCAGGGCTCGGGACGCCACTGGTTTCGACGGTGGATGTCTCGCTCCACCCGCTACCTGCCGCTCATGCAGCCGATCCTCGAGGCCAACGGGCTGCCCCGAGACACCGTGTACCTGGCGATGATCGAGAGCGGATTCAGCGCGCTCGCCAAGAGCTGGGCTCGAGCCGTGGGGCCGTGGCAATTCATCGAGGGCACGGCCAAGATGTTCAACCTCAAGGACGACTTCTGGATCGACGAGCGGCGCGACCCGGTGAAGTCGACGCGGGCGGCCTCGGCGTACCTCTCGCTGCTCTATGAGAAGCTGGGGCATTGGTACCTCGCCTGGGCCGGCTACAACACCGGCGGCGGGCGAGTGCGGTGGATGATCGACACCTGGCACACCCGCGATTTCTGGGACCTCTCGACGCACAAGGGGTTCGCCAAGGAGACCAAGCACTACGTGCCCAAGCTCATCGCCTGCGCCTTGGTCGCCAAGCACCCCGACGCCTTCGGCTTCACCCCCGACGAGTTCGAGTTCGAGCCGGCCTTCGAGTTCGACGAGGTCACGCTCACCGACGCGGTGGATCTCGAGGTCATCGCCCAGGCCGCGGGGGTCGGGCTGGACGAGATTCAAGATCTCAACCCCGAGCTCAAGAGGTGGAGCACCCCGCCTGCCAGCGAGAAGGAGCCCTACACCCTGAGGCTCCCCAAGGGCCGCAAGGAGACCTTCGCGCAGAACTTCGGAAAGCTCGCGCCTGCCGAGCGGCTCCACTTCAGCATCCACCGGGTGCAGAAGGGTGACACGCTGTCGAAGATCGCGTTTCGCTACCACTCGGCGCAGGAGGCGATTCTCCGCATGAACCGGTTGCCGTCGGTGCGATCGCTGCGCGTCGGCACTGATCTGGTGGTGCCCGTGCCCTCGGCCATGGCGATCAAGGCCGGGCAAGCCGACCCGGCGATCGAGCGCCAGGTGGTGCGAGCCCGGCGGTCAGGGCTGGCGGCCGCGCGCCCTGAAGAGGAGATCCCCGCGGGGGCCTCGACCAGCCCCAGCAAACGCCAGGCGACCGGGGGCTCGGTGGCCGTGGAGGCAGTCGACGGCCGCAAGCGCGTGACCTACGGCGTGGCCCCAGGTGACTCGCTGTGGACCATCGCCCGCCGGTTCGATGTGCACGTGGCGGATCTCAAGCAGTGGAACGAGGGCCTCGCGTCTGGGCGGGGCCTCAAGGTCGGTGCTCCCCTGGTGTTGTGGCCAGGGCCCGGCGCCACCCTCGAGGCGAGTGCTCAGCAGGCCGCGCCGCTTGTCATGGCGGCCGTCGCCAAGAGCGACGCACCCCGCCCAGAGGTCAAAGCCGGCACCCGCCACACGGTGGAGCGTGGCGACTCGCTGTGGAGCATCGCCAAGAAGTACGGGCGCTCCATCGACGAGCTCAGGAGGCTCAACGGCCTCGACGGCGCGGCGCTGAAGCGGGGCCAGGTGCTCGTCGTCACGCCCTGACACCGGTTCTCTCTAGAAGCTCGTCATCCACTTCCACACGTCTGCCGGCACCCAGCTGCAGGGGCACGAGGTCGAGCAGGTCTTCGGCGCCGTCGCACATGCATTGTACAGGTCTGGGGTTCCATCGACGATGGCATTGCCGTGACCAGACTGGTGCACGCACCAACGAACGGGATGTCCTGCCGAGCACCCGGCGTAGTCTGTACAGACGTGTCCACCGGGGTTGAGATAGGGCGGGCCTTTGTGAGGTTGGGGCGGGGATTGGGCCGTGCAACCGTTGTTCTTGACAAACCTGTCGCGTATTGGTGTCGCCAGATCCATACCGCACGTGTTGTCTTCAAGGCCGACCATTTGCCAGAGGGCGATGGGGTCGTTCCCGCCTTCACACCCGCTGAGCTGCGCTCCCTCGTGAATCGCCGCACCGCGAAACACCTTCGCGCGCGCACAGGCGATCGCGTAGCTCATGCCGCCACCGTAACTAAAGCCTTGGGTGAAGATGTGCGCGGTGTCGACACAGTAGTTGTCTTCGATGAGCTTGACCATGTCGTCGACGAATTTCAGATCCTGGCCGTTGGAATTCGCCCAACCGCCGCCCAGACCTTGGGGCGCGACGAAGATCGCGCCGTTGTTCGACATCTTCTGGAGCCCGTAGTAGGCCATCTCGTATCCGTTGCTTCCGCCGTTGTCGACGCCATAGGCGTTGCCGCCATTTGGGTGGAACGTGAACGACAACCAATGGGGATGGTTCTTGTCGTAGTTGTCGGGAAGCCTCATGGCGAAGTCACGGGAGCCGCCGCCGCTCTCAATCGTGACGTACCCACCCTCTCCGTGGCCAACGGTGTTGCCTGACCCAGCTGCCGCATTCGGATTCTCGTTGGGGACCGTTTTGAACGTCACCGTCGACGTCTTGCCGCACCCCGCGCTCGGAATCGCGCCACCGCTGGGGTCGGGCAGGCCGCCTGCGTCCACCGCACCACCCGCATCCACCACGTGGCCGGCGTCCCCGGCGCCTCGCCCGGCATCCAGTTCCGGCGTCGGACCCGCGTCCCACAGGCCCGAGCCAGAATCGCGGGACGGGAGCGGCCCAGCGTCGTGCCCCTGCGGCTCGTCGCCCGCCAAGCCGAGCTCGCAGGCGGCTAGGGGAAGCAAGAGCGCCGCAATGAAGAGAGTATGGACGCGGCTCATGGCCCCTCCAGGCGTCCTACGGAAGTGCACATCATTCGCTACTGAGAGGCTGCGCTCCGGCGAAGTGGGTCAACGATCTTCGGCGTCCGCCCTGCTTCGGCTGGGTGACCCGAATGGCCCGAGGCGGGGCTCGATCACCCCGTGATGCCACGTGATCTGCCCTTGAGAGTGCGCGCACTGCCGGCCTGGCACATGGTTGTGCCCATGGCTGCGCTGCTCGTCACTCTGGGGTGCGGCGACGGCAAGGTCGACGTCGGTCCAGGGAAAGATGGGGGGAGTGCGGCAGGCCGGGACGGTGGTGGCGCGGATGGGGGCGGCGCTCGAATCGACGGTGGCTCGAGACCGGACGTCGTCGTCGACGTCGACGCTGGTGTGCCTGCCCCGTCAGGCCCGGTGAGCCTGGTCGATGCCACCCACGTTCGGCTGTTGCCAGGCAGCCCCTTCTACGAGCGACAGGAGCTTCACCGGCGCGGCTACCTGGCCTCGCTTGACCCGGACCGGCTGCTGTTCGAGTACCGGAANNATCAGGGGCCACATGGCCGGTCACTACCTCTCTGCCGCGTCGCGGATGGCAGCGGCCACCGGCGACGACATGCTCAAGAGGCGGGTGGAGTACCTCGTGGCCGAGCTGGCCAAGTGCCAGGCGGCGCTCGGCGAAGATGGCTACCTGGCGGCCTTCTCACCCGCCGCCTTCGACGCACTGGAAGGCAAGCCCGCCAACGCCGGGGGCATCGTGGTGCCCTACTACACGCTGCAGAAGATCCTCTCCGGCCTGGTAGACGCCCACCACTACCTGGGGAGCCAGCAGGCCCTCGAGGTGGCGAAGAAGCTGGCAGACTATGTTCGTGCGCGACTCTCGGCCTTGTCGGCGTCGACCATCGAGAAGATCTTCCGCACCGACGGCAGCCGGAACCCGCAGAACGAGTTCGGCGCGATGAGCGACGCGCTGTCGGCGCTCTCGGTCGCCACCGGTGATGCGAAGTACCTGGAGACCGCGAAGCTCTTCAACCGCTCATGGTTCATCGACCCGCTCGCTGCGGGCCAAGACAATCTCCAGGGCCTCCACGGGAACACCCACATCGCCCAGGCGGTCGGCATCGCCCACACCGCCAACCTCTCCGGTGACGGCCCCAGCCTCAAGGCCTCGGAGTTCTTCTGGAAGCTGCTCACCGGACGCCGCGCCTTCGTCATCGGAGGGAACTCCTTTCACGAGTGGCTCGACAAGGCAGGCGTCGAGGCTGGTGCGTCCATCGACAGCGGGGCCAGCCTCCCGGCGTCGACGGCCGAGACCTGCAACTCGAACAACATGCTCAAGCTCACGGCGCTGCTCTTCACCCGGAACCAGCGCATCGAGTACGCCGACTACTCCGAGCGGACGCTCTACAACCACATCGTGGCGTCGGTTGCCCCCGACACGGGCGACATGACCTACTTCACACCGCTNNGGCATCGAGAACACCGCGCGCTACGGGGAGGGCATCTACTTCCAGCAGGAGAACCAGGTGTGGGTCAACTTGTACATCCCCAGCGAGCTGACGTGGGATGCCACCGGCATGACCCTGCGCCTGGAGGGGAACGCCGCCGCTGGCGAGGCAGTGCGTCTCACCGTCGTCAAGACGGCGAGCCCCGTGTTGGCCACCCTGAACCTGCGGATCCCCTTCTGGGTCTCGGGCGCAGCCGTCCTGACCGTCAACGGAGTCACCGCCCCCCAGACCCTCAGCCCTTCCACCTATGCCACCCTCAGCCGCCAGTGGCGCACCGGCGACGTCGTGACGCTGCAGTTGCCGACCTCGCTGCGCCTCGAGCGCGCCAAGGACGTCCCCTCGATGGTGTCGGTGCTCTACGGTCCGATTCTCTTGGCGGGAGAGCTGGGGCGCGACCGAATGCCGAGTGACGTCGGCGACCCGAGCGCGTCCCTGGGGACCCCGGCGGCGAACGTTCCGGCCATCGCGAGCGCCTCCGCCGACCCGGCGACCTGGCTGAGGCCGGTTGCCGACGCGCCCCTCACCTNNGTCCGGCCAGCGACCTCACCTTCCGCCCGCTGTACCAGGTCCACCATCAGCGCTATTCGGTCTACTGGAGCCTGCAGTGAGGTGAGCGGTACCCTTCGCGCCGCCCCGTCAATTGAGCGGGTCGGGTTCTTCCTCTTCGAGGTCGTCGTCCTCCTCGTCGCGCTCACCGGTCATCGACGTGGCTTCGAGCACCGC
>PMBV01000018.1:15892-17127 GCA_003153055.1 Myxococcales bacterium
GCAGCCTCGACGGGCCAGGCTCCCGCGGCCCACACCGCCTCGACGTGGATTTCCGGGTTCTTGCTCTCCAGTGATGCGAGGATCTGCTCGTCGAAGCCGCGCACATGTCGCATCCCGAAGACGGCGGTGAGCTTCCACTCCTCGTCGTCGCAGGCGTAGGCGGCGCGGACGGCATCCTGGTGCCAATCCTGCGATCCGCGCACCGCTGCCTCGAGGATACGGCGCCGCACCACCTTGGGGACGGTCGCATCCAGATAGAGCCGATGGAGCGCTTGCTGGATTTCGTGGAAGGTGCGCTCGGAGATTGGGACGGAATCCGGGTCGTCGAAGTGACCGGTGCCGCTGCCAACGACCTCGCTGTTGGCCAGCTCCAGCACGGGACCGAGCGCGATGGCCGCGCGGCCGCGGACTCCCTCGGAAACCTGGCTGTTTCTCAGGACCGCGAGCAGCGCACCGACCAGGTCGTCATCGACGACAACCGAGTTCCCCGCCATCTCGACGGCGACGAGGAGCTCTTTCTCGGTGGCGGCCGAGTCGCGGAGCACCTCGAGCAGGGCCGCTCCCGTGCCCTCCGGCCAATCCCAGGGTGGGGTGTCTTCCAGCTTCTTCAGTTGCTTCAACGACAGCCTCATCGAGCACCTCGCGGGGCCGACGAGGTCCGCGTGTCTCCTCCGAGAACGGGATGGCCTTGAAGCCCGAGTCGTCGCCCTGATGGATGTAGATGCGCCCTGCCCCCACGCCGACCATCAGGAGCCTAGCCCCCTTCCAGTGCGCGATGAACTTCAGCTTTCCGGACAGGCGGCGAGAGGTGCGGGGCACTGGGCCGTGGTCGCTCAGCGCTTGAGGCTCGGCGCCGCCAAGCCGAGGTAGATTTCGTGCACCTCGCGAGCGTTCCGCTGCGGCGCTTCGACGATCCACCAGCGTGCGACCGCGAGGAACCCCGCGGCCAGGAACTGCACCACCGCGCTTCGCGGAGCGGGCAGGTTTACCGCTTCGTCGGACAGTTCCTCGGCGATGAGGTCGCTGAGAATGTCCAGGAACAGCTGCCGCACGGTGGGCGAGCCCTTCTTGCCGAGCAGCGCGGTGAACATGGGTTTCACCTCCGCCACGTGCTCGAGCATGGGCAAGCTGAAGGCGAGTGGGGCACGTCCATCAGCTCCTCTCACCTCGTTGGTTTGCTCCCGGATGCGCTCGCCCAGCGCGGCCAGGTTCTCTCGCAGCACGTCGTCTTTGTC
>PMBV01000266.1 GCA_003153055.1 Myxococcales bacterium
GCACGGCCGTCGCCACCGGCAGTCTGACCGCGAACACGGTATTTGCCCTCACAGTGACGAATGCAAATGGAAAACGGGCGATCGGCGCGATCGTGGTCCGCGTCCAACCTGCGCACGTGGTCGACCCCATTCTCGCGCAGCTTGGAACAACCGAGAATGCGCTCAACCGCTACGCGCTCAACTTCCAAATCTTCCATCTCCTCGACGGAATCAACGACGGTCGCAAGCAGTGCGCTGACGGCCGCGCGACGATGGCCGAACTGCCTGATGTGACCGCACCCAAGGCGCGGTTGGAACAGCTCTGTGCCGCAATGGAGGGGCACTATGAATCGCTGACCACCCTGGGCGTGGGGAACGCGGCACTGGTCGCCGAGTACATCGAGATCGACAAGCCTGCGTTCAGCGCCGTGTGCGAGGCCATTCCCAATCCGGCCCCTGTCTGCGAGCAGCTGGCGACACTGGCCGCGCTCAAGACGCCGGACTACGAGGCTATGGACGACGCACAACTGAAGGCCGTCGAGTACGCCTGGTCGGACGGGCTCGAGGCCGCCCAACAGTGACCACCTGCTCACGAGACTGCCATCGCCGACGACTTCGGCGACGAGGATTTCCGAGGCTGGTACGATGCGCCGAATTCGCTCGTCCAGGGGGCTCGGGACGAGTGCTCAAGGGAGGACCAATGCGCTCCATCGGACTCGTTGCACTCTTGCTCCCCGCCCTGGCCGCAGCGCAGGTACCAGCGAAGCTGGCATACCAAGGCCGGCTCCTGAGGACCGACGGGACGCCGGAGGAGGGGATCGTCAAGATGACCTTCGCCATCTTCGCCGAGGCCGCCGGCGGAACGGCCCTGTGGACCGAGGAGCTGAACCTCGCGCTGACCAGCGGCTACTACGCAACCACCCTGGGCGACCTGACGGCGTTTCCAGCCAAGCTCTTCGATGGCACCGAGCGTTTCCTCGAGGTGGCCCTCCCGAGTGGTCCCTTGTCGCCCCGCCAGCGGACGACCTCGGTGCCGTATGCGTTGATGGCCACCGAGCTGAAGGGTGGAGTGGTCGACGCGAGCTCGGTCAAGGTGAACGGAAAGGACATCATCGACTCCACTGGGAAGTGGGTGGGCGCCAAGGCACCCGGCGGCGTCGTAGCGCTCGATCTCAGGTTCGACGAGGCCACTGGCACCACCTTCGCCGACAGCTCGGGGTACGGCAACACGGCGGTCGCCCCGGTGGGCGGTCTCGCGATTGGCTCCACGGGACACTCGGGGAAGGCCATCAACTTCTCGGGCGGAGTGGTCAACATCGCGGCACCAAACTCCGTCCCCGACTCCGCACAGGTCTGGGTCGAGGCGTGGGTGCAGCCCCAGCTTCCGGTCAACGTGACGCGGAACATTTTGACGAAAGTTGGCGCCTACGCCCTGAAACAGGTCAACCAGAACTTGTCGTTCAAGGTGTTCGGTGCCGCGGATCCCGCGACCGCCTGCACGGCGACCTCGAGCGGTAACATGATCATTCCCGGAACCTGGGCCCACGTCGCGGCCTGGTATGACGGGATGCAGGTGACCGTGGCGATCAACGGCGTCGTTCGCGGAATCGCGAGCTGCCCGAATGGCGCCGTCGTCGCGGCCCCTGACGGCGCGTTCACCGTCGGCGGGCTCCTCAACGGCACGACGGTGACTCAACCCTACGCAGGGTTGATCGACGACGTGCGCGTGCGAACGGTGGCCGCGCGGAACTACTCCCGGGAACGCGCCTACTTCACGCAGTGGGGCACCTCGACCTGCACTGGACCGGGCGCCGAGACCCTCAACGCTGGGTTCAGCTTTGCCAACCACAACGCACATCCCGGTAACGGCGTGCCAGTCTGCTTGATGAAGGGTGACCCCTCCGGCGTCGTCGCCAGCTACGGTGGCGACATTCTCTACGGCGTGAGCGTGCAGGGGGGCGCCATTCACCAGGGTGCCATCGTGGACAACACCAAGCTCGCCTGCTCGCAGTGCGCGATCCCCGGCATGAACTCCTGCTTCGAGCTCGATGGGAGCGCCACCTGTCCCAACGACTACACCGCGATGTACACCGGCTACCTCTACGGCGGCCATTACACCGACGGCCGCATGGGGCGCGTCTGCGTCGACTCGGTCAATTACGATGCCTCGACGGCGAACGCCGGCACGAACAACGGCTCCAACCTCTATCCGAGCGGCACCTGGTCCACCCTTGGAACCGGTGTCACGGTGACCAGGTACATCAGATGCGCTATCTGCTGCACCAATTGAACGAACAGGGGCCGTGAGACGGGTAGCGGTAGTGACGGCCGCACCAAGCGCGGTTGTGTCCCGACACCGCCATCTGCAGACGCCTACTTGAGGAGCTTGAGGAAACTGAGCACGTCCCGGAGGATGCCGATGACAACGAAGACGAACACGGCCCCTCCAAGGAAGACGCCAAAAACGAGGAGGTTGAGGTACTCGGGAGGAATGGCGAACCAGAGCGCGAGGGGCGAGGCCAGGTAGGCGAAGAAGAAGACGCCGATGAGGACCGTGAGGAGCGTCCACTTCTCACCAACCTCGCCGCCGACGATGGACCGCTTGAGCCGGGTGGCCAAGTAGACGTTCGCGCCCATGGTGAAGATCGCGAACGCAGCCAGTCCATAGGCAAAGTACATCATTTCGTTCCACCCTTCTCGAAGACGGCGCGCAGCTTCTGGGCGAGCTCGTCGGCCTTCTTCCGGCTGACGAAGAGCCGCGTCATCTTCTCGACCTCACCGGCCGCCTCGGCGAGCCCCCCGATGGAGCTCGCGCGGGCCAGCAGCTCCACTGCCTGAGGGGCGTACTGACCGAGCCCGGCTTCGGCGACGGCGACGAGGCGCCCGCGGAGCACCTCGGTCGGATCAGGCGTCGGGGCGGACGCGCGGACTGGCGCCGCCGTCGGGGGCACCGAGGGCCGCACGCCGTCGCGCTGGAGGCGCCGGAGTCCCTGGGTCAACGAGAGGTTGAGGAGCTGGGCGTTGACCTGCGGCGTACACAGTACGAGGAGCCAGCCACCGGGGAGCGGCCGCACCACCACCCGGCCCTCGTTGAACCGCAGGTCGAGACAGGCGGCCGGGCCCTTCAGCCACTCCTCGAGATAGGCGTCCTGAGCCAGGGAGGAAGCCACCTGCGCGACAGTCGTCTGCTCGAACACCGCCGGGAACCGGGAGGCCTCGACCAACCCCTCGCGACCGTAGATGACCGTGCCGACCACGCCGGGGATCTGCCCGAGCTGCTGGAGCACCGCGTCCACGACTACCTCGCCGCCGGACGGGTGAAGAAGGCGCGAATGCGGGCTTCGACGTCCTCGATGGCGGTGGAGGCACCCACCGTCACGCAGAGGAAGTGCCCTTGCGACTGGAAGAGCAACAACGGCTCGGTCTCGGAGCGCAGCGAGATGGAGGTGAGCTCACCCAATCCGAAGGCGGCACTCACCGCGGCCGCGTGGGTCATCACGAGGTAGAGGCCTCGGGCGGCCAGCGCCTCGGCCTGGGGACTGGCGTCTCCGATGGGAACGCCGTCGCGGCCAAAGCGGACGACCTCCTCGACCCCGGCGATGCCCCGCACCCGATCCACGAAGCTGCCCCCTGCTGACGGAGCAGACCGGGCCGACGGAGCCGACGGGAGCGGGGGTGCGGGTGGGCGCACCCGGTGGCGGCTCTCGTCGAGGAACTGGTGCGCCTCGAGCAGCAAAAGGCTCACGTTCTTCTCGATGCTGCGCTCGATTGTAGTGGTGTTCGGGTGCAGCTGAAACGAGCCCTCGGGCCAGCCCACGATGGCGTAGACGGCCGACTCGCCCACCGCGTCGGGAGTCGCGGCGTGAACGATGGCCCCGTCCAAGAAGTAGAGGCGCCCGACGTTCCCGTTGGATGAAACGGTGATGAGCCCCGAAAACCGGTTGCCCGCCTGCAGCTGGATGACATCGACCAGCGGCAGGCTCGAGACGGCGCCCTGAAAGCCGCGTGGGAAGGGGGGACTCTCCAGCATCCCTGCGAATGTATGCCAAGCGTAAAACCAATCAAGCGGATGGCCACGTCGAGGACGAAGCGAGGCTCTTGCCCAATTGGTGGCCAGATGCGCCCGTAATGGATACCCTGACGCGCGAGGAAGACGACGCAACCAGCCTAAGGCCTTGGGCGTCGCGGCGAGGCCGGCAAGGGCATCCGCGAGCGTGGGGTGAATCGCCTCGGGGCTCATGGCCGGCGGGCTGGGCGGCGTCTTCGGCGTCTCGCTGAGGCTCAGCGACTCGTTCAACGAAGACTGGGTGAAGACGCCGTTCTACGACAGCGAGCTCATCTCCCAGACCGTCAGCGCGCTCTGCTTTGCTGGGCTGTGGTTCGCGTCGGTGCGCCGAGAGCGCTCGGCTTGATGCGGTCAGAAGCCTGGCCTCGGCGCTCCCGCTTCAGGACCCCGATCGGAGGGAAACGGGCGCTCCGGCCGACCGTCGCGACCGTGCGAGCTTGACGCCGTCGGCAAGGTTGAGGCCGATGAGCACCAGGTTGACGAGACCCGCGACGAGCTCCAAGCCCTGGACGATGAGGAATGGCCGGTCGAGCCGGCCCTGCTGAGCCCAGGCGTTGAGCGTCAGCGCGCACGGCACCAGCACGCACAGGCCGTTGCCCGCGATCCACTTCATGCGGGCGAGCTTCGCAGCGGCAAGGCCGGTCGGGTGGGCCCCGGCGAGCTTCCGCCCGGTCAAGCCGGTGAGCGCCAGCAAGGGGACCAGAACCAAGAGGCCGGGCCACACGATGAGCCCCTTTGCCTGAGCGATGGCGTCGTGAGCACCAGAGGCCTCGACCGCCAGGGTGGAAGAGAAGAAGAGGAGAATGGTCAGCCCGCCGAGCAGGCCGGCAGCAGCGTGGAGGTTCTTGGTCATGGCGTGGCTCCGTGAGGGGTTCCTCGCAAGCGTGACGCTCATTGCTTGCATACAAACAGTATCGAACGTATTGTTCGTATGCAAACTATGCCAAACGTTCGGTCAGGGCCGGTGGGCCGGAGACGGAAGAGCAGAGCAGTCGCCCGATCGCCGGGCTTCGTGCTCGACGCCAGCCTCGGCTTCCTGGTCAACCAGGCGGCGGTGCGGATGCGGCGGGCGCTCGACGGCGAGCTTCTGCCTCTCGGGGTCACCGCGCCGCAGTGGAGCGTGCTGGCGCGCGTGGCCGAGCAGGAGGGGCTGAGCCAGGTCGCCCTCGGAACGTCGTCGCTCTTCGATCGCGCGACGATGACCGGCATCATCGCTCGGCTCGAGGCGCGTGGCCTCATCTCACGGCGCGCCCACCCCATGGACCCGCGCGCCAAGGCGGTGTTCATGACCGCGGCCGGTCGGGCCCTCTTTGCCCGGCTCCCTCCGCTGGCCGAGCGGGTCAACGCCCGCGCCACGCGAGGGCTGAGCCGCGATGAGGTCGAACAACTCGCTCGCCTCCTTCGGGCCCTGGCGGCGAACTTCGACGCCTGAGGCTCCGCGCGGGCTGCCTTGGCGCAGGTGAGGAATCGAGCGGCGTCGCCTCAGGCTGGGCCAGAGGCGCCACAGCGACGAGTTGAATATTCGATGGTCGTCACCGAAATTGCAAGGTACGGTCCTAGGGAACGTGCAGCTGATCCCGAGAGTGGAACACCTTGCCGAGATGGAGCGGCTGCTCAAACGCAACCCCGTGGTCGCGGTCCTGGGTGCGAGACAAGTCGGTAAGAGCACCCTGGCCCGGCAGGTTGCCGAGCGGTTTCGCGGAGAGCACGAGGTGCTGGACCTCGAGCAGCCAGCGAGCTTGCGTGCGCTCGACAACCCAGAGGCGTTCCTCTCGCCGAGGAAGGGGCTCGTGGTCATCGACGAGGTGCAGCGAAGGCCCGACCTCTTTCCTGTGCTGCGTGTGCTGGCCGACCGCCCCACCGGGGCACGATTCCTCCTCCTGGGGAGCGCCGCACCGGACCTGCTCCGCCAGACCTCGGAGACGCTGGCCGGACGGATCGCGTTTCACCACCTTCCACCGCTCGACCTGCGAGAGGTCGGAGCCAACCGACAGCGCCGTCTCTGGCTCCGGGGCGGGTTCCCCAGGGCCTTCACCGCCCACTCCGACGCCGAGAGCGCCGAGTGGCGGCGGAACTTCGTGACGACCTTTCTCGAGCGAGATCTCCCGCAGCTCGGAGTGCGGGTGCCGGGGACGACGCTCGCCCGCTTCTGGGCGATGCTCGCCCACGTCCATGGTCAGGT
>PMBV01000455.1 GCA_003153055.1 Myxococcales bacterium
GTGGAGGACGGGACCCTCGAGCAAGGGGTGCACGTGCTTCGGCTCGAGGGTGGGCGACTGGCCCTGCACCTCGAGTCCGCCGGGCCGGCGCTCTTCAGGGCCCAGCGGTGCGCGCTTCCAGCGGGCGAGCTCCGCCGCGTCTGCCGCTTCGGGTGGCAGCACTTCCGGGACGTCGTCGTGGCGAATTCGGAGCGCGTCACCTTCGGCCCCGAGGAGGACCGGCGCCGGGCCGTCATCCTCGACATCGCCCGGGCCAACGAATTCGTCGAAAAGCACCAGGCCGTTGTCCCACTCGGCCGCGAGAGGGCGCGTTTCTAGCCCGCCAACGTCGACCTGCGTCGACGCGGAACGCGGATGGGACTCATGCACCTCAACACACCGGCGCCGACGCCGACGATGACACCACGCCCACCAGGCGTGACGTGCGAGAAGTACGCCCGAGGCGAGGGCAACCGCTGCGCCCATTACGTCAAGGGCGGGGCCTGCACCCTCCCGGGCGAGTCCGCCTGCTTGGAGTGGCTCAAGGTCAACAGCTCCAGGGCTCCGGCGATCAACGACGTGAAGGGGAAAGCGCCGCCCGTTGCTCGGGACCTCTTTGGTCACCCCGTCACAGGCCCGAAGCCAGCACCCAAGACGAAGGCTGCAGGGCCAGTGCTGCCGCCCAAGCCTGCCGCGAGGCCACCCCAGGCAGCCACGCCGCCCGCCAANNNCCCCGGAAGGAGCTCACGGTGGAGCACGCGGCCACCATCGTTCGGGTGCTGGCCGCCTTCCCCGGGTCCCGCGTCCTCGCCTTCAACAAGCCAACCACCAACCAGGAGCGCCAGGAGCGCCAACACCAGGAGAAGCGCTCGTGACTGTTCCACCCCTCAGAAGCCACTACCTTGCCCTCAACCCCCTCTCTCGCGTCGCGCAGTGCCTGATGGCCGACTGGCTGTACGCCCCTCCCCTCATTGAGGAGGGCGCCGCCTTCGTCCTCCCGCCCAAGGCCCCCCAAACCCAGACGCCGGCACCCCTCAAGGCCTTGGCCTTCATCGACTTGGAGACGACGGGGCAGGAGCCCACCTGGCACGACATCCTCGAGGTGGCCGTCGTCCGAGTCGACGCACGCACCCTGAAGGTGCTGGGGCAGTACACCGCCCTCGTCGCCCCAGGACGCATCGAGCACGCCCGCCCACAGGCGCTGGAGGCCTGTGGCTTCTCCGAGGCGGCCTGGAGCAAGGCGGTGCCTCTCAAGGAGGCACTCGAGGCAGCCGCCCCCCTCCTCGAGGGCGCCCACCTCGCGGGCCACGATGTCGACCTCGACTGGGGCTTCCTTGAGGCGGGCTACCTCCGCGCAGGACTGCGGCCTCCCCGCGTGGAGCCCCGCCGCCTCGACACGGCCAGCCTGGCCTGGCCTCTCTTCGTCGGCGGTGAGGTGCCCTCCGTCTCCCTCGACGACCTGGCCGCCCACTTCGGGCTCTCCCGCTGCAAGCCCCACCGCGCCCTCTCGGACGCCCTGTGCGCGCTCGAGGTGGCCCGAAGGCTCGCCGCCCGAATGCAGCGAGTCGGGCGCCGACTGCCCGAGGCCCTCTTCGAGCTGGCCGAGGACGAGGACGAGGAGGAGGAGGACGACGATGGTGGCGCCGAGCCCTGCTGTGAGTCCTGTGGCGAGGCGATGGATGGGCTGTGCGGTGTGGAAGCCCCGCTGGGCAAGCAGCGCCAGGCGGAGCAGCGCCGACGGCGGCGCGTGTACGTCTGCCATCCCTTCTCCGACGACGTCGAGGGGAACATCGAGGCCGTCCGGGACATCAGCCGTCAGTTGCTCGACGAGGGTGTCTTCCCGGTGGCGCCCCACCTGTACCTCCCGCAGCTCCTCGACGAGTCGACCGAGAGGGAGCGAGCCCTCGGCGTCTGTCTCGAGATGCTCGACACCTGCGACGAGGTGCGTGCCTTTGGTGGGCGCGTCACCGCGGGCATGAAGCGGGAGCTCGAGCACGCCATGGCCCGTGGGCTCCCGGTGCACTTCGTGCGGGAGGTGGCCTGATGAGTGGCGCCCACTCCCGGAGGAAAGGGGCCTCTTGGGAGCGCGCGCTGGTGCACCGCTTCCGCGAGGCCATGCCCGACGCCGAAGTCCGTCGAGGGCTCCAGTACCGGAATGGCGAAGAGGCACCCGACGTCGAGGTGCCGTGTCTCTGGGTGGAGGCCAAGCACCACCACCGCACCAACATCCGGGCGGCGCTGCGTCAGGCCATCGAGGCGTGCCCACCGGGCCGGTGGCCGATCGCCGTGTGCAAGGACGACAACGCGGAGCCGCTGGTGGCGATGCAGCTCGATGACTTCCTGGAGCTGCTCCGGGACTGGTGGGCCCGGAGGCTTCAATGAGTAACACCTTCCGCACCCTCATCCAGCGCCTGGAGCGGGAGGCCATCGCCACTCCCCCCAATGCCCTCGACGTCGCCCGGACCCGGCGGCCAGTGCTGGCCCCGTACCCGACGGTGGAGGCCATCCTCGATGCCCTCGATGACGAGAGGGACGCGACGTACCCGCTGCGAGACGCCATGGCCCATGCGCTCCTCAGGGAGTACGCGGAGACGGAGCGCTCCCTCTGGAGCTCCATCCTCCTCGTCGCCTTCTACCCGATGCTGAGTCGGCTCCGGCATCGGCTGTTCAGCGACAGAATCCCCCGAGATGAGTTGGACCAGATGGTGGTGATGGGCTTCCTCGCGGCGATGAAGCGGGTCGCGGCCTACGGGTATTCGGAGCGAGTGAGTCTGCGGCTCCGCCAGCGTACTTGGCGACAGGTCTTCACCGCCCTCCGCCTGGAGAGGGAGCAGGCGCTCTGCAGCGCCGATGACGAGGAGCTGGCGGAGCTCGAGGAGGAGTCGACTGAAACCTGCCCCCCGGACCCGACGGATGGCTGGAGGGTCGACTTGCCGGAGCTCGTGGTGAAGGCCGCGGAGCACGGTGTGTCAACCTGCGGCATGGAGCTCGTCCAGAAGATGGCGCTGAAGGGGCTGCGCCTGCGCGAGTACGTCATTCGGCAGGAGCCCTTGGACGAGGTGGCCAGAGAGCGGCTGTACCAGCGGCTCAAGCGGCGGAAGAGTCGCGCCGTCCGGCGGTTGCGCAACTTCTGGGCGATGCCCCAGTTGGCCATGGCTGCCTGAGGGCGAAGGGCCACTGCGCGCCATTGACGGAGCCACGAGCCTCCTCCGCGAGGATTCGTGGCTCTTGCTGGTGAGCAGGCCGAGACTCAGCGAAAACAAAGCGTTGGCGACCCGGTTTCGGTCGCCAGGCGGCGGGACATGCGACGCCCGCTGCATGTTCTGCGAGGGGCCGCCCCGCAGTCGCGCGGATTGTGGGGCGGCGGCTATTGGCAACACACTTGCTGTGTTGGTGTCTCGACACAGCAAGGAGCGTTGGCGATGAGCAAGGATGTCTTCCTCTTTCAGAACCCGCACAGCGGCTTCCCGATGAGGCTCACCAGAGAGGGGCGTCGGCTCCTGGTGCTGGCCTCGGAGGCTGATGTGGACCATGACAACGAGAGTGCGGCCGAGGCAAAGGAAGACGCGGCGATGTTGACCCGCGCCATCTTCCGGGCCCGATGCCGCACGCTCCGGGAGGCTGCTCGGCTCCTCCACAAGAAGGGATGCGAAGACATCTCGGCATGATGCCCTTCCGGGGCATTGCCCCGATGGCCATGGCAGCCTGAGGCGAGGAGGCCAAGTCATAGCACCCCAGGGCTGGCCAGTTGCTCTTTGCAGCCCGGATCGCGACAACCGCCCCCAAAGAAACGCCATTCATCTACGGGGCCGTGTCCCCGGGCGCCCGGCCCGAGGGCTTTGCATGGGGGTGAGCACCCCCAGCCCGACGAATCCCCCCCAGACGCCCCAGACACCCCAGACGCCGAAGAAGGGTGGCCGCCCGAAGAAGGCGGACGCCCCCCGCATCGTGTACCACGAGCTTGACCGACTGCTTGTCTTCGGGGAACTCGTCGACGACGGCACGGGGCGCGGCCCAGCCACCATCTACCCGTCGTACCGCCAGCTGGCTGAACGCTTCGGCGTCAACCACAGCGTCATCGCGGAGTACAGCACACACCACAACTGTTTGCGTCGTCGAGAGACGGCGAAGCTGCGAGTCGAAGCCCGCACCGAGGACAAGCTTGTCGAGATTCGCGCGGAGACAGTGGCCCAGGTGAAGGCACGCATCCTTGAGACGGTCGACGCCTTCCTCGCCGCGTTCGGCAAGGCCCTGGGCGAGGAGCGCGTGCGCGTCGACAGCGTCTCGGACTTCAACCTGATGGTGCGCCTCAGGGAGTACCTGCAGGGCGGCCCCGACTCGCGTCAGGAGATGCACGCCACCTTGTCGCTCGATGAAATCCAGCGCCGCTACCATGACATGCTGAGGAAGACGGCCGAGGGAGGCGGCCTCCCCGAGGTGACGGGCATGTTGCCGCAGCGTACGTCGACCACCGTCCCTGTGGATTCGCCGAGGGCCGACGCCATTGCCCCCGAGGCAGAGCAGGCGAGCGCTCAGTCCAAGCAAGCCACCGAGGCCGATGATGGGCAGGCGCTCGACGGCGCTGACGAGGAGAACCCTGCCGCTTCCGATTGAGCAGCCCCCTCGGTGAGCTCCTGCCCCTCGTCAAGTGCCTGAGGCAGCGAAGTCGGAAACCACACACACCAAGGCCAGCAGTCCTTGATGA
>PMBV01000381.1 GCA_003153055.1 Myxococcales bacterium
GAGATCTTCCAGAACTGCAATGTCTTCAATGATGGCGCCTACGAGCACATCACCGAGAAGTCGGTGAAGGACGAGATGCAGCTCAGGCTCGAGCACGGGAAGCCCATGGTGTTCGCCAGGGGCACCAAGGGCATTCGGCTCAACGGCTTCAAGCCTGAAGTGGTGAGGCTGGGGGAAGACGGGGTCACCGAGAAGGACCTCCTGGTGCACGACGAGAAGGCGGCGCCCTCTCTGTCGTTTCTCATCTCCGAGCTCGTCTCGCCCAGTTTCCCCACGCCCGTCGGCGTCTTCCGCGCGGTGGATCGCCCGGTGCACCACGAGCTCGATCAGGCGCTCCTGGTGAAGGCCCGGGCCAGCGGGCGGGGCGATGGCGACCTGACCGCGCTCCTCAACAGCGGAGATACCTGGACGGTCGGCTGACCTCGACGAGGTCGCGCGCGCCGGGTCCGCTCTTGTGGACCAGACCTGGTCTGACTACAGTGGTGGCGGCATGATTCTCAGGAACGTGTCCCAAGCCAAGGCCGAGCTCTCGGCGCTGCTCGAAGCCGTGTCCAAGGGTGAGGAAGTCATCATCGGCAAGGCTGGCGTCCCCGTGGCTCGGCTGGTCCGCTACGAGGGTCAGGCTGAGGCGCGCCGACCAGGGGCCCTGAAGGGGCGAATCAAGTTGGCGCCCGACTTTGACGACCTGCCCGATGACCTCGCGGTGGCCTTCGGGATGAAGCCTTGAAGGTTCTGCTGGATACTCACATTCTGGTGTGGTGGCTCTGTGATGCCAAGGAGTTGGTCGCGGAGGCCCGGGTCGTCATCGGCGCTCCCACCAACGTCGTCTTCGTCAGCACCGTCAGCGTATGGGAGCTCCGAATCAAGGAGGCGCTCGGCAAGGTCAGGCTCCCTGCCGACTTCGCCGAGGTCCTTGAGGCGCAGCCGTTCGAGCAGCTGGCCATGACGATGACCCACGCCCACGCCCTCAAGAAACTGCCCATGCATCATCGCGACCCCTTTGACCGAATGCTGATCACGCAAGCTCGATGCGACGGGCTCACCCTGCTCACTCATGACGACGTGGTCGGTGAGTACGGCGTCGAGCATTTGCTCGTGTAGCGACTCGTCGGGGTTCTCGTGGGTGAAGGTGCTCCAGCTGTGCGAGGTGTTCCGCGCCCGGGTGGCGAATCTCATCCCCGACGCCGTCATCGTCGAGGGCACCGGGTGGAAAACGGAAGACCAGACGGGCTGTGATCGTCGTGCTGTGCGGCCGCGATGCAACCAAGTGTCTTTCGTGGATGGGTGGCGATGCTCGCCGCTCTGGGAATGGGCTGTGGGCCGGCGCACATGGGTCTGCGTCCAGTGCCCGAGAAGACGGCCCCGTTGGCCGACCGTCAGCGGGCGTTCCAGGACCTCCGGCCTGTGCATTCGAGTCGGGACGAGAGCGGCAGCACGGGCCGTCGGTCGTTGACGTGGCTGGAACTCGGAGACGGTACTCGCGTGGAGGACCCGCAGGTTCTCCTCACGGCCGTCGACCCCTCGTCGCCCACGGCACGCTACGCTCGGTCCTATGGCGAGGTCCTGGCGAAGGCGAGGCCATGGCTCGGAGTGGGCGCTACCGTCGTCGGCACAGGGGCAGGGATGATGATTTACGGCCTTGGCGCGTTTGCGTCGCATGACAGGTATAGCAACGCAGGCCTCCTGAGTTTCGTGGTCGGGGCTGGCGTCGCCCTGTTGGGGCTGATCCCCTCGGTGGTGGGGGCGGCCATCGCCAACGGCGCGAGCGCCGACAAGGCGCGCACAGGCGCCTTCGCGAGCTACCAGCAGAGCCTCGAGCAGCGGCTCGACGTCGACGACACTGCCGACGGCCGCACGACCGATGACGAAGACGTCGAAGGGCGCTCGGACGTGCCCTCCCCTCCGTCGCGCCGTGACTGATCAGCGACGGTGGGATTGCCCTCGTGCGCGGGAGGCGAGGAGTGTCCGCGGCGGGCGTTGACAGCCGGGAGCGCCCCTGAGTAGTTTGTTCGGCCGTCGAACTAACTGCGAGATCCAGAGGAACGAGGCCAGCGCGTGGAGATTGACAGACCAGTGCGGCGCTGGGGCGGCCGGGCGGCGGTTTCCCTCCTGCTGGCGCTCGGGTGCCTCGCGCCCCCCGAACCGGTCGGTGGGCGCGCGAGTGGTGCGCTGGTCGTCACTCGGCCCGTCCCCGCCGCCTTCAAGGCATCCGATGACGCCGCGGGCGCGTGGCTTGCTGCTCAGCAGGACGTCACCGGCACCCAGCTGGTCGACAGCTTCGAGGACTTCAGCGCGCCGTCCACTCCCATCCTCTTGTCGTACACGTACGATCAGGCGGTGGCGATCATCGCGCTGGCGGTGCGGGGGGAGACTGCTCGGGCGGCGCACATCCTCGACGCGATGGTGTCGCTCCAGGCGACCGACGGCTCATGGGTCAACTCCTATTGGGCAGGGAACCGCGCCGGCGAGGAGCTTCGCAAGCATGTCGGACCAGCGGCGTGGATGGCCCTGGCAGTGATGAATTACGAGGTCCTCACCGGGGACACCGCGACGTACCACCCGATGGCCACCGCCGCGCTCGACTGGGCGCTCCAGTTCACCCAGACCAACGGCGGGCTGGCCGGCGGGCTGACCACCTGGGCGGCCGGTGACGGCTCGTGGACGCCGGAGCCTTGGAGCTCCACCGAGCACAACCTCGACGCCTTCGCCGCGCTCCAGTACTTCGCCGCCACCACCCCCTCGAAGGCGGAGTCGTACCGCGCCGCCGCCGCCGGCATCCGGCGCTTCCTCGACGGCGTGGTGTGGGACGCCAACCGGCACCGCTTCTGGGGCGGCTTCCGGGGCGGATCGGTGGACGGGGCGGTGCCCCTCGACGTCAACCCCTGGTCGGTACTGGCGCTCGGCCCGGGCTACGCCTCGGCGCTCGCCTACGTCGAGAACGCCGCCGCCGACCCGGGCACCGACGCGGAGCACCCGCGCTACGTCGAGGTGCTCCCGTTCGACGGCGCCACCATCAGCCTCTATGACTTCGACTGGGAGTCCGACGGCCGGGCGGCTGACCCCAGCGCGGGAGACGGGGTGCTGGGGCCGGACATTTGGTTCGAAGGGTCGGCCTTCATGTCGCTCGCGCACGCGACGGTGGGGAACACGGTCAAGGCCGACGCCATCATCGGGGAAATTCGGAAGAAGCAGGGGGCCTCGGGGAGCCGGGCGGGCGGCGTTCCGTACTCGCTGCTCGGCACCAACAACCAGTACTGGAAGATGTCTCAGCAGAACTGCGTGTCGAGCACCGGTTGGCTCGTCCTCGCCATCCACCGATGGAACCCGTTCACCGCCACCGAGGTGGAGGCGGGTGATGCAGGTGACGGAGGCACGGCGGCGGACGCGGGTGCGGGTGACGGAGGCACGCCGGACGGTGGGGTGGATGCGGGTGGCGGAGGCACGCTGGACGGTGGGGTAGACGCGGGGGCGGGTGACGGAGGCATGCCCGACGGTGACGCGGGTGATGGAGGACCGACCCCGACCGATGCCGGTCCGGAGAGCTCGTCTGATGGTGGCAGGGCTGGAGGCGGGGACGCTGGCCCTCGGCCTTCGCTCGACGGCGGGGCCGACAACGGAGGCGTCACGGGTGGCTGCACCGCCGCGGGGCTGGGCTCACCGGTGGGGTTGGAGCTGCTCCTGACAGCCGGGCTCATGGGGTGGCGCGCGTCATCGCGGCGGCGGTAACGCAGGTACAGTACGAGAGCGTTGCCCGCTCCTGGGCAGGCACCGGAGCCGATGTCTTGGTTGCCTTGCTCAGTGCGGGATGACCACCTGGCACTCGGCCGGCGGGGTGAGCCAGGCCAGCACGTTGACCCAGAACCGTCGGAGCTGGAGGTCGGATCGGTCCAGAGACGCAGAGTATCCGATCCATTCGTCGCCCCAGGCGAAGACTCGGCCTCGGCCGATTTCGAGGGCCCTCGCAACATCGTACTGTCCTGGGTTCGGCTCCCATGCGATCAACGTTCCGCCTCCCTTGACTTCGTAGCCGGTGTCGAAGGCCAGCTGCGAGACTCCGGCGGAGAGGGGGTGGGTCGCCCAATGCGTGATGTCGGGTACCCCGCTGCCGTAGGTGACGAGGATGCTCGTCGTCCCGTAGCTGAGGCCGAACGGGGCCAAGAGGCGGTTGACGTTGGTGACCTCGGAGGGGTTGCCGTAGCCAATCAGGGTCATGAGGCCCCCGCCGTTGTCCACCCACTGCCGCAGCGCTTCGACCTCGACCGAGGAGATCGACCGACCGATTCCGGCACCGACGCCGACCGTTCCCGGTGTTCCCTCTCGCACGTCCGCCACCACGATGACCCGGTACCGAGCCAGCACCTCGGCCGTCAGGGTGGCGCCGCCGAGGTGGGCGATGCCTCCCTGGATGGCCGGTCCGATCCAGTCAGACAGCGTGTCGCCCGGCTTCACGTCGCCTTGGTAGCCCATCGTCGCGAGCCTGATGCAGCCACACCCACCTCCGCCCAGAAGGTCGCAGGTCGGAGCCACGCCGCCGCCTCCTGCGGTGCCCGGACCGCCATCGAGCGAGTTGCCACCACTGCCCCCGGCCTGCCCGCCGCCAGCTCCTCCCGTCGACCCACCGCCAGCTCCTCCCATCGCGCCGTCGCCTCCGCCACCCGTCGCACCGCCACCTGTCGCGCCGCCACCTGTCGCACCGCCACCTGTCGCACCGCCACCCCCCAATGGCCCCTGGCCACCGCCGACTGCCCCTCCTTGACCGCCCCCGCCGATCGATGGCTGGCTGTCGGACCCGCCACCGGTTGGCGTGGTGCCCCGGCCACTGTCGGTGGCGCGGACGTCGTCCCACGGCCCAACGATGTGTCCGTCCTCGCCGCAGAGGCAGCCGTATTGGACCGTCGCAAGGCTCGAGACGAGGCAGGCGGCGAACGCCAATGGGGTTCGCGCGGAACGAGGCCCGCCCTGCACGCTGGGGGAAACTGACGGGAGGATGGGAGGAGCCACGCCTTCGTTCTCTGAAGACCTCAGAGGCGCTCCCACGCTTTCTGGGTCACCCGAAGCTGTAATAAATAGATGCTCGGACGGGCTCGTCGTCTTTGCCCAGGCCCCGATCATCGCTACTACCTGACCAATTCCGCGTGGAAGGCGAGTGCGGGTAAGTCACGACCCCTGGCGCTCCGCGCGCAGATCGTCGTCAACTCGTACCTGCTCCTGACCGGCTCGCCCCAGCAGGGGGTTCTTTCATACCCAACTTCGAGTTGGGTCCCCACCCTGGCGGGCGGAGCCCCTCGCGAGCACCGTCACCAGCCGATGCCCACGCCCAGCCCCAGCTCGGTGGGGTACACGGCTTGGCGGCCGTCGGGCGACACGGGCAGCACGTTCTGGGCGACTCGCAGCTCGGCGTACAGGCGGGTCGACGACTGGCGCCACAGCATCACGCCCACCTGCACGTAGGGCGCCAGCGCGATGGGCGAGCTCGAGAAGACGATTCTGGGCTCGATGCCCAATCCGGCATAGGGCGCGATGTCTCCGTCGGTCAGGTAGAATGACACTCCGCCGTTGAGGAAGATGCCGCCGACCGACACTGTCGAGTTGGAGCTCGATCCGATGAGAGTCGAGGGCACGATGAAGCCGGCTCCCACCTCGATGAAGTACCGCTCGCGCTCGAAGCGCCCGTCGAACCCGAGAGACATCGCCGGCCGCGTCTCGTAGCCGCGGGCGAGTGGTGCCAGCACGCGCACCTGGAGCCCCAGCACCTTCTCGGTGCCCAGGCGGGCCGGGCTTCGGCTCGCTCGAGCCTCGGCGCGGGTGATGTTTCGCCGGCTGCGGAACTCCTCGGGCGTGGAGCGCGTCACCAGGGCGATGCCCAATCGCTCACACACCGCCGGGGCGTCCTCGAGTGAAGCGGCCTCGAGCTGAGCGTGGTGCACCGGCGCGCCAGCGGAGTCCTTGAGCGTGGCGTCGACCAGAATCGTCCCCGGGCCTCGGCGTGAGAGCCCGACCAGCGACAGCTCCAACGTCTCGGAGCCCACGGCTGGCTCCCGCACCACCGCCGGCCCTCCACCGGCGAGGGTGAACTTCTGCGCGCAGACGACGGCGAAGGCCTCCCCGACTTCCGGCTCGAGGTTGACGACCTGGTACACCACGCTCGTTTCCCCGGCGCTGGCCACGCTGCTCAACAACGCCACGGCACACATCACTCGAATCGACACGGTTCTCTCTCCCTGAATGAACCGGGGCGTGTACACCGACCGTGCCAGCGCCATCGCTCTGAAATTCCGACAAGTCCGGCCCGTGGCGTGCGAGGCGCCCTGACGTCGGCGTCAGAGTCTGCCTTCCATGTCACCCCATCAAGGTCTTCACTCGATCGCCCAGGCCGCCGGAGAGCCGATTGAGCACGCCATCGTCGATGCCCAACAGCGAGCGGCCGATCATCACCAGCGCCTCGGCGTCGGCCTGGTCGACCTTGCCGACGTAGATGCCCTCGCGCTTGGCGAGCGCGTTGGCGAAGCGCACCGCGTTGGCCACCGAGAGGCGGTCGCTCCCGTTGTACTCGGCGCAGTCCTGGATCGCGGCGGTCACCGTGTCGGGCAGCCCCCACTTCTGAGCCAACCCCACGCCGACCGGGCGGTGCGCGCGATTGATGACCTCGATCCACACCTCGGGGTCGATCCACACGTTGGTGCGGGTGCCCACCACGCTCTTCTCTGCTTCGAGGAGCACCCAGGCCACCACGGGCTTGCCGATGTCGTGGAGCAGCCCCGAGAGGTAGGCTGCCTCGGTCTCGTTGATGCCGCACAGGGCGGCCACGTCACGGGACAGCATGGCTACCGCCAACGAGTGCCCCCACAGCCCTCGGGTGGCTTCGGCGATGCGCGCGTCACGAGACTCGAACAAGCGGTTGGCGCTGACCTCCATCAGCACCGTGCGGAGGCGATCGAGGCCCAGACGGGTCAGGGCCTGGGGCAGGCTCTTGGCCCGCTCCATCGCCCCGTGCTGCACCGAGTTGGCCGCCCGCAGCACCCGGGCTGCCAGCACCGTGTCTCGCTCGATGATGGGCGAGGCGTCTTTGGGGGTGAAGTTCGGGTCGCGCAACAGCGCCATCGTCTTCATGACCACCGCGGGCGGCGGGGGCAGCGTCAGTTGATTCTCGTTGATGCGCTTCTCGAGAATCGACTGCACCTGCTCAGACAACTTCTCGGCCACGCCGGCCATGGTGCCTCACCTCCGTACAGGCGAAATCAGGCCGCCTTGGCTTCGTTCACTGAATGGGCCACGTTCATGTTGGCCGTCTCGTCGAACTTCTTGAGCAGCGCCTGCACCTCGGCGCCCGCCACGAGCTTCATCTCGATGCCACGCTTGGCGGCCTCCTTCTTGAGGTCGATGACCAACCGCGGGGTGCGGTCGCTCTTGAGTGGCGCCTGTGACAGGTCGATGATCGCTTCGTCGAAGCACGCCGCGGCCAGCTTCTCGATGGTCTCCTCGAGGAGCTTGGTGACTCGGCTGAAGTACTTCTCGAGGCGGTCTTCCTTGCCGGTGAAGGCGCCCACCTTCACCACGTTGTCCTCCGCCACCACGAGCTCCTGATCGTTGAAGTAGCGGATCATGAAGTCGTCGATGCTGTCTTTGTCGAAGGGCTTGAAGATGACATCGTCGAAGCCCAGGGCCTGCATCTCCTTCTGGAGATCGTTGGCGCTCCGCAGCGCCAGGGCGAGGAAGGCGGCGTGCTGCTGGAGCGTGCGGAGCTGGTTCATCAGGGCGGCCGAGTTGACGTCGGGGATGTCGGCGTCGACGAAGACCACCCGGAACACCTTCTCTCGGCACGCCTGGAGCGCCGCCGCCGCCGACAGCGCCGTACCGACGGTCACGTGCGGGGGCACCAGCGTCTTCAGCTTCTTGTGCACGTTCTCCATGTCGTCGATGACGAGGATGTCGATGAACTGCTTGCCGGTGGGGTCGGTGCGACTCGAGGCCATTGTCGAGGTCGGCGCTTCACTGGCCGACACTGGCGGGCCAACTGGGCCCGTCAGCTTCAAGACCTTGAGCACCTTGGCCTTGAGCTCCTCGGGCTTGAAGGGCTTCAAGATGTAGTCCTCGATGCCG
>PMBV01000173.1 GCA_003153055.1 Myxococcales bacterium
AAGGTCACCAAGGTCACCGACTTCGGCGCCTTCGTCGAGATCGAGCCTGGCATCGAAGGCCTGGTGCACGTGTCCGAGATGAAGGACGAGCGGGTCGAGAACCCCCGCGACGTCGTGCAGGAGGCTCAGGAGGTCGATGTGAAGATCATCGACATCAACACCTCCGACCGGAAGATCGCCCTGTCGATGAAGGCGCTCCTCCACGAGGGTGAGGACGACTACCGCGAGTACCTGAAGAAGCAGGCTGAGTCGGCCAAGGCCCGCCTCGGCGACGTGATGCAAGGGAAGTTCCGCCGCTAACCAACAGCGAGCGAGCTGAACCACCAGGGCCGGCACCTGTCACAGGGGCCGGCCCTTCGTGTATGGTCGCGCCTTGAGGAACATCAGCCCCGTCTGAAGGCGGCACCTCAACCCCGGAGGCACACATGGCACGAGACGTGGTCATTGTCGGAGCGGCGCGGACCCCCATCGGCGCGTTTCAGGGCGCCCTCGCATCGGTCACCGCCCCACACCTGGGCGCCGTGGCCATCAAGGCTGCGCTGGAGCGGGCTGGGGTGAAGGGCGAGCTCGTGGAGCACGTGTACATGGGCAACGTGCTGACCGCGGGCGTGGGGCAGGCTCCGGCGCGGCAGGCGGCTCGCTACGCGGGGCTCCCCGACGGCACACCGGCCGTGACGATCGGCAAGGTGTGCGGCTCGGGGCTTCAGGCCGTGGTGAACGCCTACCAGATGGTGGCGCTGGGTGAGGCCGAGGTGGTGGTGGCTGGCGGCATGGAGTCGATGTCGAACGCCCCGTACCTCTCGCTCCAGCTGCGCAACGGCGCCCGCATGGGCCACGTCGAGTTCAAGGACTCGATGGTCTACGACGGGCTCACCGACGTCTACGACAACGTGCACATGGGCGTGTGCGCCGAGCAGTGCGCGACCGATCTCAAGATCTCCCGCGCCGCGCAAGACGAGTTCTCGATGGAGTCGACGAACCGCGCCATTCGCTCGCAGAAGGAGGGGCTGTTCAAGGCGGAGATCGCCACGGTCACGGTGCCGTCGAAGAAGGGCGATCCGACCCTCGTCACCGAGGACGAAGGCCCCAAGAATGCCCGGGTAGACAAGATCCCCACGCTCAAGCCGGTGTTCAAGAAGGACGGCACGGTGACGGCGGCCAACGCCTCGTCGATCAACGACGGCGGGGCGGCGCTGGTGCTGATGAGTGCCGAGCGGGCCAAGGCGCTGGGTGTCCCGGTGCTCGCGCGAATCGCCGGCCACGCCTCGGCGGCCCGCAAGCCCGTGGAGTTCACCATCGCGCCGGCCGATGCCATCAACAAGCTGCTCCAGCGCGTCGGGAAGTCGGTGAACGACGTCGACACCTGGGAGATCAACGAGGCCTTCGCGGTGGTGGCGCTGGCCAACAACCAGCTCCTCAAGCTCGACCCGGCCAAGGTGAACGTCCGCGGCGGTGCGGTGTGCCTGGGGCACCCCATCGGTGCGTCGGGCGCGCGGGTGCTGGTGACCCTGCTGCACATCATGAAGGATCAGGGCTCCAAGCGGGGTGTCGCGTCGCTCTGTATCGGCGGCGGCGAGGGCATCGCCTTGATGGTCGAGCGGTGATGATGTCGTGACGCGCCAGGCAGGTATACACTCAAGACATGGCTGCAGATCCCGCAGACAAGCCTTCGCGAAAGTCGGAACGGCTCCAGCACGAGCTCTTGGTCGCCTACCGCACCGTTGACGGCTTCATCACGGACTGGGCCGTGAACATCAGCCACGGTGGCGTGTTCATCAACACCCGGAACCCCTTGGCCATCGGCAGCGTGGTGCGCCTCATCGTCTCTCTGCCGGGGGCCGATTTCCCCTTCGATCTGACCGGGCGAGTCATTCGAGTTCAGCCGTACGATCCCGACGGTGGGCAGGTGGCGGGCATGGGCCTCGAGTTCATCGACATCGACGACGACAAGCGAACGCGCCTGGAGCGCTTCGTCGAGACCCTGCGCAAAGAGCTCCCTGACGAGGCGCGAAAGTAGGGAGTGCGTCGCCTCGAGCTCGCCATCGAGCGGTTGTCCAAGTCGGGTGACGGGGTGGCCCACCTCGAGGGCCGCGCCGTCTTCGTTCCCGGGGCGCTCCCCGGTGAGCGGGTGATCGCCACGCTCAACGAGGGCCAACGGGCGCTGCGGGCCGAGCTGCTCCAAGTGCTGACGCCCAGCCCAGCCCGCCGCAGGCCTGCGTGCCCGCTGGCCGATCGCTGCGGTGGGTGCGACTGGATGCACGTCGAGGAGACCACCCAGGTCCTCGAGAAGGAGCAGATCGTCGTGTCGGCCCTCGAGCATCTGGGTGGCATCGACCCCTCGAGGTACCGCCGCCGCCCCACCGTGACCTCGACCGCGGCCATGGGGTACCGGCGCCGAGCCGTGCTCCACCCCGCCGACGGTGGCCTCGGGTACTTCGGCCGCCGGAGCCACGAGCGCATACGCGTCGAGCGTTGCCCGGCGCTCACTCCATCGCTCGAGGCCATGCCCGGGGCGCTCGGCGTGAGGCTCGCGCCGATGCTCAAGGATCTCGAGGAGCTACACCTGCTCGAGTGCGAGGGGCGGGTGGCGCTCAGCGCCCACCTGAAAGGCACCGTGCGTCCCCGGCATCTCGAGCTCCTCGAACCACTCGTCCGCGAAGGCACGGTCGATGGCGTGGTCCTGGTTCCGGGCGCGGGGAAGGGCTCCCTCGAGCTCCTCGGGGATCCAGTGCTCGAGGAGCGCGGCGTGCTCCACCGCCCCGACGGGTTCGCGCAGGCCAACGCAGAGGTCAATCGGCAGCTCGTCCGCGAGGCGGTGGAGCTCTTGGAGCTCGTCGGCCGTCCCTCGGTGCTCGAGCTGTACTCGGGCAACGGCAACTTCACCTTCGACATCGCCCAGGAGGCCGGCTCGGTGGTCGCGGTCGAGTCGGCGGCCATCTCAGTTCAGTTGGCCCAGCAGGCAGCGCGGGCCCGGCGCATCGAGGGGCTCCGGTTGGTGCAGGGAGACTGCGAGAAGATCGCCGAGGGCATGGTGAGGGAAGGGCGACGCTTCGACCGGATCCTCCTCGACCCTCCACGCTCGGGCGCTCCAGGGGCTGGGCGGTGGGCCTCTCGGCTCCTCGCCTCTCGGGTGGTGTACATCGCGTGCGATCCCGCGGCCCTGGCTCGCGACGCGGCCGGCCTGGTCTCCGAGGGCTACAGCCCGCTGGTGCTCGAGCTGTTCGACCTGTTCCCCCAAACTCGACACGTGGAGGCGGTGATGGCGTTCGGCCGGTGACGCGCGTGGCAGCGGGGCGGCTGGGCGGGTAGAAGCGGCTGGTGGAGCAACGGATCGTCGAGTTCGCCGAGGTCCTTCGCCAGAACGGCCTGCGGGTGTCCGTGGGCGAGGTCGAGGACGCGACCCGAGCGCTGGTCGAGGTGGGCCTGTTGGAGCGAGAGCCCACCCGCGCCGTGCTCAAGGCCACGCTGTGCAAGCGGGCGAGCGACGTCGGCACCTTCGACCGAGCCTTCGACTTCTTCTTCACTGGGGCCTCGAAGATGCTCGAGGGGCTCGACCGCTCCCTCGCCAAGCGCCTCGAGGAGGAGGGCCTGCTCGAGGGTGACGAGCTCGAGATGATCGTCGCCATGCTCGGCTCGCTCGCAGGCCAGCTCTCGCCCCTGACCCAGGCAGCGCTGGCGGGAGACCGCGCCGCCCTGGCCGGCCTCCTGCGGCGAGCATCGCTCGAGCTCGACCTCTCGAGGTTGGAGAACGCGCTCCAGACGGGCTTCTACAGCCGACGCCTCCTGTCGGCGGCTGGGGCGGAGACCATGCGCGGCGACCTCTCCAGCCTCGCCACCGAGCTCAAGGCCCGGGGCCTCGACGCCAAGGGGCTCGAGGTCGTCTCGCGACACCTGGCCCAGGCGCTTCGAGGGGTGGAAGACGCCGCCCGCGCCGAGGTGAAGCGGGCCTCCGACGCCCGCCTTCGAACCAGCGCCCAGGGGCCCACCGACACGCCCCTCGGGCGCCTCTCGGTTCAGGAGCGCGCCATCGTGACCCGCGCGGTCAGGGCGCTCGCTGAGAAGCTCAAGGCCCGCCTGCTTCGCCGACGGCGTTCGACCCGGCGGGGCCAGCTCAACCCCCGGCGCACGCTCCGGCGCAACCTCACCGCCGGCGGGGTGCCAATGGTGCCCGTCTTTCGAATTCGCCGCCCGATGCGGCCCGAAGTCGTGGTGCTGTGCGACGTGTCGGACTCGGTGCGAACCACCAGCCAGATGATGCTCCTGTTCACCTGGACGCTGCAGTCGTTGTTCGCCCGGGTGCGGAGCTTCATCTTCGTCTCCCAGCTGGGAGAGGTCACCCGCCTCTTCAAGGACGCCAAGCCCGAAGAAGCCGTCGAGCTCGTCACCGCCAGTGACGTCATCTCACTCGCCTCGAACTCGAACTACGGCAACGCCTTGGCCCAATTCGCGCGGCACCATCTGGGCAGCGTCACCCGGAGGACCACCGTCATGGTGATCGGCGATGGTCGAAACAATTTCAACGAGGCCAACGTCTGGGCGCTCGAGGACATCGCGCGAAAGGCACGACGCCTGGTGTGGATCGCCACCGAGCCGACGACCAACTGGGGCTTCGGCGATTCGGAGATGGCGAGCTACGCCCGCGTGGCGAGCCAGGTCGTGGTGGTGCGGACGCTGGGCGATCTCGAGCGGGTCGCCCCACAGCTCGTGCCCAGCCGCTGAAGGTGAGGCGAGCCCTCTCAGGCCGCTCTGATCACCCTCGCTCTGGTAGGCGCCATGAACTTCTTGGTGCCGTTCTTGAAGGCCAAGAGGAGCCCCTGGAAGGAGCGCGCCGTGTCCCGCGAGATGGCCTCGTTCATGAAGAAGATCGTCACGTTGAAGGCGCTGGTGCCTGGGTACCCGCCGCCAATTCCAAAGACCGTCTGCACGTGGTGGGTCGCGACGAAGTCCTGGGCGGGAATGATGTGCCGCCCGAGGAGGTCTTTGGCCTTGGTGGCATCATCCACGTAGAAGCCCCCGGCGAGGCGCCCCAACGCTTCGGTGTCGATTTGGCCTCCGCCGTGGATCCAGCCCAGGTCGACGCCGAGCTGCTCGAGGAGCGCGCTCACCATGGGAATGGCGCTGACGAACTTGGCCGAGACCAGCGGAATGCCAGCATGCGCCTTGGAACACGCCCGGTCGTTCCACTCAGGGCGCGCGCCTGCCGTGCCCAACAGGGCCAGCACCGCGGAGGTCGGCCCGAGAGAGAGCTGAGCCTTCGTGGCCATCTCGTCGGCGGCGGCCCGCGTCGCCTCGGGCAGGTCGCGGTAGTCGAGGGTGACATAGGTGCGCACCAAGACCAGCGACTCCCGGAGGTGGTGAAAGAGGGCCTGGGCGAAGCGCTGAGCGGCCTCCTCGAGCGAGATGCCACTCTGCGCGGACACCTCGTCGATGGCCCGCCTGAACTGGGCACGCTGGTCCGCATCCATGGCGCTCAGTCGCACGGTGCCCCCCTTCGGTCCTGCGTTCCGTTCAAAAAACCTAACGTGCGCCGCTCCCGGAGCAAGGCTTTCGACTTGGCAGCGAGACATCTGGGGTCGCGCGCGGTGCGCCAGGCAGGTAGCCTGCGGGGAACATGGACGTCAAGACGCTGAGGCTCGCATCGATCCAGTTGACCGAGCCACTCCTCCTACAGTTCCTCGCCTACGAGCAGGCCCTCGTCGCCGAGCTCGACCGCTCCGAAGGCCACACCGACTGGAGCGGGCGCTTTGCCTTTGCCCACCAGCACGCGCTCCACGAGTCGAAGCTCGACGTGCACACCTACGCAAAAGTCCGCGCCCTGGTGGGAGACTGGTGTAGCCGGCGAGGAACCCTCGAGGTGGTGCGGCGCAGGCTGGGGACCGCCAAGGCCAGCGCGACCGAGACCCTGGCGACCCCGAAAGAGCAGCGGCTGATCGAACGGGCCGAGCGAGAGCTCCCGGCGCTCGAGCAGCTCACCGATCTCGAGGAACGCTACGGGCGAGAGGCGGTGGCGCTCCTGGAGCGGCATGGCGAGGCCGTGCTGGCCAGCCACCGCACGGTCGCTCACCGTGAGGGGTGTCACCAGCTCTGAGCCCCGGGCCGTGGTGGGGCATTGACTTGAACCCCCGCTGCGCTCCAGAAGGCCTCCCATGACGAAGCGGTACTTCATTCATACGTTCGGCTGTCAGATGAACGTCAACGACACCAACCGCATGGGCGAGGCCCTGGCGTCGGTGGGGTACGGGGCCACCCCAGTGCCCGAGAGCGCCGATCTCATCATTCTCAACACCTGCTCGGTTCGCGAGAAGGCCGAGGAGAAAATGCTGTCGGCGCTGGGCCGGTACCGGCAAGTGAAGCTGCAGCGAGGCGCGCTCATCGGGGTCGGAGGCTGCGTCGCCCAGCAAGAGAAGCAGAAGATCCTCAGCCGGGCCCCCTACGTCGACTTCGTCTTCGGCCCTGATGCGATCTCCAAGCTTCCCCAGATTCTCGAGCGGGTCGAGCGCGATCGGGTGCGAGTGGTGGAGACCGCGTGGGTCGACAGCGAGGCCTACGTCTTCCCCCGGGCCGACGCCGCCAGCTCGAAGGGGAGGGCGACCGAATTCGTCACGGTGATGAAGGGCTGCGACAACGTGTGCAGCTTCTGCGTGGTGCCGCACACCCGGGGCCGAGAGGTGAGCCGCCCCTTCCACGAGGTGCTCGAGGAGGTCGGCCGGCTGGCCCAGGTGGGCGTACGCGAGGTGACGCTGGTCGGGCAGAACGTCAACAGCTACCGCGGCGGGTGCTCGTTCGCCGCCCTGTTGCTCGAGACCTCGCGGGTTCCGGGAATAGAGCGGGTTCGCTTCACCACCAGCCACCCACATGATCTCTCCACCGAGCTCATCGAGGCCTTCCGCGTCGAGCCCAAGGTGATGCCGCACTTCCATCTCCCGGTACAGAGCGGCTCCGACGAGGTGCTGGTGCGAATGCGCCGCGACTACTCGGTCGCCCAGTATCTCGAGCGGGTCGAGAAGCTCAAGGTCGCCCGCCCGTCGATCGCCATCACGACCGACCTCATCGTGGGGTTCCCTGGAGAGACCGACGAAGACTTCGAGAAGACCTACCAGCTGTGCGAGCAGGTCGGCTTCGATGGGCAGTTCGCCTTTGTCTTCTCGTCGCGCCCCAAGACGGTCGCCGGCCTCAAGGAGGAGGCCTGGGGGCCCGTCTCCCACGAGGTGAAGGTGGCCCGACTCGAGCGCCTCAACCACCTGCAGAAGAGGATCAGCGTCGAGGCGATGTCGGCGCACCTGGGCAAGACGGTCGAGGTCTTGGTGGAGGGCCGCTCGCGCACCAACCTGGCCCGACAGTTCGGCCGCACCCCCCACAACCGAGTGGTCAACTTCGACGGAGCCGCCCCCATTGGAGCCTTGGTCGAGGTGCTGGTCGACTTCACGAGCCAGAGCTCGCTGGGTGGCACCCTGGCCAGGGTCCTCTCGCTCCCCCGAGTCGAGATCCCCGAGAGCCCGTCGGTCCCCGAGGCCTGCGTGGCGTGATCGCCGCGCCCTCACTGCAAAGGCCCGCGATCGACCTGACCGTGCTACATCTGACCCTCATGGACGCCGCATCGGCGCTGAAGGCGAGCCCGCTTTTTCAATCTTTCACTGACACCGGCATCGGGATTCTCGCCGGCATTTGCACGGCCCGGAACTACCCGTCGGGAACCCCGCTGTTCGTCGAGAACATGGTGTCCGATTCGATGCTGGTCGTCGCGGAAGGGCGGGTGGCCCTTTCGGCCAAATCCGACCGAGGAGATCTGCCCTTGGGCGAGCTCTCCACCGGAGACTGGCTCGGTGAGCTCTCGCTCATCAACACGGGCCAGCGAATGTGCACCGCGATGGCGGTGACGTCGGTCGCGGCCTTCGAGATTCGACAGGCTGACTTCCAAAAGCTGACCGTCACCAAGCCTCAAGCCTGCATGAAGCTCTTGATGAACATCTGCACAGCCTTCGGCATCAAGGTCCAGGCGAATCGGGACGCCTTGCGTTCCCTCGTCTCACGCCCGTGACACTCGCTTGAAGGCCCGCTCATACTGATGTACCCACCTGTCATGATCCGCGCGCTGGTCCTCCAGGGGCTCCTCGCCCAGTCGGCCCTCGCGGCCACCGGGAGCGACTGGTTCGCGAGCGTCTACACCAACGGGGGCATCGAGCTGCGCGCGGACGATCGAGTGTTCGCGCTGTTCTCGGTCTTCAACGCGGTGGGGCTCGACGGGGGCACCCTCTCAAGGACGACGCCCGTTCCCAAGGTGACGTACCCGAAGGTGCGCGCCATGGTTCGTGCCCGGGTGCTGGGAGCCCAGCCAGAGGTGCGCGAGGCCGCTGAGGCGTTCCTCGATGCCCACCCCGTTGCCCTTGAAAAGTACCTGGCCGCGGCCCTCTCGGCCGAGCCCCCGCCCTTCGACCAGCCACAGGCCGGAGAGCTCAAGGGGCTCGAGCTCGTGCTGAGACAGGCGTGGACGGGTTGGCGCCTCGAGGAGTTGGTGCGAGAGGCCCAGTCTGCCCAGCGCCAGGCGCTCAGGGCCTGGCAACCGGTGCTCGACGGGCCATTGGGTCGCGCCAAGGAGGCCCTCCAGAGCCCTGACGCCGAGGTCGTGCTGATCGCCAACCTCCTCGATGCGCCTGACACGGCCCGAGCCGTGCGTGGTGGGCCGGGCCGAGTCTACGTGGTGGTGGGCCCGACTGATCACCCCGACGTCGAGCGTGTGGTTCGAGCCTTGGCCCGCCTCTTTCTCGAGCCCGTGGTGGCCCGTCAGGCTGGCCGATGGGTCAGCGGGCCGGCGGCGCTGCGAGAGGCCCAGCAGGCGGGGGCACCAGAGCGGACCGTGCAGGATCTCGCCACCGAGGCTCTGAGCCTCGCGGTGACGCTCACCTCGGTCGAAGCGCCGGACACTCGCTGGGACGCTGCCGCCTCGGGTGGATACGCTGGAATCAAAGACGCAGCCAGGCTGTTGGACGACGCGAAGCCCCTCGATGGCTGGGCGCTGGACGCGATGCACATGCTCGAGACCCGCCGCCCAGCCAAGAAGTGAGCCGTGGAGTTCCTCAATTTTCTTCAGGAGATCGTCGGCGGCACAGGGGGAGTGGTTCCCTACCTCGTCGTCTTCGCCGTGCTCCTGGGCTGCGGTCTGGGCCTTCCCATGCCCGAGGACATCTCGCTCATCTTCGGCGGGTTCCTCGTCTTCGAAGAGCGGGCAGCGTTGCCGTTGATGATGCTGACGGGCTACCTCGGCATCATCTTGGGCGATTCGATGATCTTCTACTTCGGGCGGCGCATTGGCTCGAAGGTGGGGGCGAGGACCGGCGGCTTCTTCTCACGCATCGTCACGCCCCAGAAGCGAGCGCGGGTCGAGGGCCTGTTCAAGCGGCACGGTGAGAAGATCGTCATGATCGCCCGGTTTCTCCCCGGCGTTCGGGCGGTCACCTACTTCACCGCCGGCTCAGTGGGCATGCGCTATTCCCACTTCATCTTCTTCGACTCAGTGGCAGCCCTGGGGTCGGCGCCGATCTTCGTCTACCTCGGGTATCGCTTCGGCGGTCAGCTCGAGTTCCTGCTCCATCAGATCGCCAAGGGCCAGCGAGGCGTCATCGCTGGAATCGTGGGGCTGCTCGTGATCGGGGTGATCGTCACCCGGTGGCGATCGAAGCGTGAGACCAAGGCGAACGAAGAGGCCCTTCGTGAGAAGGAAGCCGCTGATCGACCGACGACGGGCGGGTAGCGGTCGGTCGGTCGTTCGCGACGGGCTCACTCGTCGTCTTTGATCCGGTGGTATTTTGACAGGAGATCGTCGACTGCCTCGCGCAGGTACTCGCTCTGGGCGACCCGGGTGCGCCGAGAGAGCTCTCGCAGCTCTTCGACCTTCTCGTGCTCCACCAGCACGTGGGTACTGACGACGGGCCGCTCCTCGTCGGGCAGAGAGAGGGAGGCGTGCGGCGCTCCGTCGAGGGCGGGGGTCTGAGCCGTCGGGTTGTCCATGGCGTCTCCTTGTCGCGACAGGTCAGTACCGACCTGTAGACGCCATGAAACGTTGAGCTTGGGCCTCAGTCAAAAAAACGGCCGCCTCGAGCTCGAATTCGGAGAGGAAGAAGCCTGGAGGAGGCCCGATCCTCCACTTCGGATCAGGCCTCCTCGAGACAGTGGTGACGGGTGGAATCGAACCACCGACCTAGGGATTATGAGACCCTCGCTCTAGCCATCTGAGCTACGTCACCAAAGGCGGCGCGTGGCCAAGCCGCCCCACGCGCGGGGCGCGGCTTACCTGGTGACGCTGTTCCTCGCAAGAGGGTTTGTCCGTTGGCAGCGGAGATGGGGCTTGACCAAAAGCAGCGGGTTACCCCTAATCGCCGTTGGTCCTCGCAGCGGAAGGGAAGGGCTCGTCATGGGGCATAGAAGGCCGTCGAACTACTCCGATGAGGCGAGATCCCGATGAGGTCCGCCGGCAGCGTGCTGGGGCTCATCGGGAACACCCCGATGGTCAAGGTGGAGCGCCTCGACACCGGGCCGTGTGAGCTCTTTCTCAAGCTCGAGAGCCACAACCCTGGGGGCTCCATCAAGGACCGCATTGGCCTCTCGATGATCGCGGCGGCGGAGGAGGCAGGGAAGCTGGGGCCCGATCGACGACGGTTGGTAGAGGCCACGGCCGGGAACACAGGCCTCGGCCTCGCCTTGGTCGCGGCCCTCAAGGGCTACCAGCTCACCCTGGTCATTCCCGACAAGATGAGCCAGGAGAAGGTGCTCCACCTGAAGGCCATGGGCGCCCAGGTGGTGATGACCCGGGCCGACGTCGAGAAGGGCCACCCGGACTACTATCAGGATCTCGCGGAGCGGCTGGCTCGAGAGACCGACGCCTTCTACGTGAACCAGTTCGCCAACCCAGCGAACCCCAAGGCCCACGAGCAGACGACGGGCCCGGAGATCGCCGCTCAGCTCGAGCACCGGCTCGACGCCATGGTCTGTGGGGTGGGCTCGGGGGGGACGCTCACGGGCTTGTCCCGCTACTTCGCGCGGGTCATGCCCCAGTGCGAGATGATCCTCGCAGACCCGCAGGGCTCGGTGCTCGCCGGCTACATCGCCACGGGGACCATCGGCAAGGCCGGCTCCTGGGTCGTCGAGGGCATCGGAGAGGACTTCATTCCTCCCATCGCCGACCTCTCTCGCGTCACCCGGGCCTACACCATTTCAGACGCCGAGAGCCTGTCGACCGCGCGGGAGCTCCTGAAGCGCGAGGGCCTCCTGGCCGGCTCGTCGTCAGGCACGCTCCTCGCCGCCGCGCTCCGGTATTGCCGCGAGCAGGTGAGCCCCAAGCGGGTGTGCACCCTGGTGTGCGACAGCGGCAACAAGTACCTNNTCGAAGATGTTCAACGACTTCTGGATGGCCGATCAGGGCTTTCTCCCGCGGGGCACGCGAGACGATCTCCGTGACGTCATCACCCGCCAGTACTCCGACAAGGCGGTGGTCACCCTCGCCCCCACCGACACGCTGCTCGTCGCCTACGGACGCATGAAGCTGTACGACGTCTCCCAGCTCCCGGTGCTCGCTGGCGGCAAGGTGGTGGGGATGATCGACGAGTCCGATCTGCTCCTCGCCGCCATCGATGACGAGACCAAGCTGCGGCTCCCGGTGCGCGAGGTCATGTCGACGCGCCTCAAGACCGTCGATGTGCACACGCCACTCAAGAGCCTCATTCCACTCCTCGACGAGGGCTACGTGCCCATCGTGCTCGATGGAGACGAGTTCATCGGGCTGGTGACCCGCATCGACCTGCTCAACTTGCTGCGCCGCCGTCTCCACTGACATCGCGCTCATGATCGCTCCCCACGGCTTTCACCATGTGGCCGTCTTGGTCACCGATGTCGAGCGGGTCGCGGCGTTCTATCGTGAGGTGCTCGAGCTGCCCGAGGTGGCCCGCTTTCACCACCCCGATGGCTCGCTGAGGAGCATCTGGGTGGGTGCGCGAAGCGGTGGAGACGCCGGTGGCGGGTTCGTGGCCGTGGAGCAGGCCGCTGTGGCCATAGGGGGCAACCCGGGCCGTGGCTACACGATGGTCGCCCTGGCGATCGAAGTCTCCACCCGCGAGCAGGTGCGCGTCGCGCTGGAGCGTCGAGGGGTGCCCATCGAATGCGAGACCGACTTCACCGTGTACGTGAGAGATCCCGAGGGGAACCTCGTCGGGCTGAGCCACTACCCGGTGGCCAGAATTCGATGAGGGCCAGGGTGGAGCGCCCACCCATCGCTGTGCTTTAAGTGCTGCCGTGACCCGCCTGGGAGACCTCCTGCTCGCCGAGAAGCTGGTGACCGCCGAGCAGCTCGAGGAGGCACTCGAAACCCAGGTCGTTCACGGCGGGCGCATCGGCACCAACCTGGTAGAACACGGCTTTCTCAAGGAGGGCGACCTCGCCCGAGTGCTGGGCCGGCTCCACAACCTCCCCTTCGCTTCGGGAGAGATGGTCCCTGACCCGACCGCCCTAGCAGTGGCCGACCCCCAGTTCTACGACGACCACGACGTGCTCCCCATGCGGGTCGATGCCACGCGTCTCACGCTGGCGGTGCTGGGGCCCGGACAGCTCAAGGCGATGGACACCCTCGCGTTTCGGGCGGGGAAACGCATCGTGCCCGTGGTGATCCCCGAGTTCCGGATGAACCAGCTCTTGCGCAAGCACGCCAGGGCCCTTCGCCCGATGCGGCCCATCGACATGCACGCGCTGCGGCCGTCGACCCGGAACGCCGCCGAAGGCCCCAGGCCCGCCGAGGTTTCGGAGCTCATCAACGAGAGCGACTTCGCGAAGATCTACGCCAACGCAATGGTGGGCCAGGAGGTGCTCGAAGGGGAAGTGGTGGTAGACGGAACGCTCGAAGCACCGGCTCCCTCGAGCCCTTCGGGCGCGCTCCCCGAGCCGATACCGCCTCCACTCTCGTTCGCGCAGGCCCAGGCGGCGTTGAAACAGAGCATCAATCGCGACGACATCGCCCGCACGGTGCTTCAGTTTGCCAAGAGCAAGTTCAGCCGGGCACTCCTGCTCTCGGTGCAGGGCGACCTGCTGACCGGCTGGCAGGGGTTGGCCACCGGTGTCAGCACTCGAGCCATTCGCCGCATCGGGGTGAGCCTCCGAGAGCCCAACACCTTCAAGCTGGTGCGAGACCTGAGGTCCCACTTCATCGGGCCGATGAAGCACTCCGAGGGCACCGACGTCTTCTACCAGATGCTCGGCGGTGGCTACCCGACCACGGCCGTGGTGCTCCCGCTCCTCGTGCGGGGGAAGCCCGTGCACCTCTTGTACGTGGACGAAGGCGCCGGTCGCGTGACGCCCCCCGACGTGGGCGAACTCCTCATCGTCTCGCAGAGCGTCACCCGAAGCTACGAGCTGCTCATTCGCCAGCGCCAGGTCGCTCGATCCGCCGGGTGAGGGCTACTGGAGGGCGACGTTGAAGTTGACCCGCTGGTGGGGCTGAAGCCTGAAGGTGTCCGTCCACTTCGACTGCCCGACCGTGACGACGATGCGATGGAAGCCCTCGTACACGGGGACCTCTCCTCGAATGGGCGCGACGCCGATGCGAAGGGCGTCGATGAACACGATCGCGCCGTCCGGTGCGCTGATGCTCACCGCGCCCTTCTCGAAGGTGAACCGCTCGATGATCGGCTCAGCCTTGACCGTCACCAGCCGCACCGATGCCAGACCGAGATCCTTGTTCTGCAAAGTGAAGCTCTTGCGCCCAGGAGCCAGGCGACCGCTCCAGGGCGTCCTCCCGAGCGGCTTTCCATCGAGCAACACGTCGACCGGCGGCGCCGACTCGAGCGACACCGGCACGTCGGCTGGAAGAGGGGCTTCGCTGCCAGCGTCGGCCGGAGTGGTGGTCGCGAGCTTCACCGGCCCTGCGTCGGCCTCATTGGGGGCGGGCTCGGCGACGATGGTCTCGGTCTGGGCGGGCCCGGCATCAATGGCCAAGGACCCAAGGCGGGCTGCCGTCTCGGGTGCGGGCGCCCGCTGCGCCGAGGTGACCGCCGGGTTGGGCTCGTGAGCTTTCGTCCAGGCCCACCACGACGCAATGACGCCAACGAAGAGGGCCAACGCCACCAGCCAAGGGGCCGAGCGGCCGGCGTCGCTCCGCGGCTCATCGTCGTCATCAGGGGGAGCGGCTGGAGCCAAGCGCGGAGTGACCAGGGGGGCCACGGGCCGGCCTTTGGAGGTCGACGGCGCGACCGGTGCGCGTGGGGGTGGCGAAGCCGGCGGGGCCGGTGAAGCCGGGAGCGGTACAGCGATGGCCTCAGGTGCTTTGACCGAAGGCTTCTCGGCCCACTGGCGCCGCACGAAGTCGGCAATGCCCGCGTCGATGGTGCGTCGGCGGTCGGCGCGGAGCTGGTGCGACTCGGGGAAGACGGTCTCCAGGTAGCTCGCCACCTCCTCCACCGAGGCCATCTGCTCAGCGAGCGCGGCCTCGATGGCCTCACGGAGGGCGAGGGGGGTGGGGTATCGATCGCCCGCCTTTTTGGCGCAGGCCTTCACGATGATCTGCTCGAGGTCTGGAGGCACGGATCCAGGCGGAGGAGGCGGCAGCGGCAGCGTCAGCACCGCCTGCTCGAAGAAGTCTTCCTGATCAGCCCAGGGCACGAGGCCGGTGAGGCACTCGTAGAGGCTCAAACCCAGGAGGTACACGTCGGTCGAAAGCCCCATCGAGGCCCGGCCCGAGATGATTTGCTCGGGCGCGGCGTGAACGTGCCGGCCGTGCACTCGCCGCCCACCGACCTCGGAGGGCGCGAAGGCGAGGGCGCCGTAGCCGGTGACCTTTGTCGCCCCATGGTACCCGACGAGGAGCGTCTCGGGTCGGAGGTCGCCGTGCACCAGCGGCGTGCCATCGTCGTTACCGGCCACGTGGGCGTAGTGGGCGCCGGTGCACGCGTCACAGATGATCCGGGCCGCGATGGGCGCCGGCAGTTGCTTGCCCGCGTTGAGCACCTTGCGCAGTGATTCGCCGTCGGCGAACTCGACGACCCGGGCATGGCCTTCGTCGAGCTCCGCGAACCCCAGCACCGTGACGATGTTGGGGTGATCAAGCTTGGAGGCGTGCTCCGTCTCGCGGCGCACCTGATCGAGCACCGCGGCGTCTCGCTCCGCCGCCTCGGGCACCCAGATGATCACCACCGGTACGGCGCGGCTTTCCTCCGAGATCGCCAGGCCGAGAAAGGCGCGCGAGCCCTCTCCCGCCAAGAGCGGCCCCAGCGCTTGGTACCGGTACACTGTCATGGCCCTACCGTATGGAAAGCAGGGCACAGGTCAACAATTCTCCGGGGGTCAAGAAAGCGCGGCCAGCGCGCTGTCGTAGTTTGGCTCCTGGGTGATCTCCGGTACTTGCTCCTGGTAGACGATCGTGCCCTTCTCGTTGACCACGATGACCACGCGAGAGCAGAGCCCGGCCAGCGGCCCATCGACCATCTTGAGGCCGTACTGCTCGGCGAAGCTCGATCGGAAAGCCGACAGCGTCACCGCGCCCTCGATGCCCTCGGCGGCGCAAAAGCGCTTGGAGGCGAAGGGCAGATCCAGCGAGATGTTGAGCACGGCGACCCCGGGCTTCGAGGCGGCCTTCTGGTTGAATGCGCGAACGCTCATCGCGCAGACGCCGGTGTCGATGGAGGGGAAGATGTTGAGCACTCGCTTGCCCGAGTAGCTGGTCAGGTGCTTCTCGCTCAAGTCGCCGGCCACGAGGGTGAAATCGGGCGCCTGGGTTCCCACCGCGGGGAGGTTGCCAGAGGTGTGCACAGGGCCGCCTTTGAAGGTGATCGTCGTCATCGTTGATGCTCCATGGTGTGGGTGTGAGGAATTGGGATCAAAACGGCAGGGTAAGGTAATAGCCGCGGGTCCCTCGGCGCACGAGGAGTAGCACGCTCGGCTTGCCCCGGGCGTGAATCACCGCCTCGCGGAAGGCCTCGACCCCTGGCACCGGCGTGTTGTTGACCTTCAGAATGACGTCACCAGGCTCGAGGCCGACCCTGGCCGCGGCGGTGCTGGGTCTCACCGCGGTGATCTGCATGCCGTCGGGGGCCGGGCGCGCCCGCAGGCCCAGGCGCTCCCACACGGTCGAGTCGACCAGGCGGGCGGGGAACTCGACCGGGGTGAGGGTGAGGTCGAGCACTTGCCCACCGCGAAAGGCCTTCAAGGCCACCGTGCTCTTGGCGGTGAAGCTGCGAAACCGGCTCTTGAGGTCGTCGGCGTCCTCCACCTGAGTCGTGCCGACCTGCATCACCACGTCGCCTCGCTGCATTCCGGCGTCGGCCGCGGGGCTCCCCTGCTCGACGTTGGACACCATGGCGCCGAAGGTGCGGTCCCACCCCAGGCGGCGGGCCAGCTCGAGGGTCAGCGGCTGGGCGTCGAAGCCGATCCACGCCGGGCGCACTTTGCCGAATTGAGTCAGCTCGGCGACGATGCGCCGCACCTTGTCCGCGGGGATCGCGAAGCCGATGTTCTGGGCGGTGGCGATGATCGCCGAGTTGATGCCGATGATCTCTCCGTCGATGTTGAGCAGCGGGCCGCCCGAGTTGCCGGGGTTGATCGAGGCATCGGTCTGGATNNACGACCGTCTCGCCGATCATCAGGTCAGACGAGGTGCCGAGCTTCGCGGCCGGCAAGGGCCCCTTGGCGCTCACCCGGAGCACCGCCAGGTCGTTCTCGGTGTCAGCCCCCACCACCTCGGCGTCGAGCTGCCGGCCGTCGGCCAGCACCACGTGGATTTCCGAGGCGCCGCGGATCACGTGATCATTGGTCACGATGACGCCCGAGGGGTCGATGATCACGCC
>PMBV01000128.1 GCA_003153055.1 Myxococcales bacterium
ATGGCCACGCGGGAGAACATCCGCTGGCTGAAGAATGACTTGCACCTCTGTGGGCTGGACCTCCAGAAGCTGTCGGAGCTCCCCGGCCACCTCGAGCAACTCCTGGACGTGAAGCTTGAGGTGACGAAGCGGACCAAGGGCGACAACGTGAATGTCTACTTCAACCGCCGCATCTTCCTCGACGAGGGGGCGGACGGCGCAGGAGGGGGTAATGCCAACGGCGGCTCCTCCGACTCCCCCTTCTGAGAAGCCCCTTGTCGTCGTCGACACCCGAGAGCAACAGCCCTACGCCTTCGACCCAGAGCACGTCGCCACCGTGCGGCGTGCCCTCCCGGCCGGCGACTACTCGCTGGAGGGCTACGAGGCGTCGGTGGCCATCGAGCGCAAGTCCCTCGAGGACTACGTCGCTTCGGTGGTGAGGGCGCGCGCCCGCTTTGCGCGGGAGTTGCGGGCGCTGGCCGAGTACGACTTCGCCTGCATCGTCGTCGAGGGGGCGTTGGACGACGTCCTCGCGCAGCGCTACCGCTCTGGAGCCCACCCCAACGCGGTGCTGGGGGCGACGCTGTCCATCATCGTGGACCATCGCGTGCCCGTCTTCTTCTGCGGTGACAGGCAGCTCGCCTGCCGCTTCGTCGAGGGCCTTCTTTGCCGCTACCACCGGAGGGTCCAGGGATGACGTCGCACCAGACGAATCGTGAGGAGGAGGCGGTCCGGGGCCGGGTGGAGACGCTCTTCTACTCCAGCGCCCGCTTCAGCGCCGGCAAGCTGCGCACCGAGTCCGGGGACGCCGTCTCCTTCGCCGGCGCCCTCATGGTGCGCGAGGAGGACCCAGTCGTCCTTCATGGCACCTGGGAGCGCCACCCCAAGTTCGGCCGGCAGCTGAAGGTGACTCGCTTCAGCTTCGATCAACGCCCAGGTGCCGAGGGGCTCGCCCACTACTTGGCCAACCACCCCGACATCAAGGGCATCGGCCCGGTGAAGGCGAGGCGCATCGTCGACTCCTTCGGCGAGGACTTTGACCGAGTCATCGACGAGGAGCCCGAGCGCGTCGCCGCCGTCGCAAAGGTACCGATGGAGGCCGTCGAGGCTCTGCGGCTCGAGTGGCTCAAGCGGCGCACGCTGAACGCGAGCCTCACCTGGCTCGCCTCCTTCGAGCTGACGCACCACCAGATGACGGCCCTCATCGAGAAGTTCGGCAACTCCGTCGTCACCGTCCTCAAGAAGGACCCCTACCTCCTGGTGCGCGAAGTCCCCGGCTTCGGTTTCAAGCGCGTCGACGTCGTTGCCCAAAAGATGGGCACACCGAAGGAGGAGCCCTCGCGCATCCGCGCGGGCCTCGTCCACTGCGTCGCGGAGCGACTGGAGCAAGGTGACTGCTGGGTCGACTACGAGGACCTCATCGAGATGGCGAACCTGCTCCTGGTGATGGACGTCCATGACAGCCGCCGGCGCATCGAGGAGACGCTGGACGCCCTCATCGTCGACGGCACGCTGGCCTGCGTGTCCCTCGGCGGCCGCTTCCTCGTCGCGCAGCCGCGCATCCATCAGATGGAGTGCGAGCTCGCCCAGGTCTTCACCGGCCGACGCCGGCCGAATCCTCACTTCGTGGAGGCCGACATCGAGCGCCTCGTCGCCGCGGAGGCTGGCAACCTGAATCAGTCTCAGCTCCGCGGCCTGGACGCGGCCGCCCGGCACAACATGGTGCTCGTCGGCGGGCCTGCGGGGGCTGGCAAGACAAGGCTGGTCGCGGCCATCGCCGAGCTCTACGAGAGACGGGCTCTCGATGTCGTCCTGGCGGCGCCGACCGGGAAGGCCGCCAAGCGCATCGAGCAAGTCGTGGGGCGCAAGGCATTCACACTCCACCGGCTCCTCGGCTTCAACGGGAGAGCCTTCACGGCGGGGCCGGACGAGCCCATCAATGCCGACGTCGTCATCGTCGACGAGGTGTCGATGGTGGACGTCCCGCTGGCGTGGCAGCTCTTCCGGGCGGTCGACCTCGAGAAGACGTGCGTCGTCCTCGTGGGAGACCACAACCAGCTTCCACCGGTAGGCCCGGGAAACCTGCTCCGAGACCTCATCGAGCGACGGCCCATCCCGACTGTCGTCCTCGAGCAGGTAGTGCGCCAGGCCGGAGTCCTGAAAGAGAACTGCCTCGCCGTGCTGAAGGGCGAGGTGCGTCCGACCGCCGAGGCGGGCGCCGATGGCAGACCGCCTTGGGTTGTCGTCAACCGGCTGAGCGAGGTGCTGGCCGCCCAACGGTACGTCCTGGAGCTGTTCGAGTCGGTGTTGGTCGAGCGACTCAACTTCGACCTGCTCGCCGACGTCCAGCTCTTGACGCCAACGAGGAAGGGGCCGCTCGGCGTCGATGCCCTCAATGTCGAGCTGCAGCGCCTCGTCCAGAAGAAGCTCTGGGGAGTCGAGGTGGCGGCGCCGCGCCCCGGCCGACGGCCGGACTTCCTCCTCAACGACAGAGTCATCCAGATGCGCAACAACTACGAGCTCGGCGTCATGAATGGTGCCATTGGCATCGTCACCGCCATGGGTCCCAAGCGCGGGGAGCTACGGGTCCGCTTCGATGGAATGGACGTCGAGCTCAACCCAGAGAACGCAGGCGCCAGGGACTTGTCACTCGCGTACGCGCTAACCACGCATAAGGTGCAAGGTTCTGAATTCCCCTGCGTGGTGCTTGTCATTCATAAGGCGCATTCCTTCATGCACCATCGCAACCTCTTCTACACGGGCGTCACCCGCGCCCGCGAGGTGGCCATCGTGGTGGGCGACTTGTGGGGCATGCGGAACTGCGCCGAGAAGGAGCANNGCCCTCCGGCTCCTTCGGGAGCGCTTCCTCAATCGGACGGACCTCGTCGCAGTCCTCGCCCCGTGGGGGAAGCCTTGCCCCGTCGAGGCGAACGGGACGCTGGACGCGCTTCTCCTTGGCCATCTCGTGGGCGACGAGGCGCCGGTGGCGAAGGTGAAGTATGCCAACCGGAGGGGTACGGGCGCGATGAAGGGGCCCTTCCGCGTCGGCAGCTACTGCCCCTCCCTCGAGGACACTACCCGGTGGCTGTGCTTGGACTTCGACGGGCCCGGCCACGCCAACGCGCTGGCGGAGCCGCTCGCCACGGCCTCCGCCGCGCTCGACGCCTTCACCAGGGTCGGACTGCCCGCCTACTTGGAGCGGTCCGGCGGCGGCCAGGGCTGGCACCTCTGGTGCTTCTTCGAGCCGCCCATCCCCGCGGCGAAGGCCCAGGCACTGGGGCGCGCCCTTGCACCGAAGGACGCGCTGCTTGCGGACGGCAGGCAGGCCGACGTCTCGGCGAGCCGGGGCATCGAAGTCTTCCCGAAGCAGAAGTCCCGGCGAAGCGGCTTTGGCAACCTCGTCTGGCTCCCATGGTGGCAGGGCGCCCCGGACGGGGCGAATGCCTTTTACCGGCGCGACGCGGGTGGGGTACTCGCGTCCTTCGTCCCGAGCGAGCTCGCGGCGACCACCATCGAGGCGGTGGACACCCTCCTCGCGGCGATCACCCCCGCACCCGTCGAGCAACGGAAGAAGGCGCTCGGGCCCGCGGCGCCGCCGCCACCCGCCGAGCCGGCCTGGGCTGACTGGCGACGCCGCGCCCTCGGGGCGCTCCCGCTCGAGCAGGCGTACGGGACATGGCTCACCGGCAATGCCCATAGCGCGGGCTGGCTGGAGTGTCGGGACCCTGCGTCCCCCACCGGGGACGAGCATCCGTCCGCCAGCGTCGCCGATGGCACCGGCGAGGCCGAGCGCGGCGCCTTCCACTCCTTCATCAGCGGGAAGACGCTCTCCGTCTTCGACTTCCTGGTGGCACACGGTGGCGCCTCCGACTTCAAGGAGGCCCGAACCCGAGTCGCAGCGATGTCCGGCGTGATGGAGCCACACACCGGCCCGCAGCCAGTGCCTGCCGCCGGCTCCTGGGGCCCACCAACCTCTCCGCGACGGCCGGAGATTCAAATCAACGGCCGGCCGCTCGACGCGCAAATCATCGAGGCGCGGGCCGCCGTCCGCGCTGCCAACCGGAAGCAGCCCGCACTCTTCCGACGTGGCTCTCAAGTGGTGCGACTCATCAACGGAGATGACGGCCCCCGCATCGAGGGAATGACGGAGTCGGCCGTCTATGGACATCTCGCCCGCATCTCCAACTGGGTCCGCGTCACCGAGAATGCCGTCATCCAGACGAGCCCAAACAAGGACATCGCGCGCGACATGCTTGACTACCCAGATGAGCAGCTGCCAGTCCTCAATGCGGTAGTCAAAACACCCGTCTTCAACAAGGACGGCCGGCTTGTCTCGGCCGCGGGTTACAGCGCCGCCGCCCACCTTTGGTACCACCCACCCGCCGGATTCAACGTGCCCCCGGTGCCTGCTCGACCAAGCGCGGAGGATGTCGCCGCCGCCAAGGCCCTGCTTCTCGAGGAGCTACTCGGCGACTTCCCCTTCGCGGATGAATCCTGCAAGGCGCACATGGTGGCCGCCCTCCTACTGCCCTTTGCCCGAAGGCTCATCGACGGCTCTACGCCCATCCATCTCGTAGAGGCGCCAACCGAGGGCTCCGGCAAGGGACTGCTTGTCAACCTCATCGCGCTTCTCGCCACGGACTCGGAAGCCGCCGGCTCAAGCTTGCCGGACAACGAGGAGGAGATTCGGAAGAAGATTGGCGCGGAGCTCTCCACGGGCCAGCCCCTCCTCATTCTCGACAACGTGGACAACAAGCGGCGCCTTGACAGCTCCGCGCTGGCCTCCGCCGTGACGCTCCGTGTCTGGCGGGACAGGCTCCTTGGGCAGACGAAGGTGTTTGAGGTGCCCAATAACGCCGTCTGGGTCCTCACGGGGAATAATCCACGCCTGTCTCGAGAGCTGACCCGCCGCTGCATCAGCATCCGCATCGACCCGCGCAC
>PMBV01000149.1 GCA_003153055.1 Myxococcales bacterium
TAGGCGACGATGCTGCCGGCGCCGGAGCCACGGCCCGGGCCCACCGGGATGCCGTTCTGCTTGGCCCAGTTGATGAAATCCTGAACGATGAGGAAGTAGCCCGAGAACCCCATCTTCTGAATGACGCCCACCTCCATCTCGAGGCGAGCGAGGTAGCGATCCTGGTCGACCTTGTAGGGCAGCTCCTTGAAGCGCTCGAAGAGCCCCTTCTTGGCCAGCTCGGCGAGGAAGGTGTCGGCGGTGTGGCTCTCGGGCACCTTGAACGACGGGAGCATCGGCTTCACCAACAGCTTGAGGTCGCCGATCATCTCGGTGATGCGCTGGGTGTTGTCGACGGCCTCGGGGCAATCGCTGAAGTAGGCCCGCATCTCCTCGGGGCTGGCGACGAACAGCTTGTCGGTGGAGTGCTTGAGGCGCTTGTCGTCGGCCAGCGTCTTGCCCGAGGCGATGCACATGAGCAGCTCATGGGCCCGGGCGTCTTCGCGCTTGATGTAGTGGGCGTCGGCGGTGGCCACCAGGGGCAGCTCGAGATCGCGCGCCAGCTGCTTCAAGTTGGCGTTGGCTCGCTCCTGCTCCTCCATGCCGTTCCACTGCACCTCGAGGAAGAATTGCCCCGGCTCGAAGATGTCGCGGTATTCGATGGCCGCCTTGCGGGCGTGGTCCATGTCGCCCTTGTAAGCCGCGTTGGTGACCTCGCCGCCCAGACAGGCGGTCAGGCCGATGAGGCCCTTGGAGCGCTCCTTGAGCACCTGCTTGTCGATGCGGGGGTGGTAGTAGAAGCCATCGAGGTAGCCCCGTGACGCGAGGTACCGGAGGTTGTGGTAGCCCTCTTGGTCCTTGGCGAGGAGTATGAGGTGCTGGGCGATCTTCTCGGTACGGTCCCCACGGCCCTTGGGCCCCGCGACGTACGCCTCCATGCCGATGATGGGCTTGATGCCGGCGTCTTTCGCCTTCTTGAAGAAGTCGAGGGCGCCGAACATGTTGCCGTGATCAGTCACCGCCACCGACTTCATGCCCTTCGCCTGGACCGTCTTGATGAGGTCCTTCATGCGAATGGCGCCGTCGAGCAGCGAGTACAGGGTGTGGAGGTGCAGATGGGTGAAAGACATGGGCGTGGCCCTTGTACCTCATCGGGCTGACATCGAGCTCAACCCCTCGAATTTTCGGAGGAGCCCGAGCAGCCAACCACCTACTTCAGGCGCGCCAGGACCGCGTCGAACAGGGCCATCTCGAGCCGCTCGCCGTCGGCCTCGTTGATGGAGTCGATGGCGAAGCCGATGCGGCTCGTTCCCACCAGCTTGGTGACCGCGGCGACCCGGGCCCGGCCGGTGATGGGCGGAGCTCCGCGAGCGAGCGTCAGTGAGTACGCCACGTCTTGCCCCACTTCGAGGGTGGCGTTGATCATCGCCGAGAAGCCCGACCGGGAGATGTCCTTGGTGACGACCCGGTAGACGTTGTTCACCTCGACGGGAAACACCTGGGGCACCCGGAAGTGCTTGCGAGCCTGGCCTCCTGGGGGCACTTCTTGGCCCTGAGAGGCCACCAGCGACGCGGCGAGCTCCTCGCGCATGGCCTTGTGCCGTCGCAGCTCCTCCTCGCCCGCCTCTCCCCGCCCGACCCGCTGGTGCAGGGCGCGAAAGCTCGCAATCCACTTGGTGGGATCCATGCCTATTTTCTGGCGGCCGAGCCGGCCTGGGGCAACTCCTTCGGACAGCGCGCACTTCACGCTGGCGTCAATGGACCTGATGCCGTCAGAAGAAGCGAATCGGCTCCGGCCGGCTCAGCTTGTCCACCGGCACCTCGACCTCGATTTCATCGGTGGAGATGAAGGCCGGCCGGTCGATGCACAGGAAACTCTGCTCGACCTCGGTGACATTCTCGTACCGATGAGGGAAGCCCCGGGGCCACGTGTGGGCCAGCCCCGCCACCACCGGCGCCCCCTGGAGCCAGAGCCCGTCACCCAGCACGAGCTCCGACTCGTCGAGGTGGTGGTGCACGTGAGTCGGCAGCACCGTCTTGGGCTTGACCCGCTCGCGGTACACCCCGCACTCACGGGTCTCGAAGATGACCTCCACCTGACCGAAGGGCTTGGGCTCCGAGGTGCTGGAGTAGTCGCGGAAGTCCCGGTGAATTTGCAGCGTCGGCACCGCCGCGCCAGACAGCGCCACGAGCTTGGAGAGCCGCACCTCGACAGCCTCCACCTGAGGCCGCGGCACGTCGGGGGTGGGCGGCGCCAGGAGCCAGGCAGCGAGGGCCTCGGCGGCGCTCTCGAGGAGCCGGAACCTCCCTGCGACCAGGATGAAGCGGAGCTCTCCCAGCATGCGCGCGTAGTCTACGGTGCTGGCCAGGCGCCCTTGGCGGGCGGCCGCGCGGGTGTCCAACTCGAGGGTGACGTCGAGCTCCACCGGCTGCGGGGTGTTCCGCTCGAAGTCGAACAGCCCGACGATGCAGTCGAAGCGCATGCCTCGAAGTGAGAGACGATCCAATGGGCGAGTCATGCGACGGACAGACCTCCATCGACCACCAACGTGTGGCCGGTGACATAGGTGGCTTTCGCCAGGTACACGACGGCCTCAGCCACGTCTTCTGGCCGGCCTTCGCGCCGCAGGGGAACGCGGTGGAGAATCTCCTCGACCTGCGCCCCCGTCGTCTCGGCGGCCATGGCCACCGGCCCCGGAGCCACCGCGTTGACACGAATGCGCGGCCCAAGCTCCAGGGCGAGCGACCGAGTCAATCGCTCCAGCGCCGCCTTGCTCGCCAGGTAATGAGAGAAGAGATGGCTCGAGGTGTACGAGTGCTGCACCGCCATGTCGGTGATGGCGACGATGGCCGGAGCCGAAGCTGCCCCGAGGAGCGGCAACAGCCCCTGCGTCAGGAAGAACGGCGCCCGCACGTTGACGGCGAACATCGCGTCGAAGGACTCCTTCGTCACCTCGGCGAAGGCCCGGTGCTCGTAGGCCGCGGCGCTGTGCACCAGCAGGTCGAGCGCCCGGTGCGCAGTCGACAGACGAGAGACGAGACCGGCGACCCCGTCGTCGGTGCCGAGATCGCCGACCTCGATGAAAGCCTCGCGTCCTAGAGCCTCGAGCTCGGCCTTCACCACCTCGGCCTCGGCCACTGAGCGGCGGCAGTGCACCACGACGTCGTAGCCGGCCCGCCCGAGGGCGAGGGTGATGGCACGCCCGACGCGAATGGCCCCTCCGGTGACGAGCGCAAGCGGCATGGACGCGCACGTCTAACGCCTTCGGGCATCAGGCGCTACGGCTTGCCCTGCCCTGCTTTCCAAAGTCGGCGCTCCGACGGAACCACATTGGCCGAAGCCTGCGCTACTTGACGGCCGCCGAGATGGCCTTGAACTCGGGCGTCCCAGCACGGCCGAGGGCGTCGAACAGCGCTGCCTCGACGCTCGTCGTCACCGCTCCGGCGTCGGCGCACAGGCTCAAGCCCACCTCGAAGTCGGCCTCGTGCCGCGAGAGCACGGCGTCGCGCGCCAGGTACGGAGTCAGCGCGGCCATCTTGAGCGCCCGCACGGTCTGGAAGACGCAGACGTGGGTCTCCATGCCGACGACCAGCACGTTGGGCCGGGGCGCAAGCTTCTCGCGCACGCCGCTCACCCAGGCCGAAAACTCGATTTTCTCGATGGGCGCGAACCCGGGAATGATGGAGGCGATGGCCGGCAACGTGCGCCCCAGGCCGCGCGGGTACTGCTCGGTCACCACGATGGGCAACCCAAGGGCCTTCGCCCCCTCGATGGCGGCGCGGGTGCGATTGACGACCCGCTCGAGGCGATCGGGTGCCATGGCCGCGGCCAGCCGCTCCTGAATGTCGATGACCAACAATGAGCCACTCTCGCGGGTGAACCCGTGCCCCATTCTGGGAGGTTTATCAATTCGTCGTCGCGAGCGCATGCACCGTGTGCCAGGTATATGGGGCCATGCACCTCGACCCCCAGGAGCGAGAGGAACTCTACCACGCGCTCAGACGCGACGCGCCGCGGTTCGGTGAAGCGCTGGCCCGCGCCGCCGCCGCGCGAGGCCTCCAGGTCACCAGCGCCACCGATGGAACGGCCCGGGCGATTCCCATCACGGCCACGCCAGTCGTGGTCGAGCCCGAAGAAATCGCCTCCCGCGTCGAGCTGGCCGCGCTCCTCTCCGGGGCCACGCTCAAGATGTCCCGCTGGGTGCTCGGCTCCAGTCGCAGGGGCCTCGTCCTCGATGGCCTCTCACCCATGGAGCGGAGCCTCGCCTCCGCCACCTTCGAGCGCCTCACGACGCTGGCCACCACCCGGGTCGACTTCTTCGTCGGCCAGTCGGTGCGGGCCCTCGAGGTCAACGCCACCATCCCCGCGATGCAGGGCTACTCGGACATCGCCGCCGACACCTTCCTCGAAGTCGTGGGGCGCGCCTGGGGGGCCCATGAGCCGCTGATCGCGTCGTGGAAAGAGAAGAACGGGTCCAACGCACGGGCCCTGCACCGCGCCCTCCTGGCCGGATACCGGCAGGTGCGGCCCCACGCGACTCCCCGACGCATCGCCCTCTTGTGCCGCAGAAACGACGCCCAGCTCACCGAGCAGCGCTACCTCGCCGAGCGGTTCACCGAGTGGGGCTCGGAGGCCGAGGTGGTGTACCCCGATCAGCTGGCGGGGAGCGACGAGGTCCGGGCCAACGGCAAGGTGTACGATCTCGTCTACCGGCACCTCTTCGTTCGCCGCTTGGAAGAGCCGTCGATGGTGGGCGCCGAGTACGTCCGCCAGCTGCTCTCCGAGAAGAACGGGACCCGGGCGGTGGTGCTGAACCCGCCGGCCTCCCAGGTCGAGGTGAAAGCCGTGTTCGCGTTGTTGAGCCTCGCCACGTCCGATGCGGCCCTCGCCAAAGAGGCAGGGCTCGACGACTTCGAGCTGGCGGCCATCACTCGATCCGTCCCGTGGACCCGTCACTTCCGCGGCGATGCGCTGCTCCGCCAGGTGTCCGCCGAGCCCGACCGCTACGTGCTCAAGCGGAGCTGGGATTATGGCGGTCGCGCGGTCTTCGTGGGCCGCACCCGCGCCGAGCCGCACTTCGCTGACCGCACCCAGGCGGCCTACGGAGCGGTCCTCGACTGGAATGCCTTGTGCTCCCGCGCCGTTGAAGATCAGCGAGGCGGTGGCTTCGTGGTGCAGGAGGTGGTCGACACCGTGCCGGAAGAACACGTCTTGTGCAGCGACGCGACGCAGGTCACGACGTCACTCTACGTCGACTTCTCGGCCTACGCGTCGGTGGGGCTGGACGATCGACCGGGTTGGGGTGGCGTGTGTCGGGGCTCGGTGTCACACATCGTCAACATCGTGGGCGGCGGGGGCGTGCTGCCGCTGGTGTCGGCCGAGGTGGCGAGCTCGCTGCTCATGGCGCACCGCGCACGGGTAAGGTAGTGAACATCTTCAAAGGAGAAGTCCCTCATGTCATTTGAGCCTCGGAGCACCTTCGCCTACGAGACCTCGGCCTCCGCCGCGCTGGCCTCGGAGTCCTCTCGCGTCTTCATGCAGCGGGTGTACTGGTGGATGACGGCGGGTCTGCTGCTGACCGGTGGCGTGGCTGGCTACGTCGCTTCGCACCAGGTCATCTTCAGCGCCATCCGCCCGTACCTGAACGTGTTGATGCTGGGCACCATCGGCCTGGTGTTCGCCTTCTCGTTCCTCGCCCACCGGGTCAGTGGCCCCGTGGCGGCCGCCATGTTCCTCGGGTACTCCGTCGCCAACGGCCTGCTCTTCTCGGTGCTGTTCGTCGTCTACCAGCTGGGGAGCATCGCCTCGGCCTTCACCGTCACCGCTGGCGCCTTCGCGGCGATGAGCGTCTACGGCACCGTCACCAAGAAAGACCTGACCAGCTGGGGCACGTTCCTCTTCATCGGGCTCATCGGCATCTTGCTCGCCGGCGTGGTGAACATCTTCGTTCAGTCGCCGATGATGGACTTCGTCAGGAGCTCGGCGGCGGTGCTGATCTTCGCCGGCCTGACTGCCTACGACACCCAGAAGCTCCGCCAGCTCCATGCCTCGAGCGGGTACTCGAGCGCCGGCGCCCTGGCAGTCTCCGGGGCCCTCACGCTGTACCTCGACTTCATCAACCTGTTCTTGAACCTACTCCGGTTGATGGGCCGCCGGCGCTAGCGGATCGATCGAGAGCTCAACAGCCAGCCGGGGTCGGTACCGGGACCGGGTGCGGCCTCGGGGACGGCGACGGGGACGGGCAACGTAAAGACGGGCACGGTCGTGGACTCGACAGCACGGGCCGAAAAGCAGCGTTCCTACGAAATTGCCCGAGGGCCGTTCCCGTCCCCCGACAGTTCCGCACTCTGGGTTTCCACGGAACTTCGGTACCACACCGGAATCGCGCGGAGGGCCGACAATCCGGGCCCAACCAGATTCCGACCTCACGAAACCGGGAACTCACGCTCGTGCGAGGTGCATCCGGCAGCCCATTCAGGGCACCGCCTCACCCCGCCGAGCCCAGCTCGTGCCCACCTCGGCCACCAGCACAGCCGCCACCACCAGCGCTCCGCCCGACAGCTCTCGGGCGCTCGGCCAGCCATCGCCGAACACCACTCCGTAGAACACGGCGAACGCAGGCTCGAGCGAGTAGATGACCGCCGCCCGAACCGCTGGCGTCTTGGTCTGTGCCCACACCTGTACCGAAATGGCCAGCGCCGAGGCGATGAGCCCGGTCAGCAGCACCGCTCCAACCAAACCCGTGCTCAGCACCAGGCGGCGATCCACGAACGGCAGCGAAGCCAGCGACAGGCCAGCCGTGACGAGGAGCTGCACGGTGACCAGCGCCACCGGGTGCACGCCCTGGCCCAGGCGACTCGTGGCTGAAATGTGGAACGCATAGGCGACCGCGCATAGCAGGGTCAACGCGTCACCCCTCGACACCGACGTCGAGACCTCGACCCCGGTCAGTTGCCACAGCCCAACCGCGGCGAGGCCGATGGCGAGGGCCATCGGGCCCTGGAGCTTGGGGACCTCGGTGACCGGCGGCACCCGGGCCACCACCCGCGCCGCGAAGGGCACGAAGATGACCGTGAGGCCGGTGAGGAACGCGCTCCGCGCCGGCGTCGTGTGCTGGAGCCCGAGCGTCTGCAAGGCGTAGCCCCCGAAGAGCAGCACTCCCAGGACAACCCCATGCCGCCAGACCTTCGGGTCGCGCAGGCGTCCCCGGGCCAGCACCGCCGTGGCCGACGCCCCGAGGAGAAACCGCAGCGAGAGGAAGACCATCGGCGCCGCGTCGTCGAGCGCCGACTTGACGGTGACGAAGGTGGCGCCCCAGATGGCGGTGATGGCCAGGAGCGAGAGATCCGCGCCCACGGTCGACTTGGGCGCGCTCACGGTATGAAGAAAAACGCCACCGCGAGAATCGCGTACACCCCGAGCAGCATCGTCCCCTCGAGCCAGTTCGACTCGCCGTCGAGGCCGATGAGGGTCGTGGCTCCGACCGACAACCCGATGCCCACCACCTCCATGTGGCTGAACTCCAGCGACAATGGGTGCCCCAGCGGCGACGAGAGGAGCACCAGCACGGGGGCCACGAACATGGCGATCTGCTTCGACGACTCGAAGGCGATGTTGAAGGCGAGGTCCATCTTGTTCTTCATCGCCATCAGCACCGCGGTGGAGTGCTCGGCCGCGTTGCCGATGATGGCGATGACCACCACGCCGAGGAACGTGTGGGTGAACCCGAAGGTCGCGATCGCCGGCTCGAGCGCCCCCACCAGGAGCTCGGCCATCACGACAACTCCCAGGGTGCTGAGGAGCAACACCCCGACGGCCTTCCCCTGGCCCCAATCGGGGAGCCCGTCTTCGTCACCCTGATCCTCGGCGGCGTAGAGGTGCTGGTGGGTCTTCAAGGCGAACACCAACGACAGTCCGTAGATGAGCAGCAGCACCACCGAGATGCCCAGGGACATCGTGTGCAGCACCGGCAGCGCCGCGTCGCCACGGCTCAGGTGAAAGAGGTCTGGCGTGGCGATGGCCACCAGCGACAGGAACATCATGCTTGAGCCCGAGAGGGCCGCGGTGGCGTTGAACACCTGCTTCTCCCTCCTGATGCCCCCCGCCACGATGGCCATGCCCAGCACCAGCAGCAGGTTGCCGAGAATCGCCCCCGTGATGGAGGCCTTCACCACCTCGGTCTGCCCCTCCTTGAGGGCGGCCAGCGCGATGATGAGCTCGGCGGCGTTACCGAACGACGCGTTCATCAGGCCCCCGAGCCCCGAGCCGAGGCGGTGGGCGATGACCTCCGTCGCCTCCCCCATCAGCCGAGCCAACGGGACCAACGCGAGGCAAGCCAACACGAAGGTGCCGGTGCCAGGGAAGAAGAAGTGGCTCGCCACGGCGGCGGGAAACGCGATGACCAGCAACAGGGTCATGGGGCTCGGCATCGGCACCTGATGGCTCAAGCCCGACCCCCTATCGGGCGTCAATCAGACCGTCAACACCTGGCGCTCGACGAGCTGGCCGATGAACTCCACCGTGTCAGCCTCGGCCACCGCGCTCGACACCTCGAACTCCTCCACCAGCACCATCGCGATCGCCCGCACGCTCCGCTCCCCATTCACCAGCTCGACGATGCGCTCGCCGACCTCCGACACCCCCTCGGGCCCCTCGAAGGTGTGGAGCCGAGCATCGAGGGTGGCGGCCATCCACTGCCCACCGACCCGAGTCAACGCGGCCTCCGGATGCACCCGGGGCACCGAGTCGTGGGTCACGCGCGGCTGGCCCGGCGACGGTGGAGTCTCCATGCCTCCGCTCACCCGAGCGCCCGGTCTACCCCCAGCGCGACGAACAGGATCGTGAGGTAGAGCAGCGAGATGCCGAACAGCTTGCGGGCCCAGCGCTCGTCACCCTTCGTCACCACCCCACGGATGCCTTCGCCGAGAAACAGCAGGTCAAGGAGAATGGCGCTCGTCAGGTAGACCTTGCCGCACAGCCCCACCCAGGCAGGAGCGAGCGAGGCAGGAATCAGCGCCACCAGCGCGGCCACGGCCGTCCACCTCGCCACCCCGTCACCCTTGGCCAACGGCAGACTGGTCAGCCCGGCCGACGCGTACTCGACCTTGCGGAACATCGCGATGGCGATGAAGTGCGGCAGCTGCCAGAGGTAGAGAATGCCGAACAGGGCCAACCCGGGCAGCTCGATGTGGCCGCTCGCCGCCGTCCACCCCATCAACGGCGGGAGCGCCCCCGGCAGCGCGCCGACCTCCATCGCCCAGTGGGTGCGCGACTTGAGCGGGGTGTACAGCAAGACGTAGCTGAGCAAGGCCACCGTGCCCAGGGTACCGGTCAGGGCGTTCACCTCGAGCCACAGCAGCGGGAGCGAGAAGCCCACCAACGCCATCGCGAAGGCCAGCGCGGGCACTGGCTCCATGCGCCGGGCGGGCAGCGGGCGGTCAGCGGTGCGGTGCATGAAGCGATCAGACTCACGCTCCATGACGCAGTTGAACGCGTTGGCCGCCCCCACCGTGCCGGCCGTACCCAGGAGGGCGCAGAACCAGGTCCACCAGGGCACCGAGTGCCCCGACAGCCACATGCCGCCGGCCGTGGTGAACAGCACCAGGCCCGAGAGCCGTGGCTTGGTGAGGGCCACCAGATCGACCGCGATGGCGAACGTGGAGCGCTCCTGAGTCACCGCGAAATCACCGATGGAAGACGCTCGCACCGCCGCTGAGGCTATAGCCCCCAGGGGAACTCCACAAGCCCGGTGGCTAGCCTTCCCTGAGGCGCTGCATGTCACCGGCGCAGGCGCCCTGTGGCTCGAGCTTGAGCGACTCGGTGGCGAGCACCTTGGCCTTCTCTCGGTCACGCCCTGGATCCGAGCCGTGCCGGGTGAGGAACTTGGCGTAATGGCAGTAGGCCGGCGCGAAGTCCTTGTCGGCGTTGAGCGACTTCTCGAAGTTGGCGCGGGCTTTGTCCTTGTCGCCGTCTTTGCTCCTCAGGTCGAAGGTCTGGGCCAGCTCGTCGTAGGACGCCGCCGCCTGGGTCGGGTCGCTGAGGTACTCCAGGGCCGCTTGATCGAGCAGCCGCGTCGCGCGATCGTAGTCTTTCTTCTCGTCCCGGTAGATCTTCCCCAGGAGAAAGCGGGCGTCGGGGTTGCGCTGTTTCTCGTCACCCACCGCTCGCTCCAGGGTCGTCTGGGCCTCGCTCATCTTCTTCTGACGGTACTGGAGCTGACCGAGCATCGACAGCAGCTTGGGGCTGTTCTGCACCATCGACAGGGCCTTCTTGAGCGCCTCTTCGGCGTCGCGCTCCCCACCCTCTTTGCGCATCAGCACCTTGGCCAACTCCACGTGGTATTGGGCGGCCGAGTTGTTCATGTCGATGGCCTTCCGCAGCTCGTTGGCGGCCTCGTCCAGGCGGCCCTCCCAGACGAGCCGGTGGCTCCGAATCAGGAGCAGCTCGGGGTTGTTGCGGTCGAGCGCCAGGCCTTGGTTTTCCTCCTGTTGGATCTCCTTGGCGGCCTTGTCCTTGTCCAACGAGATACCGGTCCCCTCCTCGACCTCTTTCTTGAAGCTCTCTTTGTCGTAGAGGGGCAGCTCTCGCGACACCCGAGACACCAGGAGCGCCCGGGCGAAGTGGGCCTGAGCGAGCTGCCGCGGCGAGGGCGGTGGCTCCATCTCGAGCATGGTCTTGACGTACTTCGACGCGGTGACGAACCCTCGAGCTGGGTTCTCTTGGTCGAGAATGAGGCTCGCCGTGCCCAGCAGGGCGTCGGGGTGCGAGTTCCGCGTGTACTTGAGCGCGTTGTTGAACGCCTGGAGCGCCTGCATGTCAGAGCCGCGTCGGCGGTTGAGATTGCCCAGCGCCACGAAGACACGCGGGTCGTCGGGCGAGATGGCCTGCGCCCGCTCCAGGCTGTCCTTGGAGTCTTCCAGGTCGCCGGTGTTCATCTGGATGATGCCGCGGGTCAGGTAGTAGAGCGCGATCTGCCGCTTCTCGGTCTCGGCCTGGCGGATCGTCTCTTCGATCTTCTTGAGGCCCTGCTCGCCTTTGCCGTTGTAGTAGTCGAACAGCGCCTCGGCGGCGTGGAGATAGCTCGAGGCGTCCTTGGCGTCGTTGCCCGCCTTGAGGTTCTTCTGGGCGTTTTCGCGGGTGGCGTCGTCGTGCTGGTGCTCGCCCCACCGCACCGTATAGGCGTAGGCCAGGAGCCCGCGGGCGTTGCGGTTGGTGTCACCCGACGCGTCGAGCGAGAGGGCCGATTCGGCCACCGAGATGGCCGACTGGTACGCCGCGTAGGTATCGCTCTTCACCTTGTCGGTGGCGTCGCGGAGCAGCTTGTTCGCGTCACGCACCAACTTCGCCCGGTACTGCCCCCAGCCGTAGTAGCCCGCGGCGGCGAGCGGAATCGCGAAGATGAGGAGGAAGAAGACCGCCCGAGAGCTCTTCGAGCGGCGCCGCGGAGGCTCCTCGTGCTCGTGCTCGTGCTCGTGCGCGTGCGGGTCGTAGGCCTGGCGGGGCTGCAGCGCTGGCCGATTCTGCGTCACCGGCCGCGACGACGGCTTTGGCTGTGACGGCCTCGGCTGAGCCTGTGCCTGCGACGGTCTCGGCTGGGCCGGTGGCTGCGACGGGCGGGAGCGCTCCACTGGAGCCTCCACCTGCGCGAGCTCCACCGGCATGGTGGCCGCGTCGGTGTCGCCGTCGAGCAACTCGGGAGGTGGCGCGAACAGCAGCTCGGGTGGGAGGCGAGGAGGCGGCGGGGCGACGCGAACCGGGACCGCGACGGCGTGCTTTTCCATCAGCGCGAGCGTCTCGGGGTCGGCCGGGTCGACCTCGTAGGCCATGAGGAGGCTCGCCTTGCCGGCCTCGACCTCTCCGCTGCGAATCTGCACCCAGCCCATCATCTTGAGCGTCACCTTGTCGGCGGGGGCCACCTGGAGCGCGCCCTTCAGCTCATCGAGGGCCTTCTTGTCTTTGCCTTGATCGGCGTAGACGCGAGCCAGGAGTACCCGAGGGTCCGGGTCGGTGGGGTGGGCCTTGACGCCCTTCTTGCAGACCACCATGGCCTCAATGAAACGTCCCATGCCGAGATAAGCCTCGGCGAGCGGGTGGTACGCGTCTGATGCCGGATCGGCAGCAAAGGCGTGCTCCAACTTGGCGAGATCGGCCGGACTCAGCGGCTTGGTGGCGGCAGGAGGCATCGGTGCGAGGGAAATTCTTATGTCACCCGGGTGCTGGTGCGTCAAACTGCATTCGTCCTCTCACGTGCGCCTTTTCGTTCCTTGACACCCAAGGATGATCACAGTAGTCAGCCGCGCGTTCCTGCGGCGTCAGACGTGACATCTGGGGGTGTAGCTCAGTTGGGAGAGCGTCGCGTTCGCAATGCGAAGGTCAGCGGTTCGATCCCGCTCACCTCCACACACAACGGCTGATGTCGCACGCCCTGCCTCGGTGAACCCGGGGCAGGGTTTTTTTTCGCCCGCGGGTCAGCTCGTGGGGGCGACGGCCGGCCCGGCCGCGTCGGAGCTCTCGACCGAGCTCGAGCTGTCCTCGAGGTGGTCGGGCTTCTTCTTGGTCGACGCCCCCGAGCGGCAGGTGCGGCACCAGGGCTGATTGCGAATCGCCCCGTCGGCCATCTTCCTCAGGCCGAACATCGTCAGGGGCTTCATCACCCGGCACTTCAGGCACATCATCGTGATGAGCACTTCGTTGCCGTCCGCGTCGTACACCGCCGAGCGGCGGCGCTTACGGGGCTCCTTGGGCGCGTGGGGATCTTTCGCCTTGGCCGACTTGTCGGCTGGCGGGAGCATCGGAGTTACCTTGTAGAGCACCAAGCCCTCCCTCGGGGGTTCGCGAAAGCATAGCTCACGGCTCTGACATCGCCGCGCGCATTTCAGGCCGATTTACCGCCATTTCCGCCGCTTTCCAGCGTTTTGTGGTGGTTGAGCCCGAGGGCCATGGCCTCACGGAGACCGTTGCCCCGTGGCGCAGGGAACCACCGGCTCGACGAAGCCGACCCGACCAGGCCGAGGGGGAACGATGGGCTCCTTCTTGGCCTGCCAGTACTGCACCAGCTCGTCTCTCAAATTGGCGGCTCGACGATCGCCCAGGTCGAGGCGCTCCTTTTCCACCGTGGTCAGGGCGGGTGCCAGGCCGTCGCCGCCGCGGGCGAGGAAGTCGGGCATGACGACGCGATAGCGCCCGCGGGGCTCGACGGCCCGGCCGTTCGAGAGCACCACCGATTTGAGGCGATCTGGTGTGGGGCAGCGATCGAGCTTCACCTCGACACCAGAGACCTGGAAGACGCCCTTGTGGGAGCCGTAGGCAGCCACCAACACGCGCTTGAGCTGCTCACCGCTGAGGTCCAGGGTGGCGAGCTGGTTGTCGAAGGGCATCACTTCGTAGACGCGGCCGTACGTCAGGGGCCCTTGCTTGAGGTCGGCCCGAAGTCCGCCGGGGTTGAGCAGGGCGACATCGGCCTTCGTCATCGCCCTCAACGAGTCGGCCAAGAAGCTCCCCAGGGCGCTCTCGGCCTCGTAGTCGCGGCCCAAGCCGCGGGGCACTTCGACGCCCAGCACCAGGTTCTGCTTCGAGGCCACCGCGTCGATGGCCGGCTGGAGTTGGGCCACCAGCGCTGGATCAGGCCGCATGACGTGGCCGTGAAAGGTTGCCGGCTCGGTGGCCGTCGTGGCCTGAACCGCTTTGGGGTCACAGCTCTTCGACGCCGGGTCGACCGTCTCGCACACCTCGATGCCCGACTGAATGCGCGTCTGGTCGGCCAGCACCTTCTTGGTCGCCGGGTCGATGGACAGCTCGATGACCCCGAAGGCCCGGCCCAGCGCCCAGCTCTCAATCACCGCGGCTCCGTTGACGAAGTGGCCGATGCGGGCGTGGGTGTGCCCCGCCACCACCGCGTCGACGGTGCCCTCGGGAATGGTGCGGAGCATCTCGAAGACCTCGGAGGTGTCCAGGTCACACGAGGAGAGATCGTGCGGGTGGAGACAATCGCGGCAGCGGCCTCCGGCGTGCACCACCGCCACCACCACGTCAGCCCCTTGGTCCCTGAGTCTCTGGGCCGCGGCCATGGCCTCGGGGGCCAGCGAGCCAAAACGGAGCGAGGCGACGTTGATGGGCAACGTGGTGGTGGGCGTCTGAGGCGTCGTGAGACCAAAGAGGCCGACCTTCACTCCGTGGCGCTCGACGATGACCGAGCCATCACCCGTGAGCCACGAGGGCCGCAGCCCGGTCTCCTTCTCGTAGATGTTCCCCGACAGCAGGGGGAAGTGGGCCTGGGCGATGCGGGCCTTGAGCGCGCCAAACGGGTCCATCGAGGGATCCGTCGCCGACGGCGCTGGGCCGACCGGCCCGTAGTCGAACTCGTGGTTCCCGATGGAGGCAGCGTCGTAGCCGAGGCGGTTGAGCGCGTCGATGACCACGGCGCCCTCGCTCAGGTTCGACACCAGCGTGCCCTGGAAGAGATCGCCCGCGTCGACCAGCACGACCCCGCCGGGGTTTTCCGCTCGCAGCACTTCGAGGTACGAGGACAGCAGCGCCAGGCCACCGAACTCGAGCTCGCCGTCGCGCTGCTCCAGCACCCAGCCGTGGAGGTCGTTGGTCCCCACCAGCGTGAGGCGAAGGGGCGAGAGCGGCGCTTTGGCCAGAGGTGAGGGGGCGAGCGGCGGCGAGGCTCGACAGCTCAGGAAGAGTGCGAGGGTGGCCCAAGCGATTGGACGGACGGCCCTCGAGTGCTGCGGCTGCATCATCGGGAATGTTTCCTTGGAACCAAAATGAACCACAGGGTACCGGCCCCGGGGAAGGGCCGCGGTCGGCCTCGAGGGCACGCAGGCGGCGTCACCCGCACGACCCGAGCACGCAGACGACCCCACCGGCGCAGGGGCGCCCGAGACAGTCGGGGTCTTGACAGTCGATGAGACCGTCGCCGTCGTCGTCCAACCCGTTGTCGCAGGCTTGTTCTGGAGGGAAGCACGCCCGTACCACTCCCTCGCCACCGTCGAGCACCCCGCCGTCGTAGAGCCCGCCGTCGGAGAGGAGCGCGCCGCACTGACCTCCGTCGGGAGGCGCGCACCCGAGGCCGCGGCATGCGTCGTCGGCGCAGTCGGTGAGCCCGTTGAGGTCATTGTCGATGCCGTCGCCGCAGAGCACCTCGCGGCACGTCGAGGCGCGGCAGCTGGTCCCCGCGACACAGGGGTGACCACAGGCCCCGCAGTTGGCCGAGTCGCTCGTCAGATCGAAGGTCTCGTCGATGGCGCCGTTGCAGTCGTCGTCGAGGCCGTTGCACAGCTCATGGTCGGCGCACGCTCCGAGCTTGAAACAGCGCCCACCGCCGGCGAGCTGGGCTCGGCATTCCCACCCTGCCCCGCACTCGCTCGTCGAGGCGCAGGAGAACTTCCCCTGGTCTGGGTTGACCGACGAGACACAACCGGTCGTCACCACCGCGGTCAAGAGCCACCACGTACGCATCAGAAACGCCCTCCAAAGACGAGCCCGGCCCCGCCCGGTGAGACAGCCGGAGCCACCGAGACCTCGGAGTGGCTCACCGCGTCGCGAATCAACAGCCCGATGGTCGCTGCCAGGCCCGCCGCGGCGACGGCGATGGAGATGTTGGTGAGCAGGGCGAAGTCACGAGCAGCCAGAGCGTCCTGTCGGGTACCGGCGTAGACCCCGGTGGTCGTGTCGAAGCCCTCGAGGAGCTTCTTCTCGAGGCGTTGCTCGGTGAGGCCGAAGGCGAGGGTCGTTCCGGTCGCGACGAGGGTGACGGCGATGGCGATCCACGTGGGGGCCGACACCCGCAGCGCGCTCCCGTCGTCCTGCCCGGGCTTCTTGACGACGGCGGCCAGGGGCTCGTCGGCGACCTCGCCGGGCTTGAGCAGCAAGGGAATCTTCTCTCTCGTCTCCTTGCCCGCCTCGACCTCGACGAGCCGGGTCACGCTCAAGTACTTCTTTCGCTCGAGGTGGACCTCGTACTTCCCCGGCTTGAGCGAGAGGGTCACCGGCGGCGCCCCGACGAGCTCGCCGTTGAGCGTCACCTGTGCGTCGCCCAGGTTCGAGTCGATGGTCAGGGTGCCTTTGGCCTCCTGCTCGCCCCTCAGGAGCCGGGGGATGGCTTCCTCGAGGTCCTTCTGCAGGCGGCGAGCGGCGATCAGCACGGCACGGTCGACGTCGGCGATGACCCGCATGGTGCCGACGTCGATGAGCCAGAGCCGGAGCAGGTAGTTCTTGTCGTCACGACCCAGCTGACCGAGCACGGCTCGAGTGTAACCCGACCCCTCGAGGGCCTGGGCCACGCAGGCGGGCTTGCCTCCGCAGTGACGAAGCTCCTCGTAGCGCTTGGGCGGCAGCGCGGCCTTGAGCTCGTCGGGGCCGGCGAACGAGCGCTTCTGGGCCTGGGCCTCGGCGAGCACCGCGCGGGTCACCTGGCCGGCGAGGCCGAGCATCATGTCTGGACCCTCGACATCGACGACGGCGAGGCGACCGGCCGGGCTCGCCGTCAACAGCGCCAACACGGGCAGGGCAAGGGACATGGCGCCGACCATACCCGCACTTCGGCCTTCGATTGAGCCCCAGTTCTCCGGTAAAGCCGAGGAGTCATGCAGGCACCTGAAGCCCTCGAGGAGGAAGGCCCCGGCGACGAGGGCAGCGACACCATCGCCCTGGTGCGCTACGTGGTCGAGCCGAATTACGCGGGTTGGAGGCTCGATCGCTACCTGTGTGACAAGCTGAGGCGGCTCTCGCGCACCCGGGTGCAGGAGATCATCGCCAACGACCTCGAGTACGAGCGGCAGCTCAAGCCCTCGACCTTGGTGTGGCCGGGGCTCACCTTTCAGCTCCGGCGGCGCATGCGGGTCGAGCCCACGGTGCCCGACGTGGCGGCCTTGAGCCAGGTGTTCCTCGACGAGGCCATTCTGGTGGTGGACAAGCCCGCCGGGCTGCCCATGCACCCCTCGGCGCGCTACCACCACAACACCCTCACCGCTCAGCTCAAGCTGAAGTACCCGCCGCCCTTCAAGGCCGACCCGGCACACCGCCTCGACCGGGAGACCTCGGGGCTGGTGGTGTGCGCCCGCACACTCGAGGTGAGCCAAGCCCTCACCAAGGCCTTCGCCGAGGGCGAAGTGCACAAGGAGTACCTGGCCGTGGTGGAGGGGCACCCACCTGCCGATGCCTTCGACGTCGACGCCCCCATCGCCGAAGGCACCGCGCTGATTCGCATCGCCGTGCGCATCGACCAAGAGAACGGCCGACCGGCCCGCACCCGCTTCGTGGTGGAGCAGCGCTTCGAGCGCGATGGGGCGGCCTTCGCACTCCTGCGCTGTTTCCCCGAGACGGGTCGCCAGCACCAGATTCGAATTCACGCCCAGTACGCCGGCTTTCCCCTCGTGGGTGACAAGATGTACGGCGCCGACCCCGGCTACTTCGACCGCTTCTCGCGGCGCTGCCTCGAGCCCGAAGCCTGGGTCGCGTTGCGGCTGCCCCGCCACGCGCTCCACGCGACGGCCCTGTCGCTCGCTCACCCCACGACCTTCGTGCCCTTGCGCTTCGACTCGCCGCTGCCTCACGACCTGGCCGAATTCCTGCGTCCCCCGTCCGACATCGAGGGTCGGTCGAGACCTGAAAGGTCCCTCGTCACCCACCCCATCGGAGCTGAAACCAAACGATTCGAATAGCTTGCCGGTGGCACCGGGTCTGCTGAGCCTCAGCGGGTGGAGATCGGGACACGTGTCGTGGTGGGGCTCTCGGCCCTGTGTGGGCTCGGTGGGCTCGTGCTCCTCGCTTCGGGTGCTCCGTGGGCCGCGGGGGGCGGCCTCGCGGTGTTGGGCATCGCCACCGCCCACGTGTTCGGGGCCCGTCGGCGGCGACGCGAGCGGCTCAGGCACGTGGCCGGGTTGGCGGCCCAGGCCGAGACCGCGGCCGCCGAGCTGGAGACCCAGCGACAGGCGTACGTCGACCAGGCGCGCTCTCTGGCGGAGCAGAAGCTCGACCTCGAAGAGAAGAACCGCGAGCTGAGCCGCCTGTCTGAAGCGAAGAGCCAGTTCCTCGCCAGCATCTCGCACGAGCTCCGCACGCCGCTCAACGCCATCATCGGCTTCACCGAGCTGCTCCTCGATGGCGCGGGCGGCCCGCTCTCCGAGAGCCAAGGAGACTACCTCGCCGACATCCGCTCGTCCGGCACGCACCTGCTGCGGCTCATCACTGACATCCTCGACTACTCGAAGCTCGAGGCGGGCAAGCTTCAGCTCACCCAGGAGCGCGTCGACTTCGCCTCACTGGCGGCCGACGCGGTGCACATGCTGTCCGCCGTGGCCCAGCGGAAAGGCGTGACGGTGGAGACGAAGCTGGAGGCAGGCATCAGCGTGCTGGTGGACCCGCTGCGGCTCAAGCAGGTGGCGCTCAACCTGATGGCCAACGCGGTGAAGTTCACTCCCTCCGGAGGCCGAGTGGAGGTGGTGCTCTCGAGCCGTGACACCCGGGCCGTGCTCTCCATCACCGACACGGGCATCGGCATCGCCCCCGAGCATCACGCCGCCATCTTCGAGCCCTTCACCCAGGTGGAGGCGCAAGAGAGCCGGCGCTTCGAGGGCACCGGGTTGGGCTTGGCGTTGGTGAAGCGACTCCTCGAGCCGATGGACGGCACGGTGCGCGTGGTGAGCACGCCGGGCCACGGGGCGACCTTCTCCATCGAGCTTCCCAGGGAGGCCTCCCGCGTGGTGGTGACGGCGCCCCAGCCGCGTTCGAAGGTCGACGTGGTGGTGGCCGAGGACGACGACGCCACCCGGTACATGCTGTGCCGGGTGCTGGCGGCCCACGGCTGCGAGGCCCGCGGGGCGGCCAACGGCCAGAGAGCGCTGGAGGCCCTTGCGGAGCACCTACCGGACGTGCTGGTACTCGACTTGATGATGCCGGAGCTCGATGGGTACGGTGTCCTGGAGCGGCTTCGCGCCCTGCCGCGCGGTGAGACGGTAGGCGTGTTGGTGTTCAGCGCCTCCGAGCCCACCGCGACGGAGCGGTCGACGCTGGAGCGGTCGGGGGCTCGCGTCTTCGTGAAGGGCACGGTGGGCACCCAGACGGTGGTGGCCATGGTCCAGCAACTGGCGCACCGGACCTCGCCCCGGAGCGCTGCATGACCGTGCAGGGCCGCTACGACTTCCAGGTGCCCAGCTGGGCCGACGAGGCCCCGAGGAAGAAGTGCGTGCTGGTCATCGACGATGACCCTTCGAACCTCAAGGTGATGAAGGGCTTCCTGACGATGGACGGCTACGACGTCGCCATGGCCGAATCGGGGTCGGCAGGGCTCGCGAGGCTGGCGGCCGGCGGCATCGACCTGGTGGTGCTCGACGTGCGCATGCCCGAGATGGACGGCTACGAGGTGTGTCGCCGCATCCGGCAAGACTCGGCCCACAGCCGGCTCCCGGTCATCTTCCTCACCGCCGACCAGGCCGACGAGAAGCGCGAGCTGCTCGGCCTCGACGCGGGCGGCGACGAGTACCTGCACAAGCCCATCTCACGGCGAGTGCTGGCGGCGCGGGTGCGCAACCTGCTCCGGCTCGCCGACGCCGAGCGCGAGCACCAGCTGGTGCAGCAGATGGCGCACTCCGAAAAGCTGGCGGCGCTGGGGCAAGTCGCGGCCGGGGTAGCCCACGAGGTGAACAACCCCCTGGCCTTCGTGCTGTCGAACCTCGATAGCTTGCGAGCCTACTTCGAGGACCTCAAGGCCGTGCTCAACGCCTGGCACGACTCACCAGAGGCGGGCCGCGACATGGAGGAGAAAGTCGACGTGGCTCAGCTCCTGGCCGACATCACCCCGCTGCTCGACGAGACGGTGCACGGGGGACGCCGGGTGCGAGCCATCGTACAGGAGCTCAAGAGCTTCTCGCGCAACGAGCACGCGCTCCTCGAGCAGGTCGACCTCGCCGACATCGCCCGCTCGACGCTGCTCCTCACCGAGCGAGAATTGAGCGCCAAGGCCCAGCTCGTGCGAGAGCTCAACCCGGCCAAGGTCGAGCGCGCGCCCCGGCAGAAGCTGCACCAGATGGTGCTGAACCTGGTCGTCAACGCGATGCAGGCGGTCGACAGCCGGCCGCTGCCTCCCGGCGAGCGGCACGCCATTCGCCTGGTGACACGCACGGTGGGAGACCAAGCCGAGCTCGAGGTGACCGACACGGGCTGCGGCATTCCCGAAGAGAACTTGAAGCGCATCTTCGAGCCCTTCTTCACCACCAAGCCCGTCGGGGTGGGCACGGGCCTGGGGCTGTCGGTGTGCGCCTTGGCTGTGGAGCGCACCGGCGGCGCCATCGAGGTGACGAGCAAACCCGGCGAGGGCACGACGTTCACGGTGCGAATTCCCGTCGTCGGGCCGGTCGAGCCTTTGACCCCCGACGACTGAGACCTACGCTCGGAGCCAGCGCCAGAACGCCCCCAGGCTGGGGAACAGGCGGAGATCGACCCACCGGGCCTTTCGGTGCGCGGGGCCGCTGGTCTTCGCCAGCGCGCGATCGAGGAGGGTCCGGGCCTCGTCGCGGCGCACCCGTCTGGCGAGGCCGAGCAACACCTCGCTGTCGTCGGGGGCAAGGGCTTGAGCATCACGGAGGAGCCGGACGGAGCGCTCCCGGCCTGGAGCCCCCTTTTGCCGGCTGGCTCCCAACAGCAGCACCTTCACGGCTTCGGCCACCCGCCCGCGGCCGTGGTGGAGCCGGGAGGCCGTCTGCCAGGCCCACACGTCAGTCGGGTCGATGGCGGCGAGCTGGAGCTGGAGCGACACGGCCTTGTCGGCGAAGCCGCGGGCCTCGAGGTCACTCGCGGCGATGCGCAAGCTGGGCACCGCGCCCTTCGGGTCTCCGGTGGAGAGCAGCAGCGGACCGAGCCGGGCGTGAGCCACCGGGTTCCGTGGCTCGACCTCGAGAATTCGTCTGAGCTCTGCGATGGCCTTCTTGGGCTTCCTTCTCGCGCGCCACTCCTCAGCCGCCCGGAGGCTCTTCTGTTGATCGAGCACGGGCGCATTGAAAGCGCGGACCGGCCCGCGCCGAAAGGCCCACTGTCGATTCTCTTCTAGGCGCAGTGCCTCATGCCCACTGGAGTGGTCACTGCGTGCTCGCCGAGGAACTCCAGGATGCGCGCCAGCTCCGCAGGGGGATCTGCCCTGAGGCTCTGGGCGTCTATTTCGAGCAGCGAGTCGCCAGCCTGCGTGGGCCGCTCCACCACTCGAACGAAGCGCGCATGCGGCAGACAGCGCTTGAGCTCCTCGACACACTCGAAGGCCGCCTCGGAGAGCCACACCGGTCGACGCGAGAAGGGAGTGTCGGCCATCAGCTCGGCCCAGCTCCGCACCGAGCAGGCGTCGTCGGCCGGGAGGTGACTGGTGAAGAAGCTGGGGTGCGCCGCCAACGCACTCCGCACGAGCGAGCGGTCTTCATCGCGGCTCGCACCCAAAAAGACTGGAGCACAGTGGTGACTCATACGTCCTCCGCAGACCCTCTCGATGCATTTCAAGTGCCGGGGCGGTTCTCAGCAAGTTAGCGCAGCGCGCAAGGTCCGCTTGACCCCCGTTCAACCAGGGTAGCCACCTGTTCCCTGACCCGGTGGGTGTGTTTTGAGTGAGTCCTTTGGGCCCCATGCATGTTAACTCATTGTATTTATGTTCATCACAAAACACCGTGTTGATTCCAGTCCAGCGGCACCACCCGCACGGATACCGTCCGAATGGTGAGACACCGTCGTCTTGATGAGCTGCTCAGCAGCCTGGGGTACTGCTCTCGGCGCGAGGCCCAACTGTGGTGTGACGCTGGTCGGCTTCAGGCCGGGGACGTTCGCGTCAAGCGAGCCTCGGAGCGGATCTCCGCCACCGAGGTGCACCTCGACGGCGAAGCGCTGGATTCCCCTGATGGGCTCGTGGTGGCGCTCCACAAGCCGTTGGGCTTCGTCTGCTCTCACGATTCGAGAGATGGCCGCCTGGTCTACGAGCTCTTGCCCGCGCGATGGGCCCGGAGAGCGCCGCCGGTGACGAGCGTCGGGCGGCTCGACAAGGACACCACGGGCCTGGTGCTCCTCACCGACCTGGGGCCGCTGGTGCATCGCCTGACGTCGCCCAAGCACCACGTCGAGAAGACGTACCAGGTGACCCTCGACCGAGCCGCGGGAGCCGAGCAGGTCGAGGCGTTCAGCCGGGGGCTGATGCTCGACGGAGAGGCCCAGCCCACCTTGCCAGCGACGCTGCGAGTGACCGGGCCCACGGAGGCTGAAGTGACGCTGGTGGAGGGCCGGTACCATCAGGTCCGCCGGATGTTCGCTGCCTGCGGCCTGCACGTCGTCTCGCTGCACCGCACCCGCTTTGGGCAGTGGAGCCTCGAGGGGCTCTCCTCTGGGCAGTGGCGGCACGAAGAGCGACCGGCGACAGAGTGAGGGGGCCGGGGTGCAATCGAGGCCTCCGAGGTCTACCGTGGACTCGGAGGTGTCCATGGCGACGAGAGCCGAGCTGTTTCGAGCAGAGCAGCAGCGACAGGGGCCGAAGCGGGCCCCGGCGCTGAAGCAGGCCGACCGGCAGCATGAGCCTGGCCATACGATGAGTCGGAACGTGTCGAAGAAAGGTGACCGTCGACCGGGCGCGGCGTTGGAAGACTCGGCCTCGGGTCGGCCGTCACGGAAGTCGACTCGCCCGTCATCGCATCACGGCCGCACCGACACGGCGCTGATGAAGGTGGCGCGCGACGCCAGCTTGACACCCACCGCCCGAGCCAACCGGAGCAAGGCCGAGCGCGGGCATCACTGAGCGTAGCCTCAGCGCCGGAGCAGCAGCCAGGTGCCAAGGGAGCCGAGGAAGACTCCCACGAGGACCGCGAAGGCGTAGCGCACCGGCGCGGGGAACAGGCTGGTGGTGACTTCCTTGGCGACGTTGGCGGCGAACACGGCCGGGTCGGCACGAATGACCGGGGGGTCCACCGGGGTCGCCGGAGTCGCCTCGTGCGGGGCGAGGGCGTGGCTGGCGCGCGCCGTGGAGCGAGCCTTGATGTTCTCGTGCAGGCCCTCGAGGCTCTGCTTGGTGATGGCCTTGGCCGAGGCGTCGACCAGGCGCTGACCGATGCTGGCGATCTTCCCGCCCACCAACGCGTCGGCGTCGTAGGTCATGCGGGTGCCCACGCCGTCGGGGGCCAGCTTGATGCCGGCGGTCGCCTTCACGAAGCCCGGCGCTCCTCGCCCGTCGATGACCATGGTGTAGCTGACTGGCTCATTGACGTCCTTGAGCTCGACGATGCCGGCGAACTTGCCCTGCACTGGGCCAATCTTGATGTTGAGCTCGCCCAGGTAGCGCCCGTCGACGAACTCGAGCTTCTCGCAGCCCGGCATCACCGCCGCCAGCACCACGGGGTCGAGCAGCGAGCGCCAGACGTCTTGCACCCCGGCTTCGAAGAAGAAGTCCCCTTCCAGCTTCATGCAGTGGTCCTTGGGTGCGAGGTGGGCCCGACGGTCGGGGATGTCTGCGTAATGGGTCGCTCCTCGGCTCGCCACCCGAAACGGCTGGGTCGGTGCGTCGAGAGAGCGCCGTGCGAGGTAGAGTCAGGCGGGGACGCTGCGCAGGCGTTGTCAGACCCGCCTGGTATGGAGAGGGTGATGATGATGAACGAGGTCGAAGAGCGGTTGAACGAGCGGCTCCGGCCGCTGCGCGTCTCCGAGTACGAGGCGCTCGCGGCCATGGGTGCGTTCAAGGACCAGAAGGTCGAGCTGCTCAGGGGGAGGGTCGTGTGGATGGCGCCACAGGGTGAGGAGCACGGGTGGGCGATGGAGCAATTGAATTGGCTCTTGGTGAAGGCCTTCGGCGAGGTGGCGAGGGTGAGGCCACAGCTCCCGCTGCGGGCCAGTGAAGATTCGATGCCGGAGCCTGACTTCGCGCTGACACCGAAGCGACCGAGGCCGGGTCCGCATCCGACCACGGCCTTCCTGCTGATAGAAGTGGCCCAGTCCTCGTTGCGAGACGACCGTGTCGTGAAGGCGCCGCTCTATGCCGAGGGTGCTGCCCCGGAGTATTGGATTGTCAACGTGAGGGCCAACCAGCTCGAGGTCTTCCGCTCGCCGAAGAATGGCGTGTACACCGAGCACTTCGTCCTGGGCCCGCGCGACTCGATTCGGCCGGTGTCCTTCCCCGACATCGACTTCCCCCTGGGGGAGCTGCTGGTGACGGCCGAGCCTCACTGACCTCGTCTCGACCGCAGCGCCGCTCGGAACGCCTTGACGGCGAGAAGCTGGTTCCGCTCACCGACGAAGTGAGCGAGGAGCTGGAGATCGAGGCGAGGAAGCAGCTTGCTGCGTTTGCCCCTCGAGTAGTTGCCCGCGGTGTTGAGCCGAAAGACCCGCAGCGTACCCTCCTCCCACACCCACACCTCTGGCACCCCGAGGCGGCGCCACACCTCGAGCTTGTCCACCCCGTGCGTCGACCAATTCACCTCGATGGCGAGATCCGGCTTCTTGCCAGGAGCCCGGCTGCCTACCAGGTAGCACTCGTCCGCCTCGGCGCCGACCTCCTTCAGCCGGTCGGTCACGGTCCAGGAGCCGTAACCGTCGAGTTCGACGTCCTCCTCCTCGGCCCACGCCTCGAGCAGCCGGGCGAGGCGCTTCTTGATGGACTCGTGCGAATCGGACGGGCTCATGATCTCCAGTCGACCGTCGAGATAGGCGACCCTCGTCCCACTGGCGTCCCCGCGGAGCTCGAGGAACCGCTCGAAGCGCTCCCAATCCATCGAGAGTTGCACCCGCTGGTCGAGCACGGTCGGAAGCTGGGAGGGAACGGCCGTCACGAGCAGGAGCATAGCCCCACAGGCGCCGAGCGGCGAGCACGCCTTGAGGTGCGAGGGCGGGGCTACTGTCCAACCACCGAGGCCGTCTGGCCAGCCCCTCGACGCGAGACCTCGGTGAGCACACGTGACAGGCACCCGCCCTTGCCCGAGCCGTTCCCGTGCGAAGGCTCATCCTACGCCACGGCACGACCTCGACGCGAGGTCGCCTGGCTCGCAGGGGTGAGGGCCAAATGGAAGAGCAGCTTCCATCTGACAGACACGAGGCTGGCCGGATCCTCGAATGCCCGAGTCCTTCGCCAGGAGGGCGATGCCGCCGCTCACCCCTCGCCGTCGACGCGCCCCCTGGCTGCCTCGAGCATCTCGACGGTGTCGACATCGGTGTGAATCGCCGGGTCGTCGACGGGCACGGCCAGCACCGCGTCGGCGTGGGCATCGAGGAGGCTCCTCGCCCCCACGTCTCCTTCGAGCTTGCGCATCTCGGGGAAGTGCCGCGACGACCAGAGCACCGGGTGCCCGCGCTTGCGCTCATGCACCGGCACGCACACCGAGAAGGGCCCGTTGGGGTCGAAGGCCGCGATGAGCGTGTCGACATGGTCGGCCCGGAGGAAGGGCATGTCACCCAACGCAACCAGAGCGCCATCGACCGTGGGCCCGTCCGCCGACATCACCGCCTCGATGCCCGCCCTCAGAGAAGCACCCAGCCCTTCTTCGAAGCGCGGGTTGGTGACGAAGTGAACGTCTCGGCCCTCGAGCCCTCGCCTCACCGCGTCTGACTCGTGGCCCAGCACCACGAAGATGGGTCTCGCACGAGAGGCCAGCAGCGCGTCGACGACGCGGGAGACGATGGGCACGCCTCCGACGGGCTCGAGCAGCTTGTTGGCCCCGCCCATGCGCCGGCCCATGCCCGCCGCCAGCACCACGGCCGCGACGCGGGGCGGAGCAGGCGCCTCGACCTCGGACCTCAACCTCGGCGACGGGCGATCGAGCTCGGCCAACAGGCCTCCGGCGCCGAGCCGCATCAGGTCTCCACCGGTGACGGGCACGTCGGCCGCGAGCCGCTCCAGCACCCAATCGAAGCCGGAGCGCTTGAGCGAACGGGCGCACCCCGGCACGCCGATGATGGGCGTGGCACCCCGGCGAGCGAGCATGAGCAAGTTGCCTGGGTCCACCGGCATGCCCAGGTGTTCGACCACACCACCCACGCCCTCGACCGCGCGGGGAATGACGTCGCCCCGGTCGACGATGGCCGAGACCCCCAGCACCAGCACCAGGTCGAGCCCCTCGTCGAGCAACACCCTCAAGGCGCCGGCGACCGCGGCCGCGTCATGGGGCACCCTGAGCTCGCGCACCAGGCTCCCACCGAGGTACGCCAGGCGCTGACGCTGGGCGTTGGCCGCTCGGGCCTCCATCGTCGCGCGGGCCGGCCCCAAGGTGGTCAAGATGAGCCCAGCCCGCTTGGGTATGAACGGCGCCACGCGCACCAGCGGCCCACCGGACGCCCGGCGAGCCGCCTCGACCGCCGACGAAGGCACGGCGAAAGGGATGATCTTGACCGTCGCCACCAGCTCGTCGGCCGACACCACAGAATAGGGGCGGCGCGTGGCGAAGGTGATGCGCTCGTCGACCAGGTTCAACGCGTCGACTCCGGTCTCGCTCACCAGCAGGAGCCCCCGCGCCCTGGCGAAGAGGTTCGCTCGACCCGTGGTGGCATCGGCCACGGTGACGTGAGGGCCGGCGATGGCCTGGGCCACGGCGTGAGCGGCCTCGTCCTCGGAGAGATCCTCCGGCTCGACGCGGGCCACGAAGACCCGCTCGACCCCAACCGTGGCGAGGGCTGCGACGTCGGCGCGGCTCAAGACTCGCCCCTTCTTCAAGGACACCTGGGGCCCGAGGAAGTGCGAGTGGGCCAGCACCGCCCCCACGGCCGACGAGACCTCGACCTCCTCGAAACGCATCTAGGCCGCTCCCGGTCGCGCGCCCAGCCTCAGCTGCTGGGTCAGCTCGGCGAACACCGAGACGGCGATCTCCGCCGGGGTGCGGGCGCCGATTCTGAGCCCCACCGGCCCGTGGATACGGCCGAGGTCATCCGGGCCGAAGCCCTTCTCGCTGAGCCGGCGGGCGCGGGAGGCGTGCGTCTTCCCGCTGCCCAAAGCCCCGATGTAGAAGGCCGGGCTCCTGAGCGCCGCCTCGAGCGCCGGGTCGTCGATCTTCGGGTCGTGCGTCAGCGTGACGATGGCCGTGCGATGGTCGACCCCCAGGCCCTCGAGCACCTCGTCGGGCCACTCGGTGATGACCCGATACCCCTCGAAGGGCTCGCGTCGGGCGAAGGCCTCCCGGGGGTCGACGATGATGACCTCGTAGCCAGCCACGCTCGCCACCGCCGCCAGCGCCTCGGCGATGTGCACCGCGCCCACCAGCACCAGCCGCAGCGGCGGGTTGAAGGCCTCGACGAAGTACTTCGGGCCGTCGGGGCCTCCGGGCAAGAAGACGAAGGCGTCATCGGTGGCGAGCGCCCGGGTCGCCGCCTCCGAGCGCTGCGCGTCGAGGGGTGCATCGCCAGGAGACCACAGCGTCGCGGAGGGGCCGTCGAGCTGGGTGAACAATACCACCGCGCGCTTTTCGCCGCGAGCTCGGACCACGGCGTCGAGCACCTCGCGCTTCATTCGACGGGCTCCACGAAGATGCGAATGGAGCCGCCACAGGCCAGCCCCACCTGCCACGCCTCCTCGTTCGACACCCCGAAGTCGAGCATCTTGGGCGGAGCGCCACCCATCACCTCGTGGGCCGCCTCGACCACCTTGCCCTCGACGCAGCCACCGGACACCGAGCCGACGAACTGCCCGTCGTCGCGAATGGCCAGTCGAGAGCCGCGAGGCCGAGGTGACGAGCCCCAGGTCTCGATGACCGTGGCCAGCGCCACCTTCCGCCCCTGAGAGAGCCAGGCCGCCGCTCGCTCGAGCACGTCGGTGGTGTTCGGGTTTTCCATGCGCCACCTCCCACTGTTGGTGCCCGACGGTAAGCAAAGGCGGCCCGCTTCGCCACCCGACCATGTGGCGACCTGCCTTGACGCGCGAGGGCCAAACGGGAAGACATGGGGTAGTGCCACTCGATTCACGAGCGTTGAGGGCCCAGTTCCCCTGGTGCGAGCGGCTGGTGAACGGCCGGCCCCTGGCCTACCTCGACTCGGCCAGCACGGCCCAGAAGCCGCGGGCGGTGCTCGAGGCCATGACGCGCGCCGCCCAGGCGACGGCGAACATCCACCGGGGCGTGCACACCCTGAGCGTGGAGGCCACTCGAGCCTTCGAGGCGGCCCGGGCGTCAGTGGCGCGCCTCATCGGAGCGGCGCACCCGAGGGAGGTCGTCTTCGTCCGCGGCACCACCGAGGGCATCAACCTAGTGGCTCAGGCCTGGGGGCGAGCCCATCTGGGGCCGGGCGACGAGGTGCTGGTGAGCGAGCTCGAGCACCACTCCAACCTGGTGCCCTGGCAGCTCGTCTGCCGTGAGCGCGGGGCCACGCTCCGGGTGCTGCCCATCGACGACACCGGCGCGGTGGTGCTGAGCGCCCTCGACGAGCTGCTCACCGAGCGCACCAAGTTGGTCGCGGTGAGTCAGGCGTCGAACAGCTTGGGGACCCGCGTGCCAGTGGAGGCCATCACCCGACGTGCCAAAGCGGTCGGTGCGATGGTGCTGGTCGACGGCGCCCAGGGCGTGGCCCACGGGCCGGTCGATGTGCAGGCCCTCGGGTGCGACTTCTACGTCTTCTCTGGGCACAAGCTGTACGGGCCCACTGGCGCCGGGGTGCTCTGGGGTCGGTACTCGGTGCTCGAGGCCATGCCGCCGTGGCAGGGCGGCGGCGACATGGTGGCCGAGGTTCACCTCGACTCCGCCACGTTCCGCGAGCCACCGCACCGCTTCGAGGCGGGAACCCCGGACATCGTCGGCGTCATCGGCCTGGGCGCGGCCATCGAGTGGTTCCGGGCCCTGGGTCCCGAGGCGGTGGCGGCCCGAGACGCCGAGCTGACCCGGTATGCGCTGAGGGCGCTCGCGCGGGTGCCCGAGCTCGAGGTGGTGGGGACGGCCGCCGACCGCATCGGGGTGGTGTCCTTCGCGGTGGGCGACATTCACCCGCACGACCTGGGCACCGCGGTGGACCTCGACGGCATCGCCATTCGCACTGGCCACCACTGCACCCAGCCGGTGATGGACCACTTCGGCCTCGTGGCCACGGCGCGGGCGTCCTTCGGGGTGTACACCGTGGAGGAGGAGATTGACCGATTGGTCGACTCCCTCACTCGCGCTCGCCAGCTGCTCACAGGTGCCCGATGACTGACCCCAAGGAGCTCTATCAGGCCCTGCTCGTGGAGCACGGCAACCACCCGCGGCGAGAGGGGCCGCTCGAGGGTGCCACCCACCAGGCTCGGCAGACGAACCCGCTGTGTGGCGATCGAGTCATCCTCCGACTGCTGGTCGCCGACGGAGTGGTGCGCACGCTGCGTTTCGAGGTGCGCGGCTGCCTCATCTCCAAGGCGTCGGCCTCGCTGATGGGCGAGGTGGTCGAGGGAAAGCGAGTCAGTGAGGCACGCGAGCTGGCGACGACACTCGAGGCTCTCGCCCGGGCGGAGACCCCACCCACCGATGGTGGGCTGCTGGAGCCGCTGAGGAGCGTACGGGAGTTTCCCGCCCGCCTCGCCTGCGTGGAGCTGCCGTGGAAGGCCCTGGTGAGCGCTCTCGACGGGAGCCCGCCCGTTCCGCGCTGAGGGCGCGAAGAAGAGGAGAGTCAAAGCGGCGAACCGGAGCACCGACCTTGAGCCAGAGAGCGGGATAACGGGGGGCGCAGATTTCGCGAACGGCCCGAGGGGATGCCCTGGCAGGCCGAATTCCTAGGCTAGGTCCATGCGCGCGGAACTACTCGGTAAGTCGGGCCGTGGTGAACTCCCCAAAGCTCTTCTCCAGCATCGTTTTCAGCGAACTGAAAACAACATTGCTACCGGCGAATCCGAAAAGCCCGCGACTCCACGTCGTTACAGCTCTTGGTCCGATTTGGTCGAATTCGACCGCCTGGTGCACCTCAATCGTGCCAGAGTAGGTGACCACGCCCTGGTCACTCACAAACGAATCTACCGAGATAGCAAGTTGTGCGCACTCTCCTCCGTTTTCTGAGTCGACCACCTGAAGACCTGCCTTGCGCACCTTGCCCTCCAGCCAGATTTGTACGGACTCCTTTGTGATCACACGCTGAGCGACATCATCCAGAAACACCCCGATAAAGTAACATGATATCCTTGAGAGTGGACGGGGCAACGGCCGGCGGGGAGGCGGCATGACGGCAGGTGGCAGTTCCACCCACCCATCCTCGTCTGCGTCCGTCGGGGCCGTGGCGGGCGGGTTCTTAGTCAATGACACCACCTCATCCGCAGGGAGCGCGAAGTTGAGCTGCTGCCCTTTATCTAGATACATGATTGTGATACCAACCAATCTGCCGCGAGAGTCAAATAGCCCTCCACCACTTGAGCCCTGAGAGATGGCGGCGGTTGTTTGTAGCAAAAAGCCATGGTCGGCGCCGGCCCCCAATCCAGAAATCAGCCCCTCCGACATTGTTTGTTCCAGCCCGAGTGGTGCTCCAATGGCGTAGACTCGCTCGCCTATCGAGACCGTTTGTGTGGGGCGGAGGAAAGCGGGTGGGAGTTTGAACTCCTCTCCGACCTTGAGCAGCACATCTAACAGTGCGAGGTCCGACACACCGAGCCTGAAGACCTCAGCTCGCCAGAATCGGTCGCCTTGTTTTACCGCAACCCAGCCGTTCGATCCAGCTACAACATGCTTGTTTGTCACAATTCTGCCTGGGCCGATGACCACGCCACTGCCATATGAGAGCCCGCTCTTGGTCTGCGTCGCCACAACAACCACCGACTTCGCCGCGCTTCGATAGAGCCCTGTTGCGTCTTGGCGCGAAGCAGGTTGCGCGAGTGAGTCAGCACCAAGGCACAGAGCCGCCAGAGGCATAAGGAGCGAGCGCAAGCGCTTCATCTCTTCGAGAATAGCGCGGTCGAGACCTGCCTGCCACGCACTCAGTGAGGCACGCGAGCTGGCGACGACACTCGAGGCTCGCGCGCGTGCGGAGACTCCCCCGACCGACAGTGGGCCGCTGGAGCCACTCAGAGCCGTACGGGGTTTTCCCGCCCGCCTCGCCTGCGTGGAGCTGCCGTGGAAGGCCCTGGTGACCGCCTCGGCCCAGGCGACGGGAGCCCGCGCTGAGCGCGCGACGAGGACCGTCGAATAGGGACCGAGGGTCCGACTTCGGCATGCGCCCGTAGCGGATGGTGTGGAGCGCCTTCCCACCCAATTCATGGAGGGTGATGGTCCCGCAATAGGCCATGCGGAACACCCGCCCCTTAGCTCCCAGCTGGCGCCACCAAGTGAGGAAGATCAATGCGGCGAACCCGAGCTGTCTGCGCTCGGGGGCGGCGCGTCCCGCCCCGCCGGCGGAGAAGCCAGGGGTGACGGCGCCGCACGAGGTGGAGCGGAACCTTGTAGCTTCGGTGCACACAGAAGGTCCTTTGTGTTCGGGCCCCGCTCAGGTCGGGTGTAAGCTGACGGCCCCTCCTGGTCGGGCTATTCTGCAAAGCGTGCTGCGCTTTGACCTCCATCAGCTCGGGTGGTACTCGTTCGAGCAGCTCTGCCGCACAATCCTGCGAGTCAAGTACCATCAGCATGTAGAGAGCTTCAGCAAGGGCAGGGATGGCGGACGAGACGCATTCTTTCTTGGTCCATGGTCGACTGGGTCAGGTCCATCAAAACCGGCTGTCGTTCAATGCAAGCACGTTGGCGAACCAGCGAGCGCCTTCAAGGCAAGTGTTGTCACGGGAGAACTCGACAAGATTACTCGCCTCGTGAAGAAGGGGCTATGCCACTTCTATCTCCTCTTCACGAACCAGCACCTCGCGGCGGGTGAGGCCGAGAAAGCCACCTCCGCCCTCCTCGCGGCTGGGGTCAAGCGCCCGCACCTCCTTGGCTACGAATTGATATGCGAACTCCTCGAGGAGGAGAAGTCACTGCGAGCGCTTGTTCCCAGGCTCTACGGACTTGGCGACCTAACTGAGATCCTCGATGAGCGCGCCTACATCCAAGCCTCGGCGATCCTCGCCACCATGCACGATGACCTGGCGCGTTTGGTTCCAGTCCGGGCACACTCCCTCGCCTTTCAGGCTCTGCAAGAGAGGGGCTTCGCATTCCTTGTTGGCAGACCGGGTTCTGGCAAGACCTCGATCGCGGCGAGTCTCATGGTCGCAGCGATCGACGCAAGTCGCGTGCGCCCGATCGTCATCTCAGGCTTCGAAGACATCAGCGCCAGCTGGAACCCGAACACAAATGACCAGATCATCTGGCTTGATGACGCTTTCGGCGCACAGCAGTTCGACCAGAGAACCGCCGATAGTTTCAACCGATCGATACTGACCATCCGTGCGGCGCTGAAGAACGGGACTCGATTTCTATTTACATCACGGGACTACATCTTTAACGCTGCCCGGCCACACCTGAAGACATCGATGTTGCCGGGCTGGGACGACGGTCAGGTCGTGATCCGCGTTGAGGATTTCTCAAAGGAGGAGCGGGAGCAGATTCTCTACAATCACTTGAGACTCGGCAGACAGCCAGTAAGCACGCTGAGGCAACTCAATCCTGATCGACTGGAGGCTATCGCTGCTCACCAGAACTTCCTGCCCGAACTGGCGCGGCGCATGGCTGAGCCGCAGTTCACGAGATCGCTCCATCCGCTCACAGGGGAATCGCTTCTCGACTTTGTTGCGCGACCCGATGAATACCTTTTCGAGGTTCTGGAAGGCCTCGACAATGGCTCGCGAGCTGCCCTGGGCCTCGTTCACATGCGCGGAGGTCGTCTGGCGACCCCTTTCACGGCCTCGGACGACGAGTCCGAGTTCCTTGACCGGATCGGCAGCACTGCCTCTGGCGTTCGGAAGGCCCTCGCCGATCTTGAGGGTAGTTTCCTGCGTTTGACTTGTGACGATAGCCACCGCGAATGGCGCTTTCAGCACCCATCGCTGTCCGACGCCTTTCGTGAGTGGCTCAAGAATAAGCCCGAACTCCTTGAAGACTACGTTTCTAGCAGCCCTATCGAAGACCTTCTGCGAACGATTGTGTGCGGCAAGGTCGAAGTCGAGCGCGCACTTGTTGTGCCGGAGTCACTCTTCAAACTGGTCGGGCGGCGACTTGCAACTGCTGGGAAGCACACTCGTGATTGGCCTTTCTGGGCGCGAGACTCGGTGCTCTCCTTCCTCACTTGGCGCACGAACGACGAGTTCCTTCGCTACTACACGTCGCTGGAACCGACAGTTGTCACGAAAGCTTTCCAATTCACCTTGATGCTCAACACTTGCACAGAACGGCGTGATCTGGCGTTGCGGCTCCTTGCCACCGGAATTGCAACAGAAGAGCACCGAAGGGTTGGGGTCGAGCAGCTCACGGAGCACGCATTAGCGTTTGATGACCCGAGTTTTGTCGCCGACGAAGAATGGCTGCGGCTATTCTCCCACGAACAACTCGCAACCTTGGATCAGGCGATCAGGACGCGCCTGCTTCCGCGCCTCTCGTCCCTCGCGGTCGACAGCCTGCACAGGTCAGACCCGCCAGACTATGAGTCCGTGCGAAGCAGCCTGGAGGCACTTCGCGCACGTTTTCCGGACGACCAATCGGTCCACGAGCAGGCCGCGAGTGCGGTGGCGGAGTTCGAGGCAGAACATCCGGAGAGAAGAGAGCGCAGCGCAAGTTCCTGGAAGCCAATCACTTCGGATCGGGGGCTCAAGAATCGAGGCCCGAGCATCTTTGACGACTTGGGGGACACGCCTGCACGCTGAGGCGTAGGCAGCGCCTATTCGGGTGTGGGACCAGAACATTCGCCTCGGCGTCCTTGAAAAGGAGAGGAAGACAAGGCGGCGAACCTGAATACCCTGCCGGAGCCGGCCAGAGCGCAGCCCGCGACGGAGCAGTCGCGAACCTCCTGGGGGCACGGCGCTGATGACCCGAATTCCGCGTTGGTGACAGAGGTCCCCGTGGCTGATGAAGCCAGCGTCGCACTGCGTCGCGTCACAGAGGAAGGGAGAGCTGAGGTGGGTCGGGGCTGCGGGAGGCAGGGAGGAGCTTGCGAGGGGCGCTGGAGGACCCCCTCGGCGGTGCGGTGGCTCGACACCACGGCCAGTACTCTTCGGCGGCCGCCGCAGGGGCAGCGCCAGACGTCACGACGCGCCGAGGGCCGCCGCACTTGTCGCACGTCAGGACGTCTGTCGCGAAGGTCGTCTTGAGCAGCTGGGCCCCGGGGACGCGGTACTTGCCGGGAGGAGTCGGGGCCGGGCGAGGATGCCTCCGACGAGGGTGACACCTTCCGGCACGGGCGCAGACACGTCAGCGCCGGCCGTGGCCACCACCGCCGAAGTGTCCCCCACCCGGCGAGCCGCCACCGCCGTGGAAGCCGCCGCCACCGCCTGAGTGCGAGCCACCGAATGAAGGCGCCGAGTGTGAACCTCCACCCGAGCTCCCGCCGAAGCTGCCACCGGAGGGAGGTGCTCGATACCCGCCCCGGAATCCACCGACGCTTTGCGGCGCTGCTCGGAACCCGCCGGAGCTCGGCGGGGCGCGGAACTCACCATGCCCCGATGGCCCGTTGAACCCACCCGAGGGCGGGGCGCGGAAGCTACCCCCGGAAGGAGGGGGCGCACGGTAGCCACCCGTGGACGGTGGCGGGGCGCGGAACCCACCGACGGAGGGAGTCGGTGCACGGTAGCCACCCACGGACGGAGGCGCGGACCGGTACCCGCCGTACCCGACCTGAGGCTGCGCCCGGAACCCGCCAGCGGAGGGCGGGGCACGATTCCCACCGGACCAACCGGGCTGACCGTGGCCGAAGCCGCCCCGGTTGAGTGAGCCCATGGGCACACTGCCACCCCAGCGCTGCACTCCCGCGACGCTAGGCCCGTGGGCCCGAAACGGGAGCCTAGCCGTGGCGTGGAAGGCCAGGCCGTACCCTGAACCGTGGAGGGCGTACCGATGGAAGGCCACGTCACCCATGTGCTGGGTCGGCACGAAGCACCACCGAGGGTGCCAACGAATGTGCCGGGGCCACAGCGGTGCCCACCCGGCGTAGCCGCCTCCGAGGCGCCAGCTGACCCAGGCCGGGCTCCAGGACAGACCTGGGTACCAAAGCCACCCGTACGACGGTGACTGCCACCACCGCCCGTAATGAAAGGCCGCCCAGCCCCAGTCGTAGTCACTGACGAAGACCCAGCCGGCAGAGGTCCACTCCCAGTGCCCGTTGGTCTGGTAGGGCACGAAGCCCGCACCCACCACCGAGGCCGAGGGCTGCCACGCGCGGTACCCGTCGACGTCCATCCACTGCCCGGAAGCCGCCAGCGGCGCCTCGAACTCGCCCACCGAGTTGACCTGCCCTTGCTGCTCGGCGATGGCCTGTTGCTGGGCGGCCTGCTCCTCAGGCGTGAGCTGGGCATCGGGGGGCAGTTGGTCGGGCTCGGTCTCCTCTTCGTCGGTCGCTTGGGCAGCTTCGGGCGAGCCGGGGTCAGCGCCGGTTTGATCGACCGAGATGACGTTGATGTCTTGCCCGGTGGTGGGCGTCACGGTCGCCCCCGCGGGAATGGTCGAGGGGTTGTTGGTGTAGTGCGTGACGCCATCGACATCGACCCACTGGTACACCACGGCGCCGTCCACCGTGCACACCAGGGCGATCAAGAGGTTCATCATGCTTGGTAGGAACGCGCACGCGCGGCCAAAATTCAACCCTGCGTTGGCCCAGGGTCGTCTCTGTGAGTGATTCCGCCGAGTTCGGCGACGGTCACTCGAGGGGGCGCTGGCGAAGGAGCTCGAGGAGCAGCTCCTTGAAGGCTGAGACCCTGGTCGGGATGTTCTTGGCCTGAGGCTGGACGAGGAACGCGGTTCCGCTGTCGGTGGCCCACTTGGGGAGCACGCGCACCAGGCTGCCCTCGGCGAGCTCGGCGGCAGCGAGGAAGGACGGGAGCGTGGCGATGCCCGCGCCAGCACGCACGACTTCGCGAATGAAGAGCATGTCGTCGACCTGAATGCGCCCGGCGACCCTGACGGTGGTGCGGTGCTCGGCGGAGGTGAGCGACTGGGGCCCGCTGTCGTGCAGGCTGATGACGTCGTGGTTGACCAGCTCCTCGGGTGTTCGGGGCGTGCCTCGGCGGGCGAGGTAGCTGGGTGCGGCGTAGAGGTGCATGGCGATGGAGCCGACCTTGCGGGCGATGGAGTTCGAGTCTCGCAAGGGGCGAGAGGAGATGCGCAGGGCGAGATCGAAGCCCTCGCGAACCAGGTCGACGACGCGATTCGAGAGGTGCAGCTCGAGCGTCACCTTGGGAAACCGGGCGGCGAAGCGCGCCGCGGCCTCCGCGAGGAGCACCCGGCCGAGGTCGGCGGGGGCGGTCATCTTGAGCACGCCGGTCGGCTCCTCGTGGGGTCGGGGCAGGTCGGTGAGGGCTGTCTTCAGCGAGGTGAGCGCGGGGGCCGTGCGATCGTACAGGGCACGGCCCTCGAGGGTGGTCGAGACCTTCCTCGTGGTGCGGTGGAAGAGCTGGGCCCCCACCGCGTCCTCGAGGGCGGCGACGCTGCGGCTGATGGTGGAGCGGGGAACTCCGAGGCTCTGGGCCGCCCCCGAGAAGGTCCCCGCGTCGTAGACGGCCGCGAAGGCTCGGAGGAGGTTCAGGTCGATTGGTGCCATGAAGCACCAGTGAATCGTCTCCAGGGCATTGGTTCAAGGGCCGTCGAGCAGGGGCCCGGTCGTCGATGGACCTGATAGAGCAGCCTGCCCCAGGGAGGACGGCTGGGTCAGGAGCCGCGCCGACGGGCGATCAGATCAGCTCCTCTGCACGGCAAGGAATTGTCCCGATTGATGGCCGACCCGCGAATGGTACCATTGGTGACATTGCTGGAGACCCTTGCTCCCCTCGCCCCATGGTCGAGGGGCTGGTTGGGCTGGCCCAGGAGAACGCGAAGCATCCCGCCCGCCCTCATCAAGGCGCCTCACTCGCCGACCCAGCTCGTTGCCCAGGCCCTGGTGAGCGAGGGTCCCCAGCAACGTCACCAATGGTACCATTCGCGAAGGGCGACACCTCGCTACCCACCTCGTCTCGCAGGAGAATCGCCGGGAGCGCCTCCCCAGGGACGAAGACCTCTCGCTGCCCGTCGAGTACCACGAAGGCATCAGCCCCAACCACCGAGGGCAACGAGCCTGAGCCCTGGAGCTCGAGCGGCGTTGCCCAGAGCCTCCCCTCCTGCATCGCTACCCGTGCCCGGACGAGCTCGACCCTCCCCTTCTCATGACGGTGCTCCACCGCCAACGTGACCAGGTGCCGCAGCCGGTAGGGCCGAGGGTCACCGGCCATCTTCCTCAGGCCAGGCCTCACCAGCACCTCGAAGGCCACCATCGCGCTCACCGGGTTGCCCGGGAGACCCACCACCGGCACCCCACCCTTCCTGCCGAAAGTGATTGGCTTTCCCGGCTTGATGTCCACCTTCCAGAAGTCGGCCTGGATGCCCACGGTCGCGAAGGCTTGCTTGACCAAGTCGTAGTCGCCAACCGAGACACCTCCACACGTCAACACGAGGTCGCAGTCGAGCCCCTGCTCGAGGGCCCGCACCGTCGCCTCGAGCTCGTCGGGGACGATCGGCAGCACCACCGGCTGGCCGCCGGCCAACCGGACCTGCGCGCTGAGGGCGTACGCGTTCGAATTGACGATGGTCCCGGGACTCAGGGTGTCATGAATGTCGCGAAGCTCATCGCCGGTCGAGATGATGGCGACCCGCGGCTGCCGATGCACGCTCACCACCGCGATGCCCTGCGCGGCGCACAGCCCGAGCTCTCCCGGCCCCAGCCACGAGCCCTGGGCGAGCAGCACCCGGCCCTGCGCCGTGTCGCTCGCCCTCCTTCGGACCCACTCGCCTACCTCGGGCGCTCGATGAAACACCACCGTCTTCCCTCGCACTTCCACGTCCTCTTGGGGGACCACGGCGTCCGCTCCCTCGGGGACCTGGGCCCCAGTGAAGATGCGCATCACCGCGCCCGGGGAGAGGGGCGGCGGGGTGGGGCCTCCCGCACGGGATTCGCTCGAGAGCCGCAGCTCGCAGGGAGCGGCCCGAGAAGCGCCCCTCACGTCGGTGGTGCGCAACGCATAGCCATCCATCGCGCTGTTGTCGAACGGGGGCAGGTCTCGACGCGTCACGACGTCTTCCGCGAGGGAGAAACCCAATGTCTCGCCCAACCCCAAGCGCTGGGTGCCGGTGGGCTCGAACGCCGGCATCATCGAGTCGAGCGCCTCTTGAATGCTTTTCATCGGCACGGTTGTAACCGCCTGGCCAACCCCCGGCATCGTCCCCGCGGCTGGCTCATTGGGCGACGCACCGCGGCGGTCGATTTCGGTTTGACAGGGAAACTGGCCGTCGTGAGACTCGAGCTCCCCGCTGCACGCCGCACACAGCTCCACCCCGATATTCCGACCGCGCACGCACGCTGTCGCTGGAGGTGCCATGGAGAACATCACCCTCACCATCAACGGGAAACGAGTGACCAAGGAGGTCGAAGCGCGGACCTTGTTGGTCGAGCTCATCCGAGACCAGCTGGGGTTGACCGGCACGCACGTGGGCTGTGACACGAGCCAGTGCGGCGCCTGCACCGTGCACGTCGACGGGAAGAGCGTGAAGAGCTGCACCATGCTGGCGGTCGAGGCCGACGGGCGAGCGGTCACCACCATCGAGGGGCTGGCCAAGGGCGTCGAGCTGCATCCGCTCCAGGCCGCGTTCAAGGAAGCCCATGGGCTCCAGTGCGGCTACTGCACGCCGGGCATGGTGATGAGTTCGCTCGAGCTCATTACAACGAACCCTTCGCCGTCTGAAGCTGACGTGCGCCGCTGGCTCGAGGGCAACCTCTGTCGCTGCACCGGGTACCACAACATCGTGAAGGCGGTGCAAGCGGCCGCCTCGGCCATGAAGAGGTGATGAGATGAGCTCTGGAATTGGCGACGCAGTCAAGCGCAAGGAAGACGCGCGATTCCTCCTCGGAAAGGGCCGGTACACGGACGACATCAACCGGCCAAACCAGACGTACGCGGTGTTCGTCCGCTCGCCCATGGCCCACGCGCGCCTCAAGCGCATCGACACCAAGGCGGCAGAGCAGGCGCCCGGGGTCGTGGCGGTCTTCACCGGGCAGCACATGAAGACGGGCGGCATTCCCACCGGCTGGCTCATCACCCAGAAGGACGGCACGCCGATGAGGGAGCCGACGCACCCACCGCTGGTGCCCGACGTGGTCCGCCACGTGGGCGATCAGATTGCCGTGGTGCTGGCCGAGACCAAGGCCCAGGCCAAGGCCGCCGCGGCGCTGGTTGAGGTCGACTACGAGGAGCTACCGGTGGTGGCGAGCATCGAGGCCGCGCTCAAACCCGGCGCCCCGAAGGTGTGGCCCCAGTTCCCCGACAACGTCTGCTTCGACTGGCACCTGGGTGACAAGGCAGCCACCGAGGCGCAGTTCAAGGGCGCTTACAAGATCGTCTCCATCGACGTGAAGAACCAGCGGCTGATTCCCAACGCCATGGAGCCACGAGCGGCCATCGGCGACTACGACCCGGTGAGCGGCAACTACACCCTGTACACGACGAGCCAGAACCCGCACCTCATCAGGTTGTTGATGGGCGCCTTCGTCTTGCAGATTCCCGAGCACAAGCTGCGGGTGGTCGCGCCCGACGTCGGGGGCGGCTTCGGCTCGAAGATCTTCCACTACGCCGAGGAGGCGGTGGTGACCTGGGCCTCGGCGCAGATCAGCCGCCCGGTGAAGTGGACCGCCGAGCGGAGCGAGTCGTTCATGTCCGACGCGCACGGGCGAGACCACCTGAGCCACGCCGAGCTGGCCCTCGACAAAGACGGGAAGTTCCTCGGGCTCAAGGTGGCCACGCGGGCGAACCTGGGGGCCTACCTCTCGACCTTCGCTCCAGCCGTGCCGACCTGGCTGTACGGCACGTTGCTCGCCGGAGTGTACACCACCAAGGCAATCTACGTGGAGGTGAAGACCTGCTTCACCAACACGGTGGCCGTCGACGCCTACCGGGGCGCGGGCCGGCCCGAGGCCTCGTACCTGCTCGAGCGACTGGTGGACAAAGCAGCCAAGGAGATGGGCCTCTCGCAGGTGGAGATCCGCCGGAAGAACTTCATTCCAAAATCAGCCTTCCCATACCAGACACCGGTCGCGCTCCAATACGACATCGGTGACTACGAGCCGTGTCTCGACGCGGCGCTCAAGGCCATCGACTACGACAACTTCCCCAAGCGACGAGACGCTGCCAAGGCCAGAGGCAGGCTCCGGGGCATTGGCCTTTCGACCTACGTGGAGGCGTGCGGCATCGCGCCCTCGGCGTTGGTGGGAGCCTTGGGGGCGCGCGCTGGCCTCTACGAATCGGCCTCGGTACGGGTGCACCCCACCGGTAGCGTGAGTGTCTTCACCGGGACCCACAGCCACGGCCAGGGCCACGAGACGACGTTCGCGCAGATCGTCGCCGAGCAACTGGGCGTGCCCATCGAGAACGTCGACATCGTGCACGGAGACACCAGCAACTCCGCGTTCGGCATGGGCACCTACGGCTCGCGCTCGCTGGCGGTGGGCGGCTCGGCCATC